>JAJTHZ010000085.1 GCA_021299185.1 Lysobacteraceae bacterium | reverse complement strand
CTGCCACAACCACCCTTGGTCCCGACCCAGGTCTACATCAACCGGCCCCGACCGGAGGAGGCGAAACCAAGCACCGACGACAGCCAGTCTGCTCACTAATCTCAGCAACAGTGCTGTCTCACGTCATTGGCAGATACCGGTATCGGCATGATGGACATGTGGAACCCGGGTGAAACCACGCGAGAGGAGGGCACAGGCGTGGGGCTGGCCATTGTGCGGACCGCGGCACGAGATCGGGGAGGGAAGGCAACGGCTCGTGCCCGAAGTGACTTGGGTGGCGCCGGCTTTACCATTTCGCTACCTCAGGTGCCGGAGACTTGAACTGTGCGCCTCCTCGTTGTCGATGACCAGATCAACAGTCGGGCCAATGCCGCCGATTGGATCTGCAACACCTTCGCGCAAGGCGAGGCGATTTCGCAGGATGAACCGCTGACCAGCATCGATGCCCTGCTCCAACGTATCGAGCGGGATCGTATCGACACTGTCGTGCTGGACTACAAGATGGCGCGCACCTACGCGCCGGCCAACGGGATGATTCTGGCCATCCAGCTGTTTGATGCAAAGATTCCTTCGGTGATTCTCAGCACTTACGTCGAACAGGGCCTGCCTGACTACTTTTGGTTGGGCGCCAAGGTGCCCGCGCTACTTTCGCGCAGTGAGCTGCACAGCGGACTAGCCGAGGCGGTTGAACGCGCCCATCGTCGCATTCGAGGCGACCACACGCGCGAAACCCTGCCCTCGCGAACTGTGATTCGAATCGACAGCATCGACGATGATGACGTGGGATTGTTGATCCCGGGATATCGTTCGGATGGCAAACTGGTTAAGCACCGTGACCTGCAAGCGCGCTTTCCGGGCGTGGATCTCAAGGTAGGCCTTCGATTCATGGGCGAGGTCAATCTTGGCGCACGAAACCTCGACCAGCTGTACGTGACCAACCTGGAACCGGCTCCGGAACTGGATGAGGAACATGCCCGCCTGCTACGTCGTTGATGTCGGCCACGGCAACGCAACCGTGCTTGCCCACGATTGCAACTGCGTCGTCATAGACGCCGGCCCTGGGGATGCGTTGGCCAACTTCCTCAGCACAAAGGACCTCCGTCACGTGCAGGCGATGCTGCTATCGCATGCCGATGCCGACCATATCGGCGGGGCGATTTCGCTGATCTCCCGTTTGGACGCAGACCCGGACTTCTGGATCGCCGAAATCTACCTCAACCCTGATCCCCGCGATACCGATGTCTTTAACGATCTGATCGTCGCGCTGCAAGACTTGGTCCGACGTCGCGGACGAAAGCCGCAGGTCCGCACGTCCCTGGGTCATGGCGAACCGGCCGATCCTATTGCTGTGGGACCAGCCCAAGTGTCTGTGCTCGCCCCTAGCGTGGAGCAACGACTACGTGGGGTGGCATACGCGCCCGACCAGGGGCCGCCCGCCAACGCCAATCGCCTGAGCGCGGTCATCCTGATCAGTCAGGCCGATCAGCCATGGGTGCTTGCTCCTGGCGATTTGGACCAGGTTGGGTTTGAGGCACTTCTGGCGGCTGGCGTCGCAATCCGGGCGCCGGTCTTGGTGTACCCGCACCACGGTGGCCGTGCTGGAAGCGATGCTCAGTCCCGAGCCCTTGCGAATGGCCTTCTAACTGAGGTCCAGCCGGAAACGGTCATCTTCTCGGTGCGCAGCGCAGACCGCCGGTTTCCGTCCCAGCTGACCGTGGACGCCCTTCTGACTGGGAATCGAGTTCCTGCCCTGGTTTGCACCGGAGATTCGCCGACCCTTCAAGCGGCCCTCGCGGTCCTCGCAGATTCACATTCACATCGCAATGGTGCAGGCACGCAGGTTATTGAAGTCGATGGTAGCGGTCTCATTGTCCGGTCGCTGCAGTAGGACCAATCCGGAGGTGCCTCCGATTGCCGCATGGGTGTCCCGGACTGTAGTCATGCCTGCGTCAATGTAGTACTGCGCGGTTTACAACAGCGTAGATGACGACGCCGAGTCGGTCCTCCACTGCGTAGATCGCGGTGTACGGGAAGCGATCGAAGTGAAACATGCGAAATCCGTGTGCGGCTTCGGCGCCGCGGTGCGGGTTCTCGGCGATCACATCCTTCAAGCGCTCGAACTCGGCCAGAAATGCCGTGGCGATGGCGGTGCTTGCATGGGCCGCGTAGTACACGGCGGCATCGCCCAGTTCCGCCTCGGCGTCCGGGTGCAGCCAGACCGTCACTTCAACCGGGCGTGGATGCGTTGTAGGGCCAGGTCGACAGGCACGGGCACGGTCGTTCCTGCGAGTACGGCCTCGCGGCGAGTGCGGGCGAGTTCAAGCCACGCCACCTGGCCCGGAGACTTCGGCTCGAAGCTGGCGATCAGTTGCTCCAGCAGTTTCGCTCGGTCCTCGGGCGGCAAGGCGAGTGCCTGGGACGCGAGGTCATCGATCGTGCTTGCCATCGTGCACCTCTTGTGCGGCTGCCGCGTGCGGTGCTTGAGTTCGCGACCTTGCGGCCGGCGGGCGTGCTGTGTCGCCTCGTTCCGGCCCCCTGCTGCTGCAAGTGGCTGCGGCGTTCAAGCGCCCGGCGAACGTCGTTGCCGCCGTGCACTGATTGCGACCGGGCACCATACCCCTCATCCGGCCTGCGGCCACCTTCATCCCGGCCAACGCTGCCCGCATTGGCGTTCGACGGGTCGCGCCGGTGGCGCGACATGTCCCGTCTCACCCGCAAGGGGAGAAGGAAAAGCGTTGGCGGCGCGGAAAGGGCGGTTGATGCGGCGGATTACTCCTCCTCCACCCGCGGCCTAAACGCCTCCACCAACTGCTTCTGCACCCCCGGCGGCACCGCCTCGTAGTGGGAAAACTCGATCGCATACCGCCCACGCCCACCCGTCAGCGCCTTCAGCTCGTTCGAATAATCCCCGATCTCCGCCAGCGGCACCTGGGCTTTCACGACGATCTCGCCGCCGCGCACCGAATCGGTGCCGTTGATGCGCCCGCGCTTGGATGACAGGCCGCCAGTGACGTCGCCCATGTGCGCGTCGGGCAGGGTGACGTCGAGGTTGACGATGGGTTCGAGGATCAGCGGGCGGGCCTTGGTGATGGCGTCCATGAAGGCGCGCTTGCCGGCGCTGACGAAGGCGACTTCCTTTGAGTCGACGGGGTGGTACTTGCCGTCGTAGACGATGACGCGCACGTCCTGCAGCGCGTAGCCCGCCACCGCGCCGTGCTCGAGCACCATGCGCACGCCTTTCTCCACCGCGGGGATGAACTGGTGCGGGATGGTGCCGCCCTTGACCTCGTCGACGAATTCGAAGCCGGTGCCGCGCGGCAGCGGTTCGATGCGCAGGAACACTTCGCCGAATTGCCCCGCGCCACCGGTCTGCTTCTTGTGCCGGTGATGGCCGTCGGCTTTCGCGCTGATGGTCTCGCGGTAGGCGATCTTCGGCGGCTGGGTCTTCACTTCAACCTGGTAACGCTCCTTCATCCGCTCCAGCATCACGCGCAGGTGCAGTTCACCGAGGCCGCGGATCACGGTCTGGTTGAGTTCCTTCTCGTGTTCGATCCGGAAGCATGGGTCCTCTTCGGCCAACCGGTGCAGCGCGGTGGCGAGCTTCTGCTCCTGGCCGCGGGTGGCGGGCTCGATCGCAAGCCCGAACATCGGCTGCGGGAAATCGATCGGCTTCAGGTGGATCTGGTCTTCGTCGTGGCTGTCGTGCAGCAGCGCGTCGAAGTGGATTTCGTCGATCTTGGCCACGGCGGCGATGTCGCCCGGCACGGCGTCGTCGATCTCGACGTGGTCCTTGCCCTTGAGTTTGAACAGATGCCCGACCTTGAACGGCTTCTTGCCGTCGTCGATGAACAACTGGGTGTCGCGCTTGATCGTGCCCTGGTAGACGCGGAACACGCTGAGCTTGCCGACGAAGGGGTCGTTGACGATCTTGAACACGTCGGCGACGACATGGGCCTGCGGGTCGGAGCTTGTCGTGAAATCGGCGGCTGAAGGGCCGATTCCCTTAATGAACAGCGGCGGATTGGCCTCGGCGGGCGAGGGCATCAGGGTCTCGAACAGGTCGAGCAGTTCCTTCACGCCGGCGCCGGTGCGTGCGCTGACGAAGCAGATCGGCACCAGATGGCCTTCGCGCAGGCACTGCTCGAAGGCATCGTGGAGCTGCTGCCCGGAGAGGCCCTTCTCGCCTTCTTCCAGATAGCGGCCCATCACGTCTTCATTGATTTCGACGACCTGGTCGATGATGCGCTGGTGCGCCTCGGCGACGCTGCCGAAGTCGCTGGTGCCGCTGGGGTTGGCGAAGCAGTTCACCACGCCGGCGCGGCCCTGGGCCGGCAGGTTGATCGGCAGGCACTCGGCGCCGAAGGCCTCGCGCAGTTGTTCGACCAGCAGTTCAAGGTCGGCTTCGGCGGCGTCGATCCGGTTGACCACCAGCAGGCGGCACAGGCGGCGCGCTTTGGCGTGTTCCATCAGGCGCGTGGTGCCGTGTTCGATGCCGCGCACGGCGTCCACCACCACCGCGCAGGTTTCGACCACGGCCAGCGCGCTCAGGGTCGGGCCGCGGAAGTCGGCGTAGCCCGGGGTGTCGATCAGGTTCACGTGGATGCCGCGGTGGTCAATGGCGGCGATGCTGGTGTGGATGGAGTGCCCGCGGGCCTTTTCCATCGGGTCATGGTCGGAGACCGTGCTGCCCTTTTCGACCGTGCCTGCCGTGGGGATCGCGCCGCCGGCATGCAGCAGGGCTTCGAACAGGGTGGTCTTGCCGGCGCTGGAGTGGCCCGCGAGGGCGATGTTGCGGATCTGGTCGGTACCGTAGGTGGGCATGCGCGGTCTCCCTTCATGTCGAGTGGGGTCGGTCGCGAGCCCTGGGTCGCGCAGCGACTGGCCTGGACGCCTACCATCCTGCCGGCGCCGCGTGTGGGTCAAGCCCTGCACGCGTCGCGTTCATGACCTGAGTCAGAATCTGGGCATGGACATGCGGCCCTGGGTGCTGGTGCATGGCGCCGGCGGCGGCGCATGGGAGTGGCTGGTCTGGCAGCGGGTGCTGGCGGCACGCGGCGCGGTGGTGCATGCGGTCGACCTGCAGCCGGCGCGGGCGGGGCTTGTGGCCACCACGCTGGAAGACTACGCAGCGCAGGTCGAAAGTGCGGTGCGCAGCGCCGGCCAGCCGGTGCTGGTCGGGGCGAGCCTCGGCGGGCTGCTGGCCGCGATGGTGGCGGTGCGCTGCCCGGTCGCCGCACTGGTGCTGGTCAATCCGATGCCGCCGGCACCGTCGCGATCTGGGACACCCATCATCCGCGGCAATCCGGAAGACGCGATCTGGGACGCGATCTGGGACACCCATCATTCGCCGCAATCCGCGCCACCGGCGCCCCTCGAATCCGCTCCCCAGAATCAGCCCATCGCGCGCGCGGCGCGTGGTGCGCCGCCCGTAGCTGCGTATACCCTTGTTTTGATTGATCTTCGCCCTCGCATTGGGCGACTCGCCCTTCCCCCTGCCGGCGGTGACCCATGCTGGCGCTGACCCGCCCCACGCCGTATACTCGCGATCACTAACTGCGTTAGTTCGGGAGAGCCTGCATGAGCACTCTGCTGACCGAGCTGGGTCACCGCGTCGGCGAGCCGGCGGTCGAAACGCTCAGCGATCGGGACTACATCGAACTCGCGTACCAGCAGTTCGCGAAGCGCCCGAGTGCGTTTCGCCAACAGGCGACGCTTCTGCCGGAGCAAGCGCTGACGGCGGGCGAACTGGATGCGCTGCGGCATGTTGGGCTGGCGCCCGATGCGGACACCGCGCGCAACGCAGATCGCGCGCGCCAGGACGCACTGCATGCCTGGTTCGAGGTCTATCGCAGCGCGCACACCACGGCCGACGCGGCGCGCCTGCTGGGCGTGCATCCGTCGCGCATCCGGCAGCGCCTGAAGGACCGCACGCTGATCGCGCTCGACGATTCGGGTGAGTTGCGGATCCCGTCGCTGCTGTTCGAAGCGGGCGGTGAGCTGCCGGGACTGCGCCGCGTGTTGCCGGCGATTGCGGTCGACGTCCGGCCGCTGGAAATCCTGTCGTGGCTCGCCACGCCGACGCAGGACCTGCAGGACGACGAGGGACGTCCACGTTCCCCGCGCGACTTCCTGCTCGCCACGGGCGACGCGGACCGGGTCATCGCGTTGGCTGAAGCACTGGGCGGTGGCGAAGCTGCCTGAGCCGCCGGATCGCGCCGCGCTGCGGCGACTCGATCCGCCGGTGCACGTGCTGCCCGCGCAATCGTGGATTGCCCGCGTGTACTTCGCCGGTGGACGACATCCGAGCGCGTGGAACGGATTTCGCGACTGGGGGCCGTCGCCGCTCGCACGCTTCGATCATCACCTGCCGGACGCCGATGGCCATCCGCATCGGCAGGCGCGTGCCGTGCTTTACGGTGCGCCGGAGGGCCTCACCTGCATCGCCGAGGTGTTCCAGCAGTCCCGCGCCATCGACCGTGTCCGGCGCGATCCCTTCCTCGCCATCTTTCCGCTCGCGCGGCCCGTGCGGCTGCTCGATCTGACGGGCGAGTTCGCGACCCGCATGGGCGCCTCGCTCGCGATCCACTCCGGCCCGCGCGATCGCACGCGGCGCTGGGCCATCGCCCTCGACGACGCTTACGCGCTCGACGGCTTCCGATACCTGTCGTCGATGCACCCCGGCGCGATTGCGTACGTGCTCAACGAGCGTGCCCGCGACGCGCTGCCCGCCTCACCGTCGTTCAACCGCGCGTTGTCCGACCCCATCCTCACCGACACGATCGATGCCTGCGCGGCGCGGCTGGGCTATCTCAAGATGTAGCCGGTCGCACATGTCGAGTGAATTGGGACACCCACCATCGTTCACCCATGCTCTGAGCGGGCGCAGAGCGCCGCGTCGCCACGGACGCCTTGTTTCTCCGCAGAAGCAGAGCAGTAGACGCGCTCCGCGGTGGCCGTGTCGACGCCCGCCAGCGCCGCCTCGAGTCGCTCGACGTTCTGAACGCGCTCGCGGCGCGCAGCACATCGCAGAGCGCGTCGGCCTGGACGCGCGACGAGGTCAACACGCGCTGAGAGTGCGCGTGTTCGTCAACACCAACCTGTGGACGTATCGGCTCGACCGCCGCGAGCCACAGCAGGCCGCGCGCGCGCGATTTGGGACACCGATCATAGGGAAGGCGGGCGACGCAGTCTGGGACACCCATAATGCGGTCGAGATGAATGCACCCGTCGAGCCCGATGCTTCATCGGCCTGACCTGTACAGGAACCGCTCGGTGACTGCATGACGGCGTGACGCGAACCTGCGCATGGCCTTGGCCCGCTCAGCCGAAAATCCTCACGCGCGCCGGATCGGCAAACCAGTCCTGGACGAAGTCGCGGAATGCGCGGTTTCGGTGCGGCATGAACCGGCGTTGCGGATACACCAGGCACAAGGGCGTGGGTTCCGTGTCGTAGTCGCGCAGAAGACGCACCAGGGCGCCACGCGCGATCGCATCGGCGGCCAGGTAGGCCGGCAACTTGGCGACCCCCGCGCCGGCGATCGCAGCATCCCGCAACACCCCGAAATGGTTCACCACGAAGCGACCGCTCACGTCGACGACGATCGCTTCTCCGCCGCGCATGAACACCCATTCGGTCGCATGGCGTGGGTGCGCACTGAGCAAGCACGCGACACCGACAAGGTCCTCGGGCGTGCGCAGCTCGCCACAGGTCTCGAGGAATGACGGACTCGCCACCACGACGTCGCTCCCCAACGCCAGCGTCCTCGACACCAGCGACTCGTCGGGAATACGCGTCGCGCGGAATGCGAAATCGAATGCCTTCGAAAGCAGGTCCTGATGCTCGACGCTCAGGTCCAGTGCGATCCGCAACTGCGGATGCCGCGCCTGGAACGCCATCAGCAGCTCGCGCAGGAATGCTTCGCCGAACGACGGCGGCGCGGTCACCCTCAGCATCCCACTGATCTCCTGCGAAACGGCGGATACCGCGCGCTCGCCATCGGCGAGCGCTTCGCGCAGGCGGCGGCAGTGCTCGAGATACGCGCGCCCCGCTTCGGTCAGCGCCAGCGTACGGGTGGTACGCATCAGCAACTGGACGCCCAATGCGCGTTCGAGCGCGCTCACCCGCTTGCTCGCCTGGGCTTTCGAGCAGCCCAGCACGTCAGCGGCGCCCGTGAAGCTACCCGTGTCCGCCACCGTCAGGAAACAGATCGACTGGGCGAATCGAGGAGTCATTGTTTCCATTGATGCAACAGTATTGTGCCTTTGGAGGCGGATAGCAACAGAGGACGCCCGATATACGCTTCTTGGGGCAACAAAGGACCCACAAGCTCATGATCAATCCGGCAACGAGTGCCGTTCCTCTCCCGCAGTTCGGCGCAGGGTGTCGACCGCAGGCCGATGACGCAAAGACTCCGGTGAATGCCCGCATTCCCGGGGGCCGGGCGATATGCCGATGATGCGCACGCTGATCCTGTTCGTCCTGCTCGCGACCGGCCCCGTGATGGGCAGCGCCCAGGCGGCGCCGCGCTGGACCCTGGTCACCTCCGACAATCCGGCGTTCCCGACCCCGGGCATCGGCAACATTGCGGTGCTGCCGATCCATCCGGCGCTCAACGACGCCGACGGGCAGTCGCTGCGCATGCAACTCGACCCCAACGCCAGCATGGGCGGCATCTGGTTGCGCGTCGGCAACGGTTTCGTGCCCGTGGCCCGGCGCTTCACCACCGGCGCCCTCGGCCCGCGTCGACAGGGTGCGGAATCGACGCATCAATTCGTCGACCTGAGTTAGTTCGAAGACGCGGGGCCCGGCCCGGGCACGACGTTTCTCGCCACCGCG
>JAJTHZ010000188.1 GCA_021299185.1 Lysobacteraceae bacterium | reverse complement strand
TTCCTCGAGATCGGCATGGACGTGCGCTGGGACGCCACGCTGTCGGTGGAGGACATGGTCCACGAGGGCGTGCGCCGCGCCTACAACCATCCGGACAACAAGCTGCGCGCTTCCGTCTTGGCCGACCCGGCGGGGAAGCGCACCAACACCAAGGACAACACGCCGGGCGTGGTGAACATGAAGGTCGTGCCGGGCGACAAGGTCGACGTGATCGTCGCCGCGAAGGGCGGCGGCTCGGAGGCGAAGTCGAAGTTCGTGATGCTGAACCCGTCGGACTCGATCGTCGACTGGGTGCTCAAGACCGTGCCCACCATGGGCGCGGGCTGGTGCCCGCCGGGCATGCTCGGCATCGGCATCGGCGGCACGGCAGAGAAGGCCATGCTGCTGGCCAAGGAAGCCCTGATGGACGAGATCGACATCCAGGACCTGATCGCCCGCGGCCCGCGCAGCCGCGCCGAGGAACTGCGCATCGAGCTGTACGAGAAGGTGAACCGGCTGGGCATCGGCGCGCAGGGCCTGGGTGGGCTGACCACGGTGCTCGACGTCAAGGTCAAGGACTACCCGACCCACGCGGCCAACCTGCCGGTGGCGATGATCCCGAACTGCGCGGCCACGCGGCATGCGCACTTCACGCTCGACGGCAGCGGCCCGGTGATGCTGGAGCCGCCCTCGCTGGAGGACTGGCCGGAGCTGACCTACGACGCCAGCAAGGGCAAGCGCGTCAACCTCGATGCCATCACCAAGGACGAGATCGCCGGCTGGAAGCCCGGTGATGTGCTGCTGCTGAACGGAAAACTCCTGACCGGCCGCGACGCCGCGCACAAGCGCATGGTCGACATGCTCAACAAGGGCGAGCCGCTGCCGGTCGATCTGCGCGGCAAGTTCATCTACTACGTGGGCCCGGTCGATCCGGTGCGCGACGAGGTCGTGGGCCCTGCGGGCCCCACCACCGCCACCCGCATGGACAAGTTCACCGGCCAGGTGCTCGAAGCCACCGGTCTCTTCGGGATGGTGGGCAAAGCAGAGCGCGGCCCGGTCGCGATCGAGGCGATCAGGAAGCACCGCAGCGCCTACCTGATGGCGGTCGGCGGCGCGGCGTACCTGGTGTCGAAGGCGATCAAGGCCGCCAAGGTCGTCGGCTTCGCCGACCTCGGCATGGAGGCGATCTACGAGTTCGAGGTCAAGGACATGCCGGTGACCGTCGCCGTCGACAGCCGCGGCGAGTCCGTGCACACCACCGGCCCGGCCAAGTGGAAGGCGACGATCGGCAAGCGGCTCGGGATCCCGGTGGTGGTCGAGTAGCGTCAGCGCGCGGCCGCACTGCGGGACCGCGCTCAGGACACGCGGCATCCCGCCGCGTCGATCCCTGCGGCGTCCGCCCGGCGCCGCGCCGCGCGCCAGGCCGTCGGGGTCGTTCCGGTCAGCGCCTTGAAGGCGCGATTGAACGGACCGAGCGAGGCGAAACCGCTGTCGAGGGCGATTTCGAGCACGCTGCGCTCGTCGCCGGACGCCAGCAGGCGGCACGCATGGTCGATGCGATATCGATTCACCCACTGGTTGAAGTTGCGCTCGCCGAGCCCCTGGGTGATGGCGCGGCTGACCTTGTGCTCCGCGCTGCCGACCGCGGCAGCGACGGCGGCGACCTTCAATTCGGGCTCGCGATACAGCGCGCGCTGTTCCAGGATGCGGCGGATCGCCGCGGCCAGCGCGAGGTCTTCGGTCGTCGGCCCGGCCCGCGGCGAGGCCGTGTCCGGCGCCGTGGCGTCGGTCGCCGCGGCGATCAGCGGAGTCCACGGACGACGGCGGCGCAGCAACAGCGCACCGTGGGTGAAGAGCACGATCGCGATCGTGCAGCACAGGACCACGAGCCGATGCGCCGGCGCCCAGCCCGGATCGACGCCGGCCCAGGCGCCGGAGACCGTGCCGACGGTCAGGCACGTGCCGTAGACGCCGACGAAGGCGATCCGCAGGTGCCGTTCGGCGGCCGGCGCCGTGGACCAGCCGCGCAGGGCCTCGACGGCCGCCAGCACCAGCACGGTCGAGCTCGCGAGCGTCAGCACGTCGCCGATCACCGCCATGCCGCGCTCGACGCCGGACATCTCGGCGAACCGGTACAGCATGATCAACGTCGCGATGCCGGCCGCCACCGCGATGTGCACGCGACCGACCCCGCCCGGGCCCCGGAACAGCGCGCGCGCGACCAACCAGTACACGTTGCAGGTGGCGCAGGCGCCGAGCGTCACGGCAACCACCAGCCAGGCCGGTGCGTCGCCGAGGCCCGGGCGCAGCATCGCCATCGCCACCGAGCCGCAGAACACCGCGAACAGCAGTTCGGCGTCGGTCTTGCGCCGGCGCGCCACCAGGGCCACGGCCGATGCAAGCGCCAGGCCCACCACGCCCCAGGTCATCCACGTCACGTCGGTCGCCATCGGGTCCTGCCCTGAGTTCCTGCAGCCAGCAGCATGGCGACCGCCGCGTCGGCGCGCCCATGCCGGCGGTCACGGCTGAACGGCGGCTGTGCGCCGAATCCCCGCGCGGTGTGTCGGCTGGCCGATTTCCGATCCGGCGAGACGCCGGCACCGCCGGGCGCCGATCTTGCGGGCCCTCGCCACCGGAGTCCACCCGTGACCGACACCGCCGCCGCAATGTCCGACGCCCTGACCCGCGCCCGCCGCCGCCTCGCCACCGCCGCCCGCA
>JAJTHZ010000176.1 GCA_021299185.1 Lysobacteraceae bacterium | reverse complement strand
CGCGGTGGCGAGAAACGTCGTGCCCGGGCCGGGCCCCGCGTCTTCGAACTAACTCAGGTCGACGAATTGATGCGTCGATTCCGCACCCTGTCGACGCGGGCCGAGGGCGCCGGTGGTGAAGCGCCGGGCCACGGGCACGAAGCCGTTGCCCACGCGCAACCAGATGCCGCCGATGCTGGCGTTGGGGTCGAGTTGCATGCGCAGCGACTGCCCGTCGGCGTCGTTGAGCGCCGGTTCGATCGGCAGCACCGCGACGTTGCCGATGCCCGGGGTCGGGAACGCCGGATTGTCGGAGGTGACCAGGGTCCAGCGCGGCGCCGCCTGGGCGCTGCCCGTCACGGGGCCGGTCGCGAGAAGGACGAACAGGATCAGTGTGCGCATCATCGAAGGACCGGAAGGTCATGCAGGGACGCGCAGGCTAGGAGTGGTCGATCAAGATTCCTTCAAGTCGCGCAGGTGATTGGTCCGGGCCAGGGCGTGGCTGCGATGCCATCGATGCTGTCGGCATGGCTGAAGCGCGCGAGGTGGTGCGACCATCGATCCTCCCGGACCCCGCGGACGCGCTGCTTGAAGAAAGATTCACATCGCGGGTCCAGCATCGGATGCGGCGTCGCGGACCGGATCGTGCGTTCGGGCCGGCCGGGACGTCGGCGTGCAGGTTTTCCTTTCCTTCCCAATGGCACCTTGGACCGATGACGACGCGTGATGCCTCGGGTGCGATCCAGGCCGGGCCTCGCCGGGTCCGCACCCTGCTTCGGGTGATCGTGGGGCTGGTGGTGGCGCTCGGGCTGGCGATGGTGGCGTTGCTGAACGCGCCGCTGCCCGAGATGCCGCGACCCGGCGTGCGTGGCGATTTTCTGGTGCGGCAGGTCGCCGTGGTCGACGTGGTGAACGCCCGGATCCTGCCGGGGCGCGACGTCGTCGTCCGCGACGGACGCATCGCCGCGATCGGGGCCAGTTCCTCCGCGGTCGCGCACGCGGGGCTCGTCGTCGTGGACGGGGCCGGCAAGTTCCTGATCCCGGGCCTGTGGGACATGCATGTCCACTCGCTGAAGATCTCACCGCAGTACACCCATCCGCTCTCGATCGCGAACGGTGTGACCGGCGTGCGCGAAATGTGGGGATGCCCGGGCATTGCGGACCCGTTCCTCGCCTGCGGCGACGACATCGAGCGCTGGCGCGCGGGGCTGCGCGATGGCAGTCACCTCGCACCGAGGTACATCATGCGCAGCAGCTACGCGATCGATGGCGAACGCGGGGTGCCGTCTGCCGCACCAGCGTTCTTCAATGCGCGAGACGCCGAGGACGCGCGGGCCCTCGTGGCCTACCTCGCCGCCGACGGCGTGGATCTGGTCAAGACCTACACCAACGTGTCCCTGCCTGCCTACGAGGCGCTCGCCGCGGTGGCGGCGCGCCGCGGGCTGCGGGTGGCGGGTCATCTGCCCGTGCGCGTGCCGCTGCGGACGGTGCTGGCGGCGGGCCAGCACAGCGTGGAGCACCCGCGGATCTTCCTGTTCGAGTGCTACCGGGGCATGGACGACTTCCGCGCGTTGCCGGATCCGACGGCCGGCTTCACGCTCGAGCTGCGCGCCCAATTGATCGACGAGCACGATCCCGCGCGCTGCGCCGCACTCATGGCCGAGATGGCGGCATCCGGGACCGCCTGGACGCCGACCCTCCAGGTGCTGCGCATGAGTGCGATGGCGGGCGACCGCACGTTCCGCGAGGACCCGCGTCGGCGTTTCATCCCGCTCATGTTCTGGGCCGGGCTCTGGCAATCCGATGCGGATCGCGCGGCGGCGCATGCCCGGGACGCTTCGGGTCGCGATTTGAGCGCGGCGCTGTATCGGCTCGCCATGGACAACGTTCGCCAGGCCCACGAGGCGGGCGTCCGGATCGTGGCCGGCACCGACGCGGGCGATACCTACGTCTTTCCCGGATTCGCCATCCACGATGAACTGGTCGAACTGGTGCGCGCCGGCCTGTCCCCGGCGGACGCGCTGCGGAGCGCCACCATCGATGCGGCGCGGTTCAGCGGTCAGGAACGTGCGTTCGGTTCGATCGAAGAGGGCAAGGTGGCCGACATGCTGCTGCTGGACGCCGATCCACTCACCGACATCCGCAGCACGCAACGGATCGCCGGGCTCTTCTTCAACGGCCAGTACCTCGATCGCGCCGCGCTGGACGAACTGCTGGCGTTCGCGGAAGATCAGGCCGGCGACGTGCGCACCAATCTCCAACTCGTGTGGGGGGCGCTGCGCAGCCCGGTGGTGTGGGCGCAGGCGGCGGACTAGCAAGGCCGTTCCTTTGTCGGATCACCCACCGCGGGGACGGCCACGGCGCGGCCGGTGAGCTGGCGGAGTCTCCGGACGCCGATCCGGTCGCCGTGGGGCGCGTCTGTCCTGGTCCAAGTGGCGCGTCGCCTTGCGCTGCGGAGTTCCCGCTTGGGCTAGGATGGCGGCGTCTCCGACGAAGCGATGCGCATGAGCCAGAGAGCGATCGGGTGTCTGCTTGCTTCGATGCTGCTCCCCGTGTGCGCGCAGGCGCAGGCTCCGCTTCCGGTCATCGAAATGCACCTGCACGCCTTCCGCATGGACGAGGTGCCGCCGGGCGCACCCATCTGCCCGGGCCGTCTGGGGGCATTGGTTCCGACCCTTGATCCGAAGGAAGCGTTCGATCCCGGCATGCTCGGCGAATGCGCCACGCCCCTCCGGGCCGCCCGCAGCGACGCGGATCTGCGCGACAAGTCCATCGCTGCGCTGCGCCAGCACAACGTGCGGCTTGCGATGACCGAGGGGGCGGTCGAGGACGTGGCCGCATGGCGCGCTCGCGCACCCGACATCATCCTGCCCGGCGTGGCCTTCGGCACCCGCAAGGACAAATCCATCGCGGAACTTCGCCGCCTGCATGCCGCGGGCCAGCTCGCGGTGCTCGGTGAGGTGTACATCCAGTATCGGGGGCACAGGCCCGACGATGCGCGCTATGCGCCGTACTTCGCGCTCGCGGAGGAACTCGACATACCGGTCGGCATCCACCTCGGGGAAGGCCCGCCCGCAGCGGCGCGATTTCCAGGCTACGAAACCTACCGCGTGAGTCGCGGCTCGCCGTTCATGCTCGAAGAGGTCCTGCGCAAGCATCCGCGGTTGCGCATCTACGTCATGCACTACGGCTCGCCGCTGGTCGACGAGATGATCGCGATGATGTTCACCTACCCGAACCTCTACGTCGATGTGTCGTGCAACAACTGGCTCTCGCCGCGCGCGCAGTTCTACGATGCGCTGAAGCGGATGGTGGACGCCGGCTTCGGCAAGTGGATCATGTTCGGCTCGGACCAGATGTACTGGCCGGAGGCGATCGGCCAGGCGATCGAGTCGATCCGGAACGCACCGTTCCACGACGCGCAGAAGCAGGACATCCTCTACGACAATGCGGCAAGGTTCCTGCGCCTGAGCGCGGACACCATCGCCAGTCATCATCGGTCGGAGGGATCGTAGCGCCGGATGGTCAGGCGTTCGATCTGCCGGCCGGATGGCCGTCTCTGCGAGATGATTCCGAGGGTCGAGGATGCCGGCACCGTTCGCTGCTGGACGCCGACCCGATGGGGTATGGGTGTCCAGCATTGCACGATCACCGGCCCGGCACGCACGTGATGTCGATCGATGCCGGGCTCACGGAGGGGATCATGGAGGTGTCCGTGGCCGATCGGTGGGAAGCCGCTGGCGATCGCGCGAGTCGCGGCCGACGGGGTGCCAGGTTGGCATCTGCCACTACGAGACCATCGAGGGTCAGGGCTTCGGTTTGGCCTATGATGGCGTCGGACTGCGCTGCGGAAGGATTCAGGAGCCGAATGCGATGGGTCGAAGTTCTACAGGCGTGTGGATGCGACTTCCGATCTTCGTCGCCGGTGCGTTTCTCCTCGGGGGCATGGTCGGTGCCTTGCTCGGCGTGGCGGCGGGTGTCTGGGACACACCGGTCGCCGGGTTCGCTGCCGCGTTCGCGGTCGTGGTAGCGAGCTACGACGCGAGCCCGCGATACAAGTTGGGGGTCGCGGCGTTGGCGCTGGCTGTGGGTGCGGTCGTGGCTTGGTGGCTGCTCCGGAATTCGCACTGGCCGGAAGGCTATCCGCATGCCTACCAGCCCACCGTGCTGCCGCTCGCATGCACCTGGGCGGGTGGCTGCATGGGTTACGCGGTCTGCTGGCTGATCAGTTTGCGAAATGCCCGTGAGTCGGAGGTCTGAGCTTGGGCAGCCTGCGCTTCCCTGCCGGACGCCGCGCGTGGCGCGGCATGCCGTGGCGGCTTCGTCCGGGTTCACGGTGATGGCAGCGCGGCACCCGGTCGCTCACGGGATGCAGAACACGTTGAGCTTGTTGCCATCGAGGTCGCGGAAGTAGCCCGCGTAGAACCCGTTGGGTCGTGGCCCCGGCCTGCCTTCGTCTTTCGCGCCGAGTCGCAGCGCGTGCGCGTGCAGGGCGTCCACCTGACGCGGCTCGCGCACGGCGAGGGCGACCATGGTGCCGTTGCCCGCGGTGGCGGGTTGCTGGTCGAAGGGGATGAAGAGCGCCAGCGCGGGGCGGTCGCGGGCATTGCCCCAGGCGACGTAGCGGTCGTCTTGCATGATGCGTTTCGCGCCCAGGTCGGCGAGCAGGGTGTCGTACCAGGCGGCGGCGCGAGGCAGGTCGTTGGTGCCGAGGGTGACGTAGCCGATCATGTGCAGTCTCCGGTGGGAGACGGGACATTCGTGGATCAAGGCCGGCCGCTCCAGCGCCGGCCCGGACGGATTGCTGGGCGCTTCGGTCAGCGCGCGGCGGCGCCCAGCATGGCGGCGGACTCGATCACCGCCGGCGGCGATTCCACCCGCGCGGCGTCCCATATTGCGGCGGCGACGTCGCGCGCGTGCACCGGTCGCCAGGCGGCCGGGATCAGGCCGGCGAGCGGGCGCGCGAGGCGCAGCGACAGTTGCTCGCCGAAGCGACGTTCCGCGCGTTCGCCGTCGAGCAGGCTGGGGCGCAGGACCACCACCGAGGCGGGCCCCTCGGCGCGCGCGTCGCGCTCGGCCTCGCCCTTGGTGCGGTTGTAGAAGACGCGGCTGGCCGGATCCGCGCCCAGCGCGCTGACCAGCAGGAAGCGCCGTGCGCGATGGCGTTTCGCCCAGCGCGCCAGCGCGACCACCATGCCGTGGTCGACGGCGCGGAATGCCTCGCGCGAGCCGGCGGTGCGGATCGTGGTGCCGAGGCAGCAGAACACGTCGGCGCCCGGGCGTGCGCCGGCCAGCGCGGCGTCGAGCGCCTCGAAACGCGCGGGGCGCGCCTCGATGCGCGGGTGCTGCAGCGGCAGGTCGCGCCGCGCCAGCGCCAGCACGCGCGTGTAGGTGTCGTCCCAGGCCAGCAGGCGCAGCAGTTCGGCGCCGACGAGGCCGGTGGCGCCGGCGATCACCGCGTCCCGCGCGCTCATGGCGCGGTCTCGCCGGCGCACAGCGCGCGCTTGCGCGCGGGGGGCAGGCGGCGGATCGCGTACTCGGCGCGCAGCGCGGCGGAGCGGTCCGGCTGCGGGAACGCACCGAGCAGTCGCCGTGGCGGCCGGGCGCGCGTGTAGCGCGCCCCGCGACCGCTGGCGTGTTCGATGTAGCGGCGCGCGACATCGGTGGCGATGCCGGTATAGATGCTGCCGTCGGCGCATTCGATGAGGTAGACGAACCAACCCATCGGTGACCCTGGCCGCTTCTCCGCAACCCCTCGTTCCGGCCCGCGCTGCTCGCGCAGGCGGTCGGCGGGATGAGCGGGGACGTGTCGCGCCGAAGGCGCGACCTCGCGAATGCCACCGCGAGTCGCGGTGGCCGGATCGCCCATGGGCCGGCCTGTCCCGCCTCTCCCACTGCGGGAGCGGGGCTTCTTTCCCTCGATGGCCTTGGTGCTCATGGGGGCAAGCCGTCCGCGGCGCGCTCTTCGAGGCACTCGGGGCTGCCGGCCTCGAACACGCGGCACAGTTGGGGGCGCACGGCGTAGATGGTGCAGCGCAGGCTGCCGCGGTCGAGGGCCACGCACCAGCCGTCGCCGCCGCGAGCCATCACGGTGAGACCGTGGTCGTCCTCGGCCAGCAGATGCCCGGGCACCTGGTCGCCCGGCAGCAGGCGCACCAGCAGCCGGCAGCAGCTGGCGAGGCAGGTGTCGCAGGTCGTGGTGGATCCGTGGATCATGTTCACATCGTCTCACGATTATGCACGCAAGTTGGCATATTCGTTGCTGTTTTGCGGCCATGAACCAGCCGCAGAGACCCGATGAAGCGCCTCCGGGACGGGTGATCCCGCTGCCCCGGGCCACGCCTGCGCCCGGCGCGGCAGTGCCACCCGCCGTGGCGCGCCCGGAAGTGACGCGGCGCGTCACGCCGCGGCCGGCCGACGAGGGGCAGGGCTTCGACCGCTCACGGTTCTCGCGCCAGGTCTATCCGCTGCGCGTGCTGGGTCTGTCGCTGGGCCTGCTGTGTGTCGGCGGCACGCTGGCGGCGCAGGACGCGCCGCGATGGACCTGGGCCCTGCTGCTCGTGCACTGCCTCGGCTGGCCGCACCTCGCGCGCTGGCGGGCGCTGCGCAGTGCCGACCCGCGGCGCGCCGAGTACGTCAACCTCGGCGTCGACAGCGCGCTGGGCGCCATGTGGATGGCGATCATGGCGGTGTCCGTGGTGCCGACGATGGTGCTGCTGGCGACGCTGAGCATCGACAAGGCCGCGGTCGGCGGCTGGCGTCTGCTGCTGCGGCACCTGCCGATCATGGTCGGTGCCTTCCTGCTCGCGTGGGTGCCGCTGGGCATGCCGTTCGAGCCGGCGACCGGCATGGCGGCGACCCTGGCGGCGCTGCCGTTGCTGCTCGCCCATCCGGTCGCGATCGCGTTCACCGCGCATGGCCTGGGCCGTCGGGTCCGGCGCCAGAACCGCAGCCTGCGCGCGCTCAATCGCACCGATGCGCTGACCGGACTCGGCAACCGGCGGGCGATCGACGAGGCGCTGGCGGCCGAATTCCACCGCTGCGAGCGCAGTGGCCGGCCCGCGGCCCTGCTGCTGGTCGACCTCGATCGCTTCAAGGCGATCAACGACCAGCACGGCCACGGCTTCGGCGACGAGGTGTTGCGCCGGGTGGGTCTGGCGATCCGCGGCGTGGTGGGCGAGATCGATATCGCCGCGCGGCTGGGCGGCGACGAGTTCGCGGTGCTGCTGCCGGAGACCGAACCCGACACCGCCATCTACGTCGCGACCCGCATCCGGGCCGCGATCTGCGCGCAGATCTTCGAGCGTGCGCCGGGCCTGCGCTGCACCGCCAGTATCGGCGTGGCCTCGGTCGCACCAGTGGCCGACGGCGCCGAGGCCTGGATGGAGCGCGCCGACCGCGCGCTTTACGCCGCCAAGGACGACGGCCGCGACTGCGTGCGCGCCGCGCCCTGAGCGGCGCTCAGGAACTGCAGGACAGCATCGAGCAGCCGGGGCGGTTGCGCGCCCACTCGGGGCGGCGCGCGGCGTGGTGCGCGCGGCCCGGCTGTTCCGTGTACGGCTGGCGCAGCACGTCGATCAGGGTGTGCAGCGGTTCGAGGTCGCCCGCGGTGGCGGCGTCGATCGCTT
>JAJTHZ010000051.1 GCA_021299185.1 Lysobacteraceae bacterium | reverse complement strand
CGAGCGCGCCGGCGGGCGCCGTCGCACCACGGCCGGCGACGCCCGCCGCGGCGGTAGCGCCCGTCGCAGCCGTTGCCGCAGTCGACCGGCCGCAATCGGCCGCGCCGCGCAGCAGCGTCATCCCCGACCTGCCGCCGGGCATCTTCGACGCGCCGCCGGCGCGCACGTCCAGCGCGCCGCGCCGCGATCCTGCGCCATCTCGTGCCGCGCTGCCGGACCCATCGCCCGCGACTGCCGCGGTGCCGGTGCTCGCGGCACCGCCGGGGCCGCTCGACGCGTCGCGCTGGGCGGAACTGCTCGCCGCTGCCGGCCTGCGCGGGCCGCTGCGCGAGTTCGCCTTCAACGTGGTGCCGCTCGGCCTCGAGGACGGGCGCCTGCGACTCGGCATCGCCGCAAGCCTCGAGCACCTGCGCAGCGATGCGATGCTGCGCGGCCTCGGCGACGCGCTCGCGCCGTCGCTCGGCGCCGGTCTCAAGGTGCAGGTGGACGTGCTCGACGGCGCCGGCGAGACGCTGGCCGAACGCGAGCGCCGCGAGCGCGCCCGGCGCCAGGCCGACGCCGAGTCGTCGCTGGCCGCCGACCCGGTGCTGCAGGGCCTGATCCAGACTTTCGACGGGCGCGTCGTGCCGCAATCGACGCGCCCCAGCCCCACGGAGTGATGCCATGCGAGGTCCGCTCGGAAACCTGATGCAGCAGGCGCAGCGCATGCAGGAGAACCTCAAGCGCGCGCAGGAGGAAGTCGCCGCCATGACGGCCACCGGACAGGCCGGTGGCAACATGGTCACGGTCACGATCGACGGCCGCCATGCGGTCAAGTCGATCAAGATCGACCCTTCGCTCGCGGGCGGCGACCTCGAGATGCTCGAGGACCTGATCGTGGCGGCGTGCAACGACGCCAACAACCGGATCGCCGAACTGACCCAGCAGCGCATGTCGGAGGTCGCCGGCGGCATGAACCTGCCGCCGGGCTTCAAGCTGCCGTTCTGACCGGCGTCCCCGTGCCGAGCGATCCATGTCCGCGTCGTCGCCGCTGCTGCTGGAGCTGATCGAGGCCTTGCGCTGCCTGCCCGGGGTCGGGGCGAAAAGCGCGCAGCGCATGGCGTTCCACCTGCTCGAACGCGACCGCGAGGGTGCGCGCCGGCTCGCCGGGCGACTGGTGGACGCGGTCGAGCGCATCGGCCACTGCCGGCGCTGCCGCACCTTCAGCGAGACCGAGATGTGCGCGACCTGCGCCGGCAGCGGCCGCGACGCCACGCTGCTGTGCGTGGTCGAGACCCCGGTCGACCAGCTCGCGGTGGAGCAGGCCACCGGCTATCGCGGCCTCTACTTCGTGCTGCTGGGGCGACTGTCGCCGCTCGATGGCCTCGGTCCGGCCGAGCTCGGGCTCGATCAGTTGGCGCAGCGCCTGCGCGAGGGTGAAGTGCGCGAGCTCATCATCGCCACCAACCCCACGGTCGAAGGCGAAGCCACGGCGCACTACCTCGCCCAACTAGCGCGCGCCGCCAACGTGCGCGCCAGCCGCATCGCCCATGGCGTGCCGATCGGCGGCGAACTGGAGTTCGTCGACCGCGGCACGCTGGCGCATGCGTTCGGCAGTCGGCAGTCGGTTTGAGCGGCGGGGTATTGGGATCAAGGTATAGGGCTCAGGGCCGAGGGCCCAGAGAAGCAGGGGTCACCGCTCTGCATGGGCCCTGTACCCTGGGCCCTGGGCCCTACAGACCAACCCACGGCGTGTGAGCGGCGCCACCCCTCAGCAGCGAGTCACCCACAATGGCCACCCTCTTCACGAAAATCATCGAACGCGAAATCCCCGCCCAGATCGTCTACGAGGACGCGCACGTGGTGGGCTTCAAGGACATCAATCCGCAGGCGCCGGTGCACGTGCTGTTCGTGCCGCGCCGCGAGATCGCCACCTTGAACGACCTCGGCGGCGAGGACGCGGTGCTGGCCGGCCGCCTGGTGCTGGCGGCGGCGGCCTACGCCAAGCAGGAAGGATTCGCCGACAGCGGCTACCGCACGGTGTTCAACTGCAACCGCGACGGCGGGCAGACCGTCTACCACATCCACCTGCACCTGCTGGCCGGCCGGCCGTTGTCCTGGCCGCCGGGTTGAGGCTCACTTCGCCGGGTCGGCCGGCGGCGCGGCGTCGCGCGGGCGGGCGTATGGGACGCGGTGGTAGCGGATCGACGGTCCGTACCAGCCGTAGTAGCCCAGCGGCGACCAGAAGTAGTACGGGTCGTAGCGATAGCGCGGTTCGACGCGCTCCGGCCACAGGTGGATCGCGTCCGCCGCGATCCGCGGCAGCGTCAGCGCGTATTCGCCGACGGTGCGCGGTTCGCTGCCGTCGAGCGCGCCCACCACGGTGATCTCGCGTCCGGCGGTGAACACGGCGGGGTCGTAGAAGCCGGCGCGGCAGGCGAGGAAGCGGCCCTCGCTGGCGTCGACCTCACGGGGCCGGCCGTTGGATGCCAGCGGGCGACCCAGGACCTGGAAGCAGGTGCGCGTGGCCTGCGGCTCCACTTCGATCACGCTGCCGCCCCAGCGCACCCGCTCGCCGCTGGCGGCGGCCTGCTGCGGGCTCTGGGAGGCGAAGGAACCTTGCAGCGGCTTCGGTGCGGTCGCGCAACCGGCCAGCAACACGGTGCAGAGGGCGAGGACTGGGGGAATCGGACGCATGGTCGGGGTCTCCGGATGCCGGTGAGGACGATCCACGGCGCGGCGTCGTCGCATCAGCGCGCACGGAACGCGCGGGCCGCACGCCGCCATTCGGCCACCGCGCGTGGATCCACCGCTTCGCCAGCGTAGCGCAGGCCGGCGTAAGCGTCCGTGAGCGAGCGGATCGCGGCGCCATGCGCGGGCAACGCGGCCGCGGCGCGGGCGCCGAAGGCCAAGGGCCCTTCGTTCGCGTGCCGCGCCACACCGGCACGTGCCAGCCGCGCGCAGAACGCGCGCCAGTCGTCGCGCAGCGGGTCGCGCCCGCGGCGCCGCCAGCCGAGGATGGCGCCTGCCAGCGCGAGTGCAGCCAGCGCCGCGCCGAGCATGACGCCGGCCAGGGTGGTGGTGGCGTCGGGGTCGAGCCCGGCGTCTTCGAACAGCGCGCGCTGGCGCAGCGCGCTGAACTGCAGTACCGCGCTGTTCCACCAGAAGCCGACCAGGTCGAAGCGGTCGCGCAGGTCGGCGAGCCAGCCCTGGCCCTGCCAGGCGCTGCCCGCCGAAAGCGCCGCTCGCGCGTCTTCGGAGACGCGCTCCGGCGCGACCGCGGACGTCGGGTCGATGCGCACCCAGCCTTCGCCCGCGAACCACACTTCGGTCCAGGCGTGGGCGTCGGAGCGGCGTACCGCGAAGTAGCCACCGGCCGGGTTCCACAGTCCCCCCTGGAAGCCGACCACCACGCGGGCCGGGATGCCGGCGGCGCGCATCAGGAAGGCGAACGAGGACGCGTAGTGCTCGCACCATCCGCTGCGCACCGAGAACAGGAAGTCGTCGATCGGGTCGGCGCCGAGCAGTGGCACTTCGAACGAATACGAGAAACTCTCGTTGTACAGGGCCAGCGCGCGGGCGGCGATCGCGCGGGCGTCGCCGCCGGTTTCGGCGCGCCAGGCCGCGGCCAGTTCGCGCGCGCGGGGGTTGCCGGCGGCGGGCAGCCTCCGCGCAAGGTAGGCGACCCCGCGTGGCAGCTGCACGTCGGCGCGATAGCGCACCGCCGAGCGCCCGCGGTAGCGCGTCACGCCGGTCGCGGCGCGGGCCGCGCGCGCCTGCAGGTCGCTGGTGAGCGTCGCTCCTTCGGGCGCGGCGAGCGGCGCATCGAGCACGAACATCCATTTTCGGTCGGTCGGTTCCAGCGTGACCTCGTAGTCGACCGGCGGGCCCAGCGGTTCGACCACGGCCGCGTCGGGCCAGCCCATCGCGGCATCGGGCCAGCCCCAGGCCTTGCCGTCGAACGACCACAGCACCAGGCCCCGCCAGTAACGATCGGCGGGCGGCGGCGGCGTGCCATCGAAGCGCACCCGCATCGCCACCGAGTCGTCGAGTGCCAGCCCGGCCAGCGCGCCGGGCTCCATGCGGTCGCTGATCCCGGTCCGCCCGGTGAACGCATCCTGCGGCGCGCCCCACAGCGGTGACCCCAGGCGCGGAAACAGCACGAAGCAGACGATCGCGAACGGGATCGCCAGTGCGAGGTGGCGCAGCGCCTCGCGCAGGCCGTCGGCCGAATAGGCACGGTGCGCGGCCTCGCGCGCCTCGCGCGGTGTGCCCGGGTCGAGTTCGTACATTGCGGCCAGCAGCAGCACGCAGGCGCCGGCGACCATCGCCACCTGCAGCAGGCCCTGGTCGAACAGGAACGAGGCCATCATCAGGAAGGCGGTGACCGACAGGATCACGCGCGCATCGCGGCGGCTCTCGGCCTCGACCAGCTTGACCGTCATCATCGCCGCCAGCAGCGCCGAGCCGGCCTCGCGCCCGAAGATGCTGCCCAGCGAAGCGGCCACCGCGGCCACCAGCGCGACGGCGATGGCGAGCCGGATCCACGCCGGGACGCGACCCATCCCGCGCCGGCGCATCCACAGGCGGCCGGCGAGCAGGGCCAGCAGGGTCGCGAGCAGGGGCAGCGGCAGCCAGCGCGCGTGCAGCAGGATGCCGGCCGCCAGCGCCAGCGCGGTGGCGAGGAACGCCGCCCACGGCAGCGGGTCGGCTACAGCAGGGCGAGTTCGCGCAAACATGCGTGCAGGTGTTCGCCGCCGCGCGCCGGACCCAGCGAGGCGTGCGGCAGGTCGAGGCGGAAGGCGAGGTTGGCCGCCGCGGCGTCCAGCACCCAGCGCGTGAGGCGCGCGATCCGCACCTCCGGATCGAGGCCGCCGAGGTCGCGCCAGTCGAGCACCACGTCGTCGCCGCGTGGTTCCTCGAACTCGCGCACCAGCAGCCGGTCCTGGCGCGCACTGGCTTTCCAGGCGATCAGGCGGGTCGAGTCGCCGCCACGGTAATCGCGCAGCCCGTGCCAGTCGTCGCCGCGCGCGGTGCGCGCGAGCCCCGCATCGCGCGCCGCCCCGCGCGGCAACGGCGGGCCCTCGCGCTCCGGCGCGGGATAGACCAGCACGCGAGCGTCCGGGTGCAGCACGCTCCACGCGCGGAACAGGCCGAACGGCCAGCAACTGGACAAGGTATGGCGCCCGACCGGATGCCAGCCGCGGTGCGTGGTCGGCACCGCGAGCTGCGCGAGGCCCGACTCGCCGTCGAGGTCGAAGCGCACCAGGCGCCGGTCGGACTGCAGCGCCAGACGGTGGCGCGGGCGCGCGTCGGCGATGCGGAAGTGGAACTCCAGCAGCGCCTCGCGCCCGGCGTGCACCGGTGCTGCGCGCACGGCGTGCAATTCGAGGCCCATCAGGTGGTGCACGCAGCGCGGCAGCGCGACCAGCACCGCGCCGGCCAGCGCGAAGGTCAGCAGCAGCGCCGCGTTGTTGCCGAAGTTGAGCGCGCCGAGCAGCATCGTCGCCAGCACCACGCCGAACAGCACGCCGAACGCGGTGGGCAGGATGTAGATGCGCCGCTTGTGCAGGACCAGCGGCAGCGGTTCGCTGCGCCGGTAGCGGGTCAGCGCCGGCAGGTGCCGCTCGGCGAAGGCGAGCAGGCGCTGCCAGGGGCCACGGGGCAGGCTGGCGGCCATCGCGCGGCCGGTCAGTCCACCGGCACCGCGGCGAGCACCGCCGCGGCCAGCGCCTCGCGCGTGGCGCCGGCATCGGGTGCGGGCACCAGGCGGTGCGCGGCGACCGCGGCGAACACCGCCTGCACGTCCTCGGGCAGCACGAAGCGGCGCCCGGCCAGCAGGGCGGAGGCGCGCGCCGCGCGCAGCAGCGCGAGCCCGGCGCGCGGCGACAGGCCGACGCGGATCCGCGGATCGCCGCGGGTGGCGGCGAGCAGGGCCTGCAGGTAGGCGATCAGCGCCGGACTGGCGACCAGCGCCTCGGACTGCGCGCGCAGCGCGGCGAGGTCGTCCGCGTCCAGCACCGGCTGCAGGCGGTCGAGCAGCACGCGGCGGTCGGGCTGGGTCAGCATCTCGCGCTCGGCCGCGGGGTCCGGATAGCCGAGCCCGATGCGCAGCAGGAACCGGTCGAGCTGCGAGTCCGGCAGCGGGAAAGTGCCGGCGAGGTCGACCGGATTCTGGGTCGCGATCACGAAGAAGGGCTGCGGCAGCGGGTGCGTGCGGCCGTCGACCGTGACCTGGCGTTCGGCCATCGCCTCCAGCAGGGCGCTCTGGGTCTTCGGCGTGGCGCGGTTGATCTCGTCCGCCATCACCACCTGCGCGAACACCGGTCCGGGATGGAAGGTGAACTCGGCGCGGTCGCGCTCGTACACCGACACGCCGATGATGTCCGAGGGCAGCAGGTCGGAGGTGAACTGCACGCGCTGGAACGACAGCCCGAGGCTCGCCGCCAGCGCGTGCGCCAGGGTGGTCTTGCCCATGCCGGGCAGGTCCTCGACCAGCAGGTGGCCATCGGCGACCACGCAGGCGAACGCCAGCCGCACCCCGTCGGCCTTGCCCAGCAGCACGCCGTTGACCTGCGCCAGCGCGCTGGCCAGGCGCTCGTGGGGATCGCCGGGGCGGGACGGTCGCGGTGCGGTGGCGGCTTGGGTCATGATCGCGGGGTCGTGGCGAAGGAAAGGGAGCGTGGTGCCTGCAACGTCGATGCCGAGTGTAGCCCCCGTGCGCGCGCCGCCGGCGTGCGAATCGGCCGGGGCGCCGGCCGTGCCGCGCGGCGCGTGCCGGGGCACGCTCGCGCCACCGCGCCACCCGGGATCCGGGCCATGTTCCGCGGCGTCCTGAGCGCGCGGCTGCTGCTGGTCGGCACGCTGCTGGCCCTGCTGCTGGCCAAGGCGTGGCTGGCATGGCGCCTGCCGCTGTTCGGCGACGAAGCGTTCTACTGGCTGGAATCGCGCCACCTCGACTGGGGTTACAGCGATGTGCCGGGGCTGACCCCGTGGTTGATCGCGCTCGGCGGCGCCGGGTTCCCCGAGCACGCGCTGGCGGTACGCTGGCCGACGCTGCTGCTGGGCAGCCTGCTGCCGCTGCTGGTGTTCGCCTGGGCACGGCGCTTCGCCGGCGACGGCGACGCGCGCGCGGCGGCCGTGCTGTCCATGCTGCTGCCGCCGTCGGCCGGGCTCGGTGTGCTGGCGTTGCCCGACGTCGGATTGACGGTGGCGGCGCTGTGGCTGGCGATCTCGCTCGCCCACGCGCTGGACTCCGGCCGCTGGCGCGACTGGCTGCTGTTCGGCGCCGCGCTCGCCCTCGGCCTGCTGGCGCACTACCGGTTCGCCCTGCTGGCCGGCGGCGCGCTGGGGTTCCTGCTGCTGATGCCGCGCGGGCGCGCGCTGTGGCGCGAGCCGCGGTTCCTCGCCGCGCTGGCGCTCGGCGCGCTCGGCCTGCTGCCGACCTTGGCGTTCAACCTCGGCCACGACTTCGCCGGCCTGCGCTTCCAGTTCGTGGAGCGGCATCCGTGGTCGTTCCACGCCGAGGGCCTGGTCGAGCCGCTGGTCCAGCTCGCGGTCGCCACGCCGGCGCTGGGCCTGTTGCTGGTGGCGGCGGTCTGGCGCGCATTCCGCGCGCGTGCCGACCGCAGCGCGCCGTACGACGTGCTGGCCGGCTGCGCCGGCGGACTGCTGCTGCTGCACCTCGTCCTCGCGCTGTTCGCCGACGTCGAGCGCGTGCGCTTCCACTGGACGCTGCCGGCGATGCTGCTCGCGCTGCCGCTGGTGCCCGGTGTGCTGCGCGACTGGCGCGAGGCGCGCGGCCGCCTCGCGCTGCCTCGGCGCGTGGTGGCGCTGGCCGCCGTCCCGCTGGCGGCGTGCGGCACGCTGCTGCTGTTCGGTGCGCTGGCAGTGGCGACGCTGCCGGCCGGCGACGGCGGATCGGCGCCGCAGCGCCAGCAACCGGACAACCTGCGCGGCTGGCACGAGATCGACGGCTGGGCGGCGACGCTGGCCCGCGGCGAGCGTGAGCGCGTGCTGATCGCCGACCACTTCATGGGTGCCGCGCAGATCGACTTCGCGCTGCACGATCCGCGGCCGGTGTTCGCGCTCGACCACCCGTTGAACCACAAGCACGGCCGCCAGGTGCAGCTCGGCGTGATGGGCCGCGACGAGGCGGCGCTGGCGGCCTCTGGCTGGCGCGAGGGACTGCTGTTCGTGGAGGAAACCAGCCGGCGCGAGATCGACCGCGTGCCCGCCGCGCTGGCGCTGTGCGAGCGCTTCGGCAGCGTGCGCCACCTCGACGAGCGCGTGCTGTTCGGCGGCCGCTGGCGCTGGCATGCCTACGCGGTGACGCCGGCCCGGCCGGGTCGCCGCGCCACGCCGTGCGAATTGCCGGCGCAGGCCGACTGGAGCACGCCGCTGCCGCCGTCGCGGATCGCCGCAGGCGCGCTCGACCTCGCCGGCTGGGCGGCGCAGGACTTCGTCGGCGTGCGCGCGGTCGAGGTACTGCTCGATGGCGTGCCGCGGGCGTCCGCGCGCTACGGCGTCGCGTTTCCCGGCGTGCAGGGCCAGTGGCCGATGTCCGCCGACCCGAACCACCCGCAGGTGGGCTTCCATGCGCGCCTGGTGCTGGGCGAGGCCGATCGCGGCGAGCGCGTGCTGGCGCTGCGGGTGACCGGGGGCGACGGCCGGCAGCGGGTGCTGGGGCAGCGGGTGTTGCGGGTGGAGTAGGGCTGGGGCTCAGGGCCCGGGGCCCAGGGCCCAGGGCCCACGGCCCAGAAAAGCGGTGTGACCGCTCTTAACTGGGCCCTGAGCCCTGGGCCCTGGGACCAATCCACGAAGCTGCCGCGGCACCGCCCCCCGCCGCCGCGCTCACGGCACAGCCACGCCCGCCTCCCGCAAGAACCGGCACAGCATCACCAGCGGCAAACCCACCAGCGCGGTGGGATCGTCGCTGTGGACGGCGTCGAACAGCGCGATGCCGAGGGCTTCCACCTTGAAGCCGCCCGCGCAGTCCAGTGGCCGGTCTTGCGCCACGTAGCGCGCGATTTCGTCGTCGTCCAGGTCGCGGAAGCAGGCTTCCGTGATGCTGTTGCCCAGCCACTCGCGGCCGCTGCGCGCATCGACCACGCACAGCGCGGTGTGGAAGGTGGCGACGGTGCCAGACAGACGGGCGAGCTGGGCGCGCGCGGCGTCCGCGTCGCCGGGCTTGCCGAGGATCGCGCCGTCGGCGGCGACGCAGGTCTGGTCGGAGCCGATCACGCGGGCGCCGGGATGGCGGGCCGCCACCGCACGCGCCTTGGCCTGCGCGAGGCGCAGCGCCAGCGCCTCGCCGGATTCGCCCGCCGCCGCGGTTTCGTCGACGCCGGGCGAGGCCACCTCGAACGGCAGGCCGAGGCGCGCCAGCAACTCGCGCCGGTAGGGCGAGGTCGAGGCGAGGACCAGCATCGGTTTCAGTGCCGGGTCGGGGTCGGCGGTTCGCCGCCCACCGGTTCGCCGCTGGTGCCGGGTTCGCGGCGCTGCGCGGCCAGCGCGGCCGACGCCTCCTGGTAGGCGCTGCGCAGGCCGGCGCCGGCCGCCTGCAACTGCTCGCTGACCTCGTCCAGCTGGCGCAGCCGCGCCGCCAGCTGGTCCCCGGTGCGTTCGATCGCCCGCACGGCCTCGTCCAGCACCTGCTGGCTGGCGCTGCCGCTCTCGCGCTTGATCCACAGCCGGTGGGCCAGCACGTCGCGCAGCGCGCTCTGCACCTGCGCCTCGGTGTCGACGCGCAGCATCGCCGAGGCGGTCATGTCCGAGGGCAGTTGGTGCAGCAGTCCCTTCAGCCGCGTCATCCGCGCGCGATAATCCTGCAGGCGGGCTTCCAGCGCATCGGCCCCGTCGAGCAACTGGCGCAGGGCGGCCGCGCGCAGGCGCGTCGCCCGCTCGCGATGCCAGAGCCAGCCGGACAGCGCGGCCAGGGCGAGGATGATGGCGAGGAAGAACGCCTGCTGCACGATGGCCCCCCGGGGCTGGCCGGTCGCCGGAGTCTGCGCCAAGCCCCTGTGCGGGCGCAAATTGTGTTGACAGGGGGAGGGGGTGCGCCTAACATCGCGCGCCCATGGCCGCCGCCTTGCCCGAGGTCCTCGACGCGTGGCGGGCGGTCGCGTCCCGCCGGCGTTACGAGGGCGTGCTGCCGCTGTCCGCGCTGCCGCGGCTGGCGGGCAGCCTCGCCGACACCGAGGGCGAGGTGCGCTACGTCCTGGCGTTCTACCGCGACGAATCCGGCACCGGGTGCGTCGAGGTCGAGGCCGCCGCGGCGCTGCCGCTGACCTGCCAGCGTTCACTGGCGCGCTTCCTGCTGCCGGTCCAGGTGCACCAGCGCCTGGGCCTGCTGGCGCGGGAGGCGGACGAGGCGGGGCTGCCGCCCGGTTTCGAGCCGCTCCTGCTGCCGGGCGGCGAGTTGCGGCCGCTGGACGTGGTCGAGGACGAGTTGATCCTTGCCCTGCCGGTGGTCCCGCTGGACCCGGCGGGCGGGGATGGCCCGGAGGTGGTGTGGTCGTCGGAATCCGCGGCGGGGGCCGGAGCCCCCGTCGAGGCGCGTCGCAATCCATTCGCGGCGCTCGCCAAGCTCAAGCAGTGAAACGTTTCCCGGAGAAGTCCCCATGGCAGTCCAGAAAAGCCGCAAGACCCCGTCCCGCCGCGGCATGCGCCGGTCCCACGATGCGCTGACCGCCGCCGCGGTTTCGGTCGACAAGACCTCCGGCGAGACGCACCGTCGCCACCACATCACGAAGGACGGCTTCTACCGCGGCAAGCAGGTGGTCGCCCCGAAGACCAAGGTGGTCGAGGAAGACTGAGCCTCGGGGTCGCGCCGCGCGCGACCATTACGCTCCGAGGTCCTGACGCGCGGGCCGCCGGTCGGCCCGCGCGTCGCGTTTTGAATCGCACCGAAGGCCGGGGGACGCCCGCTTGACCTACGCACGCATCGCCGGCACCGGCAGCTACCTGCCCGAGCGCGTCCTGACCAACGCCGAGATGGAGAAGCTCGTCGACACCAGCGACGAGTGGATCCGCGAGCGCACCGGCATCCGCCAGCGCCACCTCGCCGCCGAGGGCCAGACCACCGGCGACCTCGCCTTCGAAGCCGCCACGCGGGCCCTCGAGGCCGCAGGCGTGCAGGCGTCCGAGCTCGACCTGATCGTGCTCGGCACCACCACCCCGGACATCATCTTCCCCAGCACCGCCTGCCTGCTGCAGCACCGGCTGGGCGCGAACGGCTGCGCGGCGTTCGACGTCAACGCGGCCTGCTCGGGCTTCATCTACGCGCTGGGCATCGCCAACCAGTTCATCCGCGCCGGTGGCGCGAAGACCGCGCTGGTGGTCGGTGCCGAGACGCTCTCGCGCATGCTCGACTGGACCGACCGCGGCACCTGCGTGCTGTTCGGCGACGGCGCCGGCGCGGTGGTGCTCAAGGCCGACGACGAGACCGGCATCCTGTCCACCCACCTGCACGCCGACGGCGCCTACAAGGACCTGCTGCACAACCCGGTCGGCGTCTCGCGCGGCTTCACCGACGAGAAGAACCACGGCGTACGCGTGCTGATGACCGGCAACGAGGTGTTCAAGGTCGCGGTGAAGACGCTCGACGCGGTGGTCGAGGAAACGCTGGCCGCCAACCAGCTGGACCAGTCGGCGATCGACTGGCTGATCCCGCACCAGGCCAACCTGCGCATCATCACCGCCACCGCCAAGCGCCTGTCGATGCCGATGGATCGCGTGGTGGTCACGGTCGACCGCCACGGCAACACCTCGGCGGCCTCGGTGCCGCTGGCGCTGGACGAGGCCGTGCGCTCGGGCCGCGTGAAGCGCGGTGAACTGCTGCTGCTGGAAGCCTTCGGCGGCGGCTTCACCTGGGGCTCCGCGCTGGTCCGCTATTGAGCGCGCCGCGGCGCATCTGATCGCATCGGACCGGGGAGGGTTCCATGACGCTTGCTTTCGTGTTTCCCGGGCAGGGCTCGCAGTCGGTCGGCATGCTGTCCGAACTGGCCGCGGCGCATCCGGCGGTTCGCGCCGCGTTCGACGAGGCGTCGGCCGGGGCCGGCGTGGACCTGTGGGCGCTGGCCCTGCAGGGGCCCGAGGAGCGGCTCAACCAGACCGAGTTCACCCAGCCCGCGCTGCTCGCGGGCAGCGTCGGCGTGTACCGCGCGTGGATCGCCGCCGGCGGCGCGCGACCTGCGCTGCTGTCGGGGCACAGCCTCGGTGAGTACAGCGCGCTGGTGTGCGCGGGCGCGCTGCCACTGGCCGCCGCCGCGGGCCTGGTGCGCGAGCGCGGCCGTCTGATGCAGGAGGCCGTGCCGGCCGGCACCGGCGCGATGGCCGCCGTGCTCGGCGGCGAGGACGCGCAGATCGCCGAAGCCTGCGCGGCCGCGGCCGGCGACGCGGTGGTGGCGCCCGCCAACTTCAACAGTCCCGGCCAGGTCGTGATCGCCGGCCACGCCGCGGCGGTCGACCGCGCGCTGGCGAAGCTCGCGGAGATGGGCGTGCGCAAGGCGATCAAGCTGCCGGTCTCCGTGCCCTCGCACACCGCGCTGATGCGCGGCGCAGCCGACCGCCTGGCCGAGCGGATGGCCGCGCTGCCGTGGTCGATGCCCGCGGTGCCGGTGGTGCAGAACGCCGACGCGCGCGCGCACGATTCGCTCGATGCGATCCGCGACGCGCTGGTGCGCCAGCTCCACCTGCCGGTGCGCTGGACCGAGTGTGTGCAGGCGCTGCAGTCGGCCGGCGCCACCCGGCTCGGCGAATGCGGTCCGGGCAAGGTGCTCGCCGGGCTCGCGCGGCGCATCGACAAGTCGCTCGACGCCCGCGCGCTCGGCACACCGGCCGACTTCGACGCCGCGCTGGCGGCGTGGCCGGCCGGCTGAACACCGCGCGCCCACCGGCTGCGCGCGATCCGCGGCACAATCGCGATCCCATCCCGCAGTCACACCCGCAGCCCGGAGCCACATCCATGAGCCAGCCCCTGAGCGGAGAAATCGCCCTCGTCACCGGCGCCAGCCGCGGCATCGGTGCGGCGATCGCGGACGAACTCGCGCGGCTCGGCGCGCGCGTGGTCGGCACCGCCACCAGCGAAGCCGGCGCGCAGGCGATCGGCGCGCGGCTCGCGCCGCACGGCGGCCAGGGGCGCGTGCTCGACGTCGCCGACGGCGCGTCGGTGGACGCGCTGTTCGACGCGCTGGGCAAGGAACTCGGCGCGGTCACCGTGCTGGTCAACAACGCCGGCATCACGCGCGACAACCTGCTGATGCGGATGAAGGACGAGGACTGGCAGGCGATCCTCGACACCAACCTGTCGTCGGTGTTCCGCACCTGCCGCGCCGCGATGCGCGGCATGATGAAGGCGCGCAAGGGACGCATCGTCAACATCGCCTCGGTGATCGGCCTCACCGGCAATCCCGGGCAGGCCAACTACGCCGCCGCCAAGGCCGGCATCATCGGCTTCTCGAAGTCGCTCGCGCGCGAGATCGGCAGCCGCGGCATCACGGTCAACGTGGTGGCCCCCGGCTTCATCGAGACCGACATGACCAGGGACCTGCCGGAAGCGGTGCGTACCAAGATGCTCGCCGACACCGCGCTCGGGCGGCTCGGATCGCCGTCCGACATCGCGGCGGCGGTCGCGTTCCTGTGCTCGCCGGCGGCCGGCTACATCACCGGCGAGACGCTGCACGTCAACGGCGGCCTCTACATGCCCTGAACGCGCCGCGCGGATTTGCAACGGGCGTTTGAAACATCGATGGGTCCGGCGCATTTGGCGGTACGCCGGGGTTCACGTACACTTCGTCGCCTTGTTCAGGACTCGGGAGGTCATGGCAGCAATGAGCAGCATCGAGGAACGCGTCAAGAAGATCGTCGTCGAACAGCTGGGCGTCAAGGAAGATGAGGTCACGCCGAATGCGTCGTTCGTCGACGACCTGGGCGCGGACTCGCTCGATACCGTCGAGCTGGTGATGGCGCTCGAGGAAGAGTTCGAGTGCGAGATCCCCGACGAGGAAGCCGAGAAGATCACCACCGTGCAGGGCGCGGTCGACTACATCAAGGCGCACGTCAGCGCCTGATCGATCCATCGCCTGGTCGGACGAAAGCTGCGCCTGAGGGCGCAGTTCTCGTTTCTGGGGCCTGCCGCATGCGCCGCCGTATGGCGCGCGGGACCCGTGTTTTCGGGAGCAGTCATGAGCAAGCGTCGCGTCGTGGTGACCGGGATGGGCATCGTCTCGCCGGTGGGCAACGACCTCGCCACCGCGTGGAAGCACGTGGTGGAGGGCGTCAGCGGCATCGGGCCGATCACGCGCTTCGACGCCACCGCCTTCGACACGAAGATCGCGGGCGAGGTGCGCGGCTTCGACGCCGCGCAGTGGATCGCGCCGAAGGACGTCAAGAAGATGGACCCCTTCATCCACTACGGCATCGCGGCCAGTCTGCAGGCGCACCGTGACGCCGGGATGGAGGTGACCGAGGCCAACGCCGGTCGCATCGGTGCCGCGCTCGGCGCCGGCATCGGCGGCATCGGCGGCATCGAGAAGACCACCGAGACCTACCTCTCGCGCGGCCCGGGCAAGATCAGCCCGTTCTTCGTGCCCAGCACCATCATCAACATGCTGCCGGGCAACCTGGCGATCATGCTGGGCCTGAAGGGCCCCAACCTGTCGGCCGTGTCGGCCTGCACCACGGCCACGCACAACATCGGCCTGGCCATGCGCCTGATCCAGTACGGCGACGCCGATGTGATGTTCGCCGGCGGCGCCGAGTGCTCGACCACGCCGACCGCGATCGGCGGCTTCATCGCCTCGCGCGCGCTGACCGGCAACAACGCCGATCCCGTCGGCGCCAGCCGCCCCTGGGACCGCGACCGCGACGGCTTCGTGCTGTCGGACGGCGCCGGCGTGCTGGTGCTGGAGGAATACGAGCATGCGAAGGCGCGTGGCGCGCGGATCTACTGCGAGCTTGCCGGTTTCGGCATGAGCGACGATGCCTTCCACATGACCGCGCCGCCGGACGACGGCTCGGGCGCCGCTGCCAGCATGCGCAATGCGCTGCGCGATGCCGGCCTCGGGCCCGAGGGCATCGACTACATCAACGCGCATGCGACCTCGACGCCGCTCGGCGACGTGGCCGAGACGCGCGCCATCCGCAGCGCCTTCGGCGCGCACGCCGACCGCCTCATGGTGTCCTCCACCAAGTCGACCACCGGCCACCTGCTCGGTGCCGCCGGCGGCGTGGAGGCGATCTTCAGCGCCATGGCCGTGCACGAGGGCGTGGTGCCGCCGACCATCAACCTCGAGCATCCCGGCGAGGGCTGCGACCTCGACTACGTGCCGAAGACCGCGCGCCGCAAGGCCATCGCCACCGCGCTGTCGAACTCGTTCGGCTTCGGCGGCACCAACGGCACCCTGGTGTTCCGCCGCGCCTGAGGCCGCACCGCATGCGCGCGCCGATCCGCGAGCTGGCCGGCGCGCGCGACCTGCTGCCGCTGGCGGCCGCGTTCCCGGATCGCTATCCCTGCCTGCTGGAGAGCGCGGCCAGTGGGCCCGAGCGCGCGCGCTGGGACCTGCTGCTGCGCCACGACGGCGCGGTGCTGCGTGCCGACGATCCGTCCGACCGGCGACCGTTCCTCGATCGACTCGACGAGGCCTGGCGCGCCGTGCAGGCGCCGAGGGTCCACCCGGACCTGCCTTTCGAGGGCGGCTTCGCGCTGTTGCTGGCGTACGAACTCGCCGCCGAATGCGAGCCCAGCCTGACACTGCCGCCGCCGCCGGACGGCGTGCCGCGCGCGCTCGCCCTGCGCTGTCCGGCGGCGATCCTGGTCGATCGCGAACGCGGGCGCACGGTGCTCGTCGCCGAGCCCGGGCACGAACACCTGCTCGATGCGATGGACCGCGACCTCGCCGCCGCCGGCGCCCCCGCCGGCCGCTTCGCGCTCGAACGGCCGCCTGTGGAGGACGCCGCCGCGAGATTCCTCGACGGCGTCGCGCAGGTGCACGACTACCTGCGCGCCGGCGACCTGTTCCAGTGCAACCTGTCGCGCGGCTGGTCGGCCCGGCTCGCGCCGGGGTCCGATCCGGCCGCGCTGTACGCCGCCCTGCGCGCGGCCAATCCGGCCCCGTTCGCTGGCTTGTTCCGGCACGACGGGCTCGCCGTGCTCTCGTCCTCGCCGGAACGCCTGCTGGCGGTGCGGGGCCGTCGCGCCGAAACCCGCCCGATCGCGGGCACCCGCCCGCGTGGCATCGCCGGCGACGACGACGCCGCGCGCGTGCGTGAACTGATCGGCAGCCCGAAGGAGCGCGCCGAGCACATCATGCTCATCGACCTCGAGCGCAACGACCTCGGCCGCGTGTGCGCGCCGGGCAGCGTGGTGGTCGAGGAACTGATGACGGTGGAGAGCTACGCCCACGTGCATCACATCGTCTCCAACGTCGCCGGGCGCCTGCGCGAGGGCGTGACGCCGGGGCAGGCGATCCGCGCGGTGTTCCCGGGCGGCACCATCACCGGCTGCCCCAAGGTGCGCTGCATGCAGGTGATCGCGGAACTCGAGCGCGAGGGCCGCGGACCCTACACCGGCGCGATGGGCTGGCTCGACCGCAGCGGCGACCTCGACCTCAACATCCTGATCCGCACGATCTGGGTGCATGACGGCGTCGCGCGCTGGCGCGCCGGCAGCGGGATCGTGGCCGACTCGGACGCGGCGCGCGAACTGGACGAGACCCGCGCCAAGGCGCGCGGCCTGCTGCGGGCGCTGGGCCATGACGCCTGAGGCCTGCCGGATCGACGGCGCGCCCGCCGCCACGATCCCGGTCGACGACCGCGGTCTCGCCTATGGCGACGGACTGTTCGAGACGATGCGTGCGGTCGACGGGCGCATCGCCCTGTGGGACTTTCATCTCGCGCGCCTGCGGCAGGGCTGTGCGCGGCTCGGCATCGCGCCGCCCGACGCGGCGTGGCTCGCCGTCGAGTGCGCGGCGCTGCTGCCGGGGCAGGCCGATGCGGTGCTGAAACTGCTGCTCACCCGCGGCAGCGGGTCGCGCGGGTATGCTCCGCCGCATGATCCCCGCCCGCGTCGCATCCTGATGCGCCTGCCCGCGCCACCCCCGCCGTGCCCGCACGGCCTGCGCCTGCTGACCTGCGCGACGCGCCTGCCGCTGGACCCGGCGCTGGCGGGCCTCAAGCACCTCAACCGCCTGCACCAGGTCATGGCGCGCGCCGAAGTCGACGCCGCCGGCGCCGACGAGGGCCTGTGCCTCGATGCCGCCGGCCGCGTGGCCTGCGCCACCGCGGCCAACGTCTTCGCGCGGGTCGATGGCGAACTGCGCACGCCGGCGGTCGAAGAGGCTGGCGTCGCCGGCGCCTGTCGCGCGGCGCTGCTCGCCGATCCCGCATTCGGTCCCTCGGTGCGCGTGGGCGCGCTCTCGCCGCAGGAGATCGGTCGCGCCAGCGAGGTGTTCCTCACCAATGCGGTCCGCGGCGTGATGCCGGTGGCTTCGATCGACGGGCGGGCCATCGGCACGGGCGGCGCGGCGACGGCGGCACGCGCCGCGCTGTCGCGCCTGGGCTTCGCGGTGGCGGGCACATGAAGCGCGCGATCGTCGCCCTGCTGGCGCTGCTGCTGGTCGCGGGACTCGCGGCCGGTGCCTGGTTCTGGCGCGACTACACGGCCTTCGCCGACGCGCCGCTCGGCTTGGGCGCGAAGGAGCGCGTGCTCGACGTGCCGCTGGGCACGCCGTTCAACCGCATCGTGCGCGACCTGCGGCGGCGCGGCCTGACCGAGGCGCCGCTGGCCTACTGGCGCCTGCTGTCGTGGCAGATGCGCGTGTCCGAGGGCCTGCACGCCGGCGAATACGCGGTGGAGCAGGGGCTCACGCCGCGGCAATTGCTGGCCCGCATGGCGCGCGGCGAGGTGATCCAGCACCGCGTGACCCTGATCGAAGGCAGCACCTTCCGCGAGATCCGCGCCGTGCTCGCGCGCGAGGATGCGCTCGAACAGCGCACGGCGGCGATGTCGGATGCCGACCTGATGGCCGCGATCGGCGCGCCGGGCGTGCACCCGGAGGGCCGCTTCCTGCCCGAGACCTACGCCTACACCAAGGGCATGCAGGACCTCGACGTGCTGCGCCGCGCCTACGCCGCGATGCAGAAGGCACTGGCCGAGGCCTGGGAATCGCGCGTGCCCGACCTGCCGCTGTCGACGCCGGACGAGATGCTGGTGCTGGCCTCGATCGTGGAAAAGGAAACCGGCCGCGCCGACGAGCGCGAGCGCATCGCCGGCGTGTTCACCCGGCGCCTGAAGATCGGCATGCGCCTGCAGACCGACCCGACCGTGATCTACGGCGTCGGCCCCGCCTTCGACGGCAACCTCACCCGCGCGCACCTGACCACCGACACGCCCTACAACACCTACACCCGCGGCGGCCTGCCGCCGACGCCGATCGCCGCCCCGGGCCGGGCCGCGCTGCGCGCGGTGGCAAAGCCCGCCGAGGGCGAGGCGCTGTACTTCGTCGCCCGCGGCGACGGCAGCCACGAGTTCAGCGCCACGCTGGCACAGCACAACGCCGCGGTCGCCCGCTGGCAGTTGAGGCGTCGATGAGCGCGCGACCGGGCCTGTTCATCAGCCTCGAGGGTGGCGAGGGCGCCGGCAAGAGCACGGTGCTGGCCGCGATGCGCGCCACGCTGGACGAGGCCGGCGTGGCCTACGTCGCGACCCGCGAGCCCGGCGGCACGCCGCTGGGCGAAAAACTGCGCGCGCTGGTGCTGGACCCGGCGCACGCGTCGACCTGTGCCGAGGCGGAACTGCTGATGATGTTCGCCAGCCGCGCGCAACTGGTGCGCGAGGTCGTGCGCCCCGCGCTGGCGGCGGGTCGCTGGGTGCTGAGCGACCGCTTCACCGACGCGTCGTTCGCCTACCAGGGCGGTGGGCGCGGCCTGCCGGAGTCGGTGGTCGCCGGACTCGAGCGCTGGACCATCGGCGGACTGCGGCCCGATCGCACCTTCCTGCTCGACGTGCCGGTCGCGGTCGGCCTGCAGCGCATCGCCGGCCGCGAGGGTGGCCGCGACCGCATGGAGTCGGAGGGCGAGGCCTTCCTCGAGCGCGTGCGCGCGGCCTATCGCGCGCGCGCCGCGGCCGAGCCGGCGCGCTTCGAGGTGGTCGATGCCACCCTGCCGGCCGCCGCGGTGGCCGCGCAGGTTTCGGCCTCGCTGTCGCGGCTCGCGCGGCAGTGGCGCGGTGGTGCGGCATGAATCCGCCCTGGGTCGATGCGGCGTGGGCCGGCTGGGCGCGACGCGTCGCGGCCGGATGCGTCCCGCATGCGGTGCTGCTGGCCGGCCCCGCGGGGCTCGGCAAGCGCGCGCTCGCGGCCGACATCGCGGGCGGGCTGCTGTGCGGTTCGCCGTCCGCCGACGGCCGTCCCTGCGGTCGCTGCCGCGCGTGCGGCCTGGTCGCGGCGGGCACCCATCCCGACCTGCACCGCATCACCTTCGAGGTCAACGAGGACACCGGCAAGCTGCGCACCGAGATCGTGGTCGACCAGGTGCGCGCGCTGCGCGACACCCTGGCCCAGACCAGCCAGTTCGGCGGCTGGCGGGTGGCCCTGATCGAGCCGGCCGAAGGCATGAACACGGCATCCTTCAACGCGCTGCTGAAGACGCTCGAGGAGCCCGAAGCGCGCGCCCTGCTGCTGCTGGTCTCAGACCGCCCCGCGGCGCTGCCCGCCACCATCCGCAGCCGCTGCCAGCGCATCGACCTGCGCTTCCCGCCGCGCGCCGAGGCGCTGGCCTGGCTGGCCGCCGCCGGCGTGTCCGAGACGGTCGCCGCCGAGTCACTGGACCTCGCCGCGGGCAATCCCGGCCAGGCGCGCGCGCTGGCCGACCCGGGCGCGCGGGCGCAGCTCGACGCCGTGCTGCGCGATCTGGTCGCGGTCGGCAGCGGCCGCGCCGCGCCCGCCGAGGTCGCCGGCGCCTGGCTCAAGGACAAGGATGCGGCACCGGGCCTGTTGGTGCTCGCGGCGCAGGCCGTGCGCCTCGCCGCATGGTCCGGCCACGGCCAGGGCGCACCGGCGAAACCGGTGGCCGCGCTGGCCGGCTTGACCACGGGGGCCGATTTCCCGAAGCTTGCGGCGTGGTGGGACCGCGTCAACGTGGTCCGCGAGCAGTTGCGCGCGCCGTTGCGGCACGATCTGCTCGTGCTGGAACTGCTGCGCGATTTCCGCGCGATCGTCCAGCCGCTGCGCAACGCCAAGGGGTGACCGATGGCCGTGGGACCAGGTGCAGCGGGGGGCTTGCCACGCCAGGGCATCCTGTCGCTGGCGATCAAGGACAAGGGTGCGCTGTACAACGCCTACATGCCCTTCGTGAAGGGCGGCGGCGTGTTCGTGCCCACCGCCAAGCGCTACAACCTCGGCGACGAGGTGTTCATCCTGCTGTCGCTGATGGATGAGAAAGACCGCCTGCCGGTCGCCGGAAAAGTCGTCTGGATCACGCCCACCGGCGCGCAGGGCAACCGCACCGCCGGCATCGGCGTGCAGTTCAACGAGACGGCCGACGGCGAGGCCGCCAAGACGAAGATCGAGGCGTTGCTGGCTGGCACGCTCGGTGCGGAGCGGTTGACGCATACGATGTAGTTCGGTCGCGCACAGGCATCAAGCGATGGACCGAGCTCGATCCCACTACCTTGAACGACTAGGCGCCACTTTGGCGTCTCTTGAATCGGAAGGGCGAAGCGTCTTCAGTGAGATCTGCATTGAGATCCCGCGTCTCGATGCGTCTCGGGGCGTTTATCGTCTCTATGTCGTGGACCTTCTCGAGCGACGGTCGGGAGGCGGGACGAACGTATTGGAGGTCAACGTAGATCCGATCGAGGTCGAAACCGGAGACCTGCCCGTCGATTCGGCCATCTCTTGGAACGGGATCGAGTTTCGATGCAGTGCCGACGGATTCCCGGAGGACGCGGTTGCGTCGTGGGCTGCGCGCTGGATAACGGATGAGTCTCCGCCGATGGGGCCACAGGATGGCTTCACAGGCATCATTCACTCGGTGACAGAACCAACCCTCACTGGTTCCCAGGTTGCCTTCTCAGTCGACTTCGGAAGTGCCCCGATTGCGGCCCTCGACGAGTTGATTGCGTTGCTCGGCAGCAGCCTGTGTTCGCTTGGCAGCTATTCACTTGCCAGGCCCATGACGTAACCGCGTTTACCGGCGGACGTGGGGCGTCGAACGCCGCAGTCGTGGCTGGCACGTTTCGACGCGGGCTGTCGTCAGCTGGGTCGCGTCTTCGTATGTAGGAGCGCTGCGCGCAGCGCGACCGCCACGTCCCGATCTTGCCGCTGGCGTCTTGCGTTCGGGTTTGCTTGGCTGTCGCAAGCGACAAAGCGGTTTCGGTCCGCTGCCGCTGTCAACGCCGGTCGAAACTAGGCCCACCCCGCCGGTTGAATATTGACCCACCCTGGGCGGTTCAGCCTGTGGCTTTCGCCTCGGCCCTTCGATCGATCAATCCTGCCTTGCGCTTGTCTTTCAGCCGGTAGCTTTCTCCTTGCAGTGGAAT
>JAJTHZ010000103.1 GCA_021299185.1 Lysobacteraceae bacterium | reverse complement strand
GGTGTACAACGAGCGCTGGATGGTGGGCCGGCACGGCCACCGCAGCCCGGCACAGGTGCGCCGGGATCACCACGCCGCGATGCAGCGCATGGCGGCGTGAATTACGCCCTCAGGCGTGTCCAGGAAATCGGGAGCGGTTCAGTCCGGTGTCACGTCGACATCATCTCGCCACACGACAGTCACCATCCGCCCCGTCCGCTGGTCACGGCGGTGCGAGTAGTAGCGTTCCCGATCGGTGATCGTGCAGTGTGTGCCGCCGGTCACGCGGGTGAGATTGCGCGCGGTGAGCCGGCGGCGTGCGAGGGCGTACAGGTTGCAGTGCCAGTGGCCGGGGCGCGTGGGGGTGAAGGCGGCGGCGGCGGGTGGGTCGTGGTCGACGAAGGCGCTGCGGACGTCCTCGCCGACTTCGTAGGCGGCGGGGCCGGCGGCGGGGCCGAGCCAGGCGATGATGCGCGCGGGATCGGCGCGCATGGCGTCGATCGTGGCTTCGAGCACGCCGGCGGCGAGGCCGCGCCAGCCGGCGTGGGCGGCGGCGATCACGCTGCCGTCGTCGGTGGCGAAGACGACGGGCAGGCAGTCGGCGGTGAGGATGGCGAGGACAATGCCGGGGGTTCGGGTGACGGCGGCGTCGGCCTGGGGTTCGCTGCCCTCGCAATCCGCGGCTGCGACCGACCGTGCGCAGGTCGCAGTTGCCGCTGAAGCGGCTTCCACAGAGGGTGTCGAATTGTTGCCGTGAGGGCGGGAGTCGAGAGCATCGCCGCCTGAAGCGGCTCCCACAGAGGGTGTCGAATTGCTGCCGGGCGGGCGGGAGTCGAGAGCATCGCCGCCTGAAGCGGCTCCCACAGAGGGTGTCGAATTGTTGCCGGGGGGTCGGGAGGCGAGAGCATCGCCGCCTGAAGCGGCTCCCACAAGGGCGATGGACGCGGAGTCGAAGCAGGCGACCGTGGTGCCGTGGACCTGGTGCAGCCAGCGCGGATCCGAGGGCAGTCGCAGGGTTTCGTGCAGCAGCGCGCGGTTGCGGGCGACGGCGGCGGGGTCGTCGCCACCGCGGGTGCCGAAGTTGGCGCGGTCGTAAGGCGGCTGCGACACGCCGGGGAAGCGGCGCGTGGTGGTGCCGGCGCGCACGCCGGGCGGTGCAGGCCAGTCGGCGTCGAGCCAGCCGTCGATCACGGACCGACCACTGTGGGCGTGGACAGCGCGCGACACCCATCGCCGCAGCGGTGCGCAGCTCCGCTCACCGCTCGGGATGCTCGCGCAGGTCCGCGCGCAGCGCGGCGATCAGCGCATCGAGATCAGGCGGGCGCTTGGCTTCGGCGACGATCGGCTTGCCGGTCACCGGGTGCGGGAATTCCAGGCGCTCGGCGTGCAGGGCCTGGCGACGGAAGCCGCGCAGCACCGCGACGAAATCGTCGGAAGCGCCCTTGGGCAGTTTCAGGCCGCCGTAGACCGGATCGCCGATCAAGGGGTGGCGGATGTGGGCGAAGTGCACGCGGATCTGGTGCGTGCGGCCGGTTTCGAGGTCCACCTGCACGCGCGTGTGGGCGCGGTAGCGCTCGCGCACGCGATAGTGGGTGACGGCCTCGCGCGCGGATTCGTCCTCTTCCAGCACCGCCATCCTGGTGCGCTCGTGGCGGTGGCGGCCGATCGGCGCGTCGATGGTGCCGCCGGCGACGATGGCGCCGTAGACCACGGCTTCGTAGCGGCGGTGCACCTCGCGCGCGGCGATCATCTCCACCAGCCGCGTGTGCGCGGCCAGGGTGCGCGCGACGACCATCACGCCGCTGGTGTCCTTGTCGAGGCGATGCACGATGCCGGCGCGTGGGATCTCGGCCAGTTTGGGGTCGCGGTGCAGCAGGGCGTTCTGCAGGGTGCCGGCCGGGTTGCCGGCGCCGGGGTGCACGACCAGGCCGGGCGGTTTGTCGACGATGAACAGGTGCTTGTCTTCGTGCACCAGGACCAGGTCGATCGCTTCCCCGGCGGCTTCCACCTGGCGCTCGAGGTCCACCGCCAGGGACAGCGTCTCGCCGCCGGCCATCGGGTCGCGCGGGCGGGCGGGCCGGCCGTCGACGGTCAGGTGGCCGGCCTTGATCCAGTCGGCCAGCCGGCTGCGCGAGAAGTCCGGGAAGATCTCGGCCACCACGCGGTCCAGGCGCTGGCCCGCCAGCGCCAGGGGCACCTGGGCGCTGCGTTCGACCCGGGTGGGCGTGGGGTTCGTAAGGTTTCCGTTCATGGCCGGGGCCGGGCCTTCGGGGTATGATCGACGGCCCATTCTAGGACGCCGCCGCCCTTCCCATGCGTGCCCGTTCCCTGCTTCCCCGCCTGCTGGTCCTGGTCCTGCTCGCCCTGCTCGCCGCCTGCGGCGACACCCGCATCGACCGCATCGAGACCCTGCCGGTGGACGAGTTGTACGCCGAGGCCAAGCAGTCGCTGGAAGCCAGCAACTACGAGCGCGCGGCGCGCTACTACAAGCGCCTGGTGGCGCGCTTCCCGTTCGGCCGCTACACCGAGCAGGCGGAACTGGAACTGGGCTTTGCGCAGTACAAGGCCGGCGATGCCGAAGAGGCGCTGTCGACCACCAACCGCTTCATCCGCCAGTACCCCACGCATCCGCACATCGACTATGCGTACTACCTGCGCGGGCTGATCAACTTCAACCGCGAATACGGCGTGCTGGAGCGCTACGTGCAGACCGACGCCACGCGGCGCGACCTGGCCAACGCGCGGCAGTCGTTCCAGGACTTCGGCGAGTTGATCCAGCGCTTCCCGAACAGCCGCTACGCGGTGGATTCGCGCCAGCGCATGATCCACCTGCGCAATGGGCTGGCGCAGGCGGAATTGAACGTCGCGTCCTACTACCTGCGCCGCAAGGCCTATATCGCGGCACAGACGCGCGCGAAGTTCCTGATCGAGACCTACCCGCAGACCCCGCAGACCGGCGACGCGCTGGCCATCATGGCCGAGTCGTACCGGCAACTGGGCCAGGAGAAGCTGGCCGACGACGCGCTCGCGGTGCTGCGCCTGAACTTCCCCGACCACCCCTACCTCGGCGGCGGCTGGCCGGCCAAGCGCAGCCTGTGGTGGCAGTTGGTGCCCTTCGTGGGCGAGCGCCGCGCGGGCTGAGGCGGCGCGGCGTCGCGGCGCGCACCTCGCGCGCGGCGGCAAGATCCGGATGGGGCGGTCGCCCTACGACGCCGTTGCGTAGGAGCGCGCTTGCGCGCGACCGGCACCTCGCGCGCCGCGCCAAGACCCGGATGGGGCGGTCGCCCGCAAGCGGGCCCCCACAACAGCGCGACGCCTTTGCGTAGGAGCGCGCTTGCGCGCGACCGGCACCTCGCGTGCCGCGGCAAGACCCGGATGGGGCGATCGCCCGCAAGCGGGCTCCTACAACAGCGCGCCGGCTTTGCGCGCGACCGGCACCTCGCGCGCGGCGGCAAGATCCGGGTGGGGCGGTCGCCCGCAAGCGGGCTCCTACAACGCCGCGCCGGCTTTGCGCGCGACCGGCACCTCGCGCGCCGCGCCAAGACCCGGGGGGCGGTCGCCCGCAAGCGGGCTCCTACAACAGCGCGCCGGCTTCGCGCGCGGCCGGCACCTCGCGCGTGGCGGCAAGACCCGGATGGGGCGGTCGCCCGCAAGCGGGCTCCTACAATTGCGCGACTGCTTTGCGCGCGACCGGCACCTCGCGCGCAGCGGCAAGATCGGATGGGGCGGTCGCGCGCAAGCGCGCGCCTACGGGGCGGGCGGGTGGGTGGCGGCGCGTTGCAGGAGGCGCTGGTGCAGGGCGTCGATGGCGGCGTGCAGGTCGTGCAGGGAACCGCCGTTGTCGATCACCTCGTCGGCGATCGCGAGACGACGTTCGCGCGGTGCCTGGGCGGCGATCATGGCCCGCGCGAGGGCTTCGGTGTTGCCGTCGCGGGCGAGCAGGCGCGACAGTTGCACGGCTTCCGGCACGTCGATGACGACCACGACGTCCAGCCAGCCGTAGTCGGCCCCGGACTCGGCGAGCAGCGGGATCGCCAGCACCACGTAGGGACCCGTCGCCGCATCCGCCTGGCGGCGCATGCGCTCGCGCACGGCGGGATGGACGATGGCTTCGAGCGCGCGTCGCTCGGCCGGATCGGCGAACACGCGCGTGCGCAGCGCGGCACGATCGAGGCTGCCGTCAGCGGCCACCACGTCGGGGCCGAAGCGCGCTACCACGGCGTCGTGGGCGGGCTCACCGGGAGCCACGACTTCGCGCGCGACGACATCGGCGTCCACCACCACGATCCCGTGCGCGGCGAGTCGGCTGCACGCGGCGCTCTTGCCCGAGGCGATGCCGCCGGTCAGCCCGACGCGCAGTGGCGCCGCGGCATCACCCACGGCGGCACCATGCTGGGCAACGGACCGTGGATGCTGTTGCCGTCACCATCAGGTCAACGCGCAGCGGTACCGTGGCACCGATCACGGCGGCGCCATGCCGGGCCACAGGGCGAGGATGCGGTCGCCGTACATGAACTGCACCCAGCCCGCGGCGGCGAGGAAGGGGCCGAAGGGGATCGGGGTCGCGCGATCGCGACCGCGGATCGCGAGCCAGGTGCCGCCCACGATCGCGCCGATCAGGGACGACAGCAGGATGATCGGCAGCAGGCCCATCACGCCGCAGAACGCGCCGAGCGCGCCGAGCAGCTTGAAGTCCCCGTAGCCCATGCCTTCCTTGCCGGTCAGCAGTTTGAACACCCAGTAGACCGACCAGAGCGAGAGGTAGCCCGCCGCAGCGCCGGCGATGGCGGCGGCCGGCGACTGGAACAGGCCCATGGCGGCCGACAGCAGGCCCAGCCAGAGCAACGGCAGCGTGAGTTGGTCGGGCAGCAGTTGGGTCCGCAGGTCGATCACGGTGAGCGCGACCAGCACCCAGGTCACAAGCAGGGCGACGGCGGTTTCGGCGCTGTAGCCGAAGCGCAGCGCGACCAGGGTCGACAGGACGGCGGTGGCGATCTCCACCAGCGGGTACTGCAGCGAGATCGCGGTGCCGCAGGCGCGGCAGCGCCCACGCAGGGCCAGCCACGACAGCACCGGGATGTTCTCCCACCAGGCCAGCCGGTGGCCGCACTTCGGGCAGTGCGAACCGCGCGTCACCAGGTTCGGCGGCGCGGCTTCGGTCGCGGCGGGCAGTTCCAGCAGCTCGCGCGCGTCCGCGCGCCAGCCGTGCATCAGCCGCGGCGGCAGGCGCAGGATGACGACGTTGAGGAAGCTGCCGACCAGCAGGCCGAGCAGGCCGCCCGTCGTGGCCGGCCAGGCGGCCACGACGGCCAGCGCGTCATCCAGCATGGCGCGGACGGGTGGTCAGAACGCGGCGGCGAGCTTGAACACCGGCAGGTACATGCCGATGACCATGCCGCCCACGATCACGCCGATGATCACCATGATGAACGGCTCGAGCAGCGAGGACAGCGCGTCGACCGCGTTGTTGACCTCCTGCTCGTAGAACTCGGCAACCTTGAACAGCATGGTGTCGAGCGCGCCCGACTCTTCGCCGATCGCGGTCATCTGGATCACCATGTGCGGGAAGACGTCGACCTGGCGCATGGCGATGTTGAGCTGGTAGCCGACGGACACGTCGTCGCGGATGCGCTTCACGGCCTGGGCATAGACCACCGATCCGGTCGCGCCGGACACGGTGTCGAGCGCCTCGACCAGCGGCACGCCGGCCTTGAAGGTCACGCCCAGCGTGCGTGCGAAGCGGGCGATCGCCGAGTTGCGCAGGATGCCGCCCACCACCGGGATCTTGAGCGAGGTGCGGTCGATGAAGTGCTGCAGGGGCACCGAGCGCTTGTACAGTGAGATCAGCGCGAACAAGGCGCCACCAGTAACGATGAGTACCAGCCACCAATAGGACACCATGAAGTCCGACGCGGCCACGATCATCAGCGTGAACGCCGGCAGGTCGGCGCCCATCGACTTGAACAGGTTCTGGAAGGTCGGCACCACGAAGATCAGCAGGATGGCGCTGACCAGGATCGCCACCGCCATGACCATCGCGGGATAGAACAGGGCCTTCTTGATCTTGCCCTTGAGGGTCTCGATGTTTTCCTTGTAGGACGCGATCGTGTCCAGCACCGTGTCCAGCACGCCCGCGGATTCGCCCGCGCGCACCAGGTTCTGGAACAGCTCGTCGAACTGGACCGGGAACTTGCCCAGCGCCTCGTTGAGCGTCGAGCCGCTCTCGATGTCGGTCTTGATCGCCGTCAGCATGTCCTTCATGCGCGGGTTGGTGACGCCGCCGGCGATGATGTCGAAGGCCTGCACCATGGGAACACCGGACTGCATCATGGTCGCCAACTGGCGCGCGAAGATGGCGATGTCGCGCGGGCTGATGCGCTTGCCGGCGGACCCGAACAAGGGCTTCGATTTCGGCGCCACCCGGCCGGGCGTGATGCCCTGCTTGCGCAGTTCGGCCTTGAGCAGGTTGGCGTTCTTGCTGAGCGTCTCGCCCTTGATGACGACGCCGCGCTTGTCCTTGCCGGACCAGACGAAGGTCGTCATCTGGCTGACCTGGCTGCGGCTTTGTACGCCGGCTTTGGCGGTTGCGGTGGCCATGGCTTAGTCCTTCGTCACGCGGTTGATTTCGGCGAGGCTGGTCAGCCCATCCCTCACCTTCTTGAGGGCCGACGCCCGCAGGTCGTTGATCCCGGCCTTCTTCGCGGCCTCGGCGATCTGCAGGGCGTTGCCGCCGGAGAGGATGATCTTCTGGATCTCTTCGGCCATCGGCATCACCTGGTAGATGCCGACGCGACCCTTGTAGCCGTCGTTGCAGCCGGAGCAGCCGACCGCCTCGAACATGTTCATGCTTTCGGCCTCGGCCTCCGTGAAACCCTCGGCCAGCAGGGCTTCCTTGGGCAGTTTCAGCGGCCGCTTGCAGTCGTGCAGACGGCGCGCGAGGCGCTGGGCGATGACCAGGGTCACCGAAGAGGTGATGTTGTACGGCGCGATGCCCATGTTCATCAGACGCGCCACGGTCTGTGGCGCGTCGTTGGTGTGCAGGGTCGACAGCACCATGTGGCCGGTTTGCGCGGCCTTGATCGCGATCTCGGCGGTCTCCAGGTCGCGGATCTCGCCGACCATGATGATGTCCGGGTCCTGGCGCAGGAAGGAGCGCAGGGCCGCCGCGAAGGTCATGCCCTTCTTCGCGTTCTGCTGCACCTGGTTGATGCCGGGCACGCGGATCTCGACCGGGTCCTCGACGGTGGAGATGTTCACCCCGTCGGTGTTGAGGATGTTGAGGGCGGTGTACAGCGACACGGTCTTGCCCGAGCCCGTCGGGCCGGTCACCAGCACCATGCCGTAGGGCTTGGCGATGGCCTCGAGGAAGAGCTTCTTCTGCTCGTCCTCGTAGCCCAGCTTCTCGATGCCCAGTTTGGCCGCCGACGCGTCGAGCACGCGCATGACGATCTTCTCGCCGAACAGGGTCGGGCAGGTGCTGACGCGGAAGTCGATCGCCTTGGTCTTGGAGATGTTGAGCTTGATGCGCCCGTCCTGCGGCACCCGGCGCTCGGCGATGTCGAGGCCGGCCATCACCTTGATTCGGGATGCGATGCGCGCATTGAGCTTCTGCGGCGGGCTCGCCACCGGGCGCAGGATGCCGTCCATGCGCAGGCGCACGCGGTAGACGTTCTCGTAGGGCTCGAAGTGGATGTCGGACGCACCGCGCTTGATCGCGTCGACCAGCACCTTGTTCACGAACTTGACGATCGGCGTGTCGTCGGCGTTCGTCGCGTCCACGCCGCTGGCGTCGCCGTCGTCGTCGCCCCCGCCGGCCTCGAGGTCCAGGTTCTCCAGTCCCTCGTCGTCGCCGCCCACCACCGACGCCAGGGTGTCGGCCCCGGCCAGCGCCTGGTCGATCAGGCGCTCCAACTGGTCCTCGGGGACGATGATCGGTTCCACCGAGTGGTTGGTGTTGAACTTGATCTCGTCCAGCGCGCGCAGGTTGGTGGGGTCTGCGATGCCCACGAAGAGCCGGTTGCCGCGCTTGAACAGCGGGAGGGCCTTGTGGGTCTGGATCAGCTTTTCCTCGACCAGCTTGACCGGCGCGTTCTTGAGGTCCAGCGCGCGGGCGTCGAACAGCGGCATGCCGAATTCGGCGGCCGCGGCGGCAGCCGCCACGCCAGCGGGTGCCAGCCCGTTCTGGATCAGGTAGGAGACCAGCGGGATCTTCTGGCGTGACGCCGCTTCAGCCGCCTTGCGGGCCTCGTCCTCGGCCAAAGCACCCTCGATGACCAGTCGCCGGGCAATGCCGGTGAGGCCTGCGAGGGCGCTCGAATTGGGGGTGCTCGCCATGGCCGTGTTCCGTGGGAGGCGCTCCGGAGGCCCACTCTACCGCAAGCCTGACCTCAGGTGAATTCTCGCCGGGCAACGCTATCTATCGGGCCACAAAAGCAAATTGTGAACGAGGTGGAACCTGGGCGGCGATCAGCGACACTCTGCCGGCAAGTAGCGCGGCTCGATGGTGGTTCCCGCAGCCGCATCGCAATCCCAGGTCACGTCTCCCACCTTCTCGACGACCAGCGGCGCGCCGTCGACCCGCGGGGCGAGCACCAGCGTGTCGGCGCCGGTGAGGGCGGGGATCTGGTCCAGCACGATCGATATCGCGCCCGAGTTCGGGTCGATGGTGATGTTGCCGGCACTGATGTTGTCCGTGTTCTGGGTCAGGCCTTCATAGCCGCAACAGCCGCCCGCCCCGCCGCCGGTGAACGGCAGGTCGCCGCCGCTCCAATGCCAGCGCTCGGCCACCGCGACCTTCGGTGCTGCGGCAAGATTCAGTCCCTCGGCGACGCGCGCCCGCACCGTGTAGTCCTGATACGCGGGGATCGCGATGGCCAGCAGGATGCCGAGGATCGCGATCACGATCATCAGTTCGATGAGGGTGAAGCCGCGCGCGGTTGAAACGGCCATCTGGGTTCGCATACGAATGCCTCGCTGAGACGTGTGACGAACTGCAACTGGTGTGCCAGTTGGTGTCGCGGCCGCCAGGCGATACCCCCAAATGAAGACGGGGCCCAATGGGCCCCGTCAGTTCAAGCGATGTAGCTAAGCGCGAGCGATCAGCGGCACTGCTGCGGCAGATAGCGCGTTTCGATCGTGGTGCCGGCGGCGGCATTGCAGTTCCACTCGATGTCGCCCACCTTGCCCTTGGCCAGCGGGGCGCCCTGGACGATCGGCTCCAGGGTCAGCTGGTTCTTGGCACCGAGCGCCGGGATCAGGTCGAGCACGACGTTGATCTGGCCGGAATCCGCGTCGATGTTGATCTTGTTGGCCGACAGGTTGTCGGTCGCGCCGTTGCCCTCGTAGCCGCAGCAACCGCCGGCGCCGCCGCCGGCCAGCGGCAGCGCGCCACCGGTGGCCTGGAAGGTCTCGGAAACGGCCACCTTCGGCGACGCCGCGAGGTTCAGGCCCTCGGAAACGCGAGCGCGCACCGTGTAGTCCTGATAGGCCGGGATGGCAATGGCCAGCAAGATGCCGAGGATCGCGATCACGATCATCAGCTCGATCAGGGTAAAGCCTTGATACTTCTTCATGGGAACCTCGGTGGTGTGGATGGACGGTCTGGACGCTTCGACGGAGACGCCGCACGGATTGGCCCACCCCGGCGTCAAAACCGGGAACGCACCCGTCGGCACCAGCAGCTAAAGCACATGCCGTGCCAATGGGTGCGAGGCGCCGCTCGGCGACGGCTTGCCCTTGGACATGCTGCCCCCCAGCGCGCGGATAATACGTGCGGGCATCGGGGCCTGCAAGCATTTCGATACCCGTCTGTCGCATAGCGTCACATTGTGACGCAGCAGGTCGCCTTTCGACCGCGGGCCCGGCCGCGGCACTGGATTCAGGCGCGTGCGCCGCTGGCGCGCAGGTTGCACCCGTCCGGCGCAGCCCATGCGAGTGCGCCGCGTGGTGCAGCGGCGAGCCTTGCAGCGCCCTGCGCCGTGGCGTCTGCTGCAAAGCCGGATATCCTGCCTCCGCCTCGACCCAACTTTCGGACCTGCGACGACATGACCTACAAGATCCGCCGCGTGGAACTGGCGCTGCTCGCAGTTTTCATCGTCTCCGGCTTCGCCGGCCTGATCTACCAGGCCGTCTGGTCGCATTATCTCGGCCTGACCCTCGGGCACGCCGCCTACGCGCAGTCACTGGTGCTCGGCATCTTCATGGGCGGCATGGCGCTGGGCGCCCTGCTGGCGAGCCGGGTGGCCGAATCCCGCCGCCGCCTGATCATGGCCTACGCCGTGATCGAAGGCATCGTCGGTATCGCGGGGTTGGTTTTCCACGGGGTGTTCGTCGCCTACACCGATGTCTCGCAGGGCACCGTCCTGCCCGCGCTCGACAGTCCGGCCCTCGCGCACACCTACCAGTGGCTTTCGGCTGCGCTGCTGATCCTGCCGCAGAGCATCCTGCTCGGCACCACCTTTCCCCTGATGAGCGCCGGCTACCTGCGCATCGCGCCGGCGGACGACAGTCGCATCCTCGGTGGCCTTTACTTCTCCAACAGCATCGGCGCCGCCTTCGGCGCGCTGGCCGCCACCTTCCTGCTGCTGCCCTGGGTGGGCATGCCCGGCGCCATGTTCTCGGCGGGTGTCCTCAACCTGCTGGTGGCTGCTGCCGCGGCCGCGGTCAGTTTCTACGTGCGCGAGGGTGGCGCTTCATCCGTATCGGCTCCGATCGCCGTGCCGGCCCGCGCCCCGGCGCCGAACCCGGATGCCGCCGACCGGCCGGGCACGCCGCTGCTCACCGCCGTGCTCGCAGCGAGTTTCATCACCGGCGCCACGTCGTTCGTCTACGAGGTGGGCTGGGTTCGCCTGTTGAACCTGGCGCTTGGCACCACGGTGCATTCCTTCGAGTTGATGCTTTCGGCCTTCATCCTCGGCCTTGCGCTGGGTGGCCTCTACGTCCGCAAGCGTTCCGCGAACCTGACGCAGCCACTGCGCCTGGCCGGCATTGCCCAGGTCCTGATGGGCATCGCGACCTTGCTGTCGCTGGTGGTCTACACCCAGGCCTTCCACTGGGTGGAGTGGGTGATGTCGGCGGTCCAGCGCAGCGAGAACGGCTACTTCCTGTTCCTCGCCGGCAGCGCGGCGCTCGCGATCCTGGTGATGCTGCCCGCGGCGTTCTTCGCTGGCATGACCCTGCCGCTGTTCACGGCGGCCCTGCTGCGCAACGGCGAGGGCGAGCAGGTCATCGGCAAGGTCTACGCGGCCAACACGCTGGGCGCCATCACCGGCGTGCTCGCCGCCGTGCACGTGCTGATCCCGCTGGTCGGGGTGAAGCTGTCCCTCGTGCTGGCCGGTCTCGGGGATGCGGTGCTGGGCGTTTACCTGCTGCGTTTCTTCAGTGAGTCTGCGGCGCGCCGCGTGTATATCGTCGGCGGCTTCGCCTCGGCCGTGATTGCAGTTGTTGCCGTGCAGTTCGCGCGGGTCGATCCGCTGGTGATGGCGGGCGGCGTGTTCCGGTCCGGTCGCGCGAGCCTGACGGAGGGGACGGAGATCCACTATTTCCGTGACGGCAAGACCGCCACCGTCGCGGTGTACCAAGGGTCCGATACGCAGGCCTACATCTCCACCAACGGCAAGACGGATGCGTCGATCCGCATGGACGCCTCGATGCCGCGTTCGATCGACGAGGTGACGATGGTGATCGCCGGCGCGCTGCCGCTGGCCGTCCACCCGAATCCGGAGTCGATCGCCGTGATCGGCTTCGGTTCCGGCCTGAGCACGCACACCGTGCTCGGCAGTCCGCTACCCAAACTGGTCAACACGATCGAGATCGAAGAGGCGATGGTCGAGGGGGCGCGGCTGTTCGGTCCCTACGTGGCACGCGCCTATGACGACCGTCGCTCGCAGATCCGCATCGACGACGCGCGGACTTACTTTGCGACGGGCTCGCGCACCTACGATGTCATCATCTCCGAGCCGTCGAACCCCTGGGTCAGCGGGGTGGCGGGACTGTTCACGCAGGAGTTCTACGAGTTCATCATCCGGCACCTCAAGCCGGGCGGCATCCTCGTGCAATGGGTGCAGGCCTACGAAATCAGCGACCCGCTGGTGGCCACCATGCTGCGTGCCCTGGTGGAGAAGTTCCCGCACGTCGACCTCTATGTGTCGAACACCGCGGACCTGATCATGGTCGCATCGCCGCACGGCCCGGTCGCCGCGCCCGACTGGAACCGGGTCGCGATCGAGCCGTTGGCGGGAGAACTCGCGCGCCAAGGGCTTGCCAAGCAAAGCGACTTCACGGTCCGCAAGCTGATGGACGAACGCCTGATCCGCGCATACACCGAAGTCTGGGGTGCGAAGGCCCATAGCGACTACTTCCCCACCGTGTCGCTCAAGGGGCCGCAGACGCGGCATGCCAACGTATCTGCGTTCGGGATTCTGGCGGTGGCGAATTCGGGGTTTCCGGTTCTTGAGACGCTGGGCGTTCGACCTTATGTCGACGAGGCCGCGACCCGAATCCCCGGCATGCAGAACTTCATCGTGCAGGCGCAGGAACGTGGCCGCGCCGTGGTCGAAGCGCTGGGCGAACCGCTGGTCACGGAAAAGCTGCTGTCCGGGAACCCGCCGGTCGCCGCCTCGCTGTCGCGGCTGTACCAGCTTTCCGCGCGCTGCGTGTCCGACGCGCTCGCGCCGACCTGGGCGGCGGCGGCGCTCGAGATCGGCGAGCTGACCTTCGCCCACTATCGGGTGGATGCGGCACGCCCCAGCCTCTGGGCGGCCCCGCCGTGGATGCGCTGTGATGCGCCAGAGAGCGCCTCGGCCTACCCGGGACTGCTGCTGCGACTCTTCGATGCCACGTCGCGACGCGACCACGCGGCGCAGCGGGCGCTCGCGATCGAAGCGCTCGACTCCGCGCCGCGGGGATTGCCGGACACCTCGAAGGAATCGCTGGTCATGCTGGCCACGCTGGGTGCGATCGGGTCCGGTCGCCCTGGCGACGTGGCCGAAATCTGGAAAGCGCACGGCGAGGGCCTTCGCCAGACCGAGAGTCTCGGTGTCGTGCAGGGACTGGTCAGGGCGTGGGCCGACGCGCGTGCCGCGGAAGCCACCCGTCCGGCAACGGCCGCAAGCGCCGGACGGCCCTGAGCGGGAACGGCCGGCAGCACCAATCTGCCTTCAACAAACGAACGTCCGCTTCGAGCACAACCATGAGCAAGACCAAGGCTGTTGTCATCCACCTCGCCATCAGTGCCGCCGTACTGGCGGCCGTTGCCGCCCTTGTCATGCTGGTCTGGTTTCCGCATCCCTATGGCGAGCTCACCGGCGCGCCGCGCCTGTTCCTGATCCTGCTGTGTGTCGACCTCGCGATCGGACCGCTCCTCACCGGGATCGTGTTCAAACCGGGCAAGAAGGGACTCAAGTTCGACCTCACGGTGATCGGCCTGCTGCAGGCGGCAGCATTGACCTACGGACTCATCGTCGCGGCCGACGCAAGGCCGGCGTACGTGGTCGCCTTGAAGGACCAGTTCGTCGTCGTTCCTGCCAAGCGGATCCTCGCCGAGGACCTCGCCAAGGCGAAGGCGCCGTTCGATCGCTTGCCGTGGGACGGCCCGCGGCTGGTCGCAACCCGCGCGCCGGAAGATGCCGCCTCCCGAAACGCCTTGCTCGAATCCGCGTTCAAGGGACGCGACATCGACACCTTCCCGCAGTACTACGTGCCGTTCGAGCAAGAGGCGGATGCGCTGGTCCAGCGGGCGAAACCCGTGCAGGAACTGATCGAGCGGCGTCCCGAGCAGGCGGACCGGTTGCGCGCCGGAATGGCAGAGCGCGGTCTCGACCTGGCCAGTGCGCGTTACCTGCCGATCGACTCGATGAATGCCAGCATGATCGTCGTATTCCGCAAGGACGAGGTCCAACCGGCCGGGATCATCGCCGTCGAAGGCTGGTGAACGTGCGTTACTCGATCCCCAGCTTCTTCAGCTTGTAGCGCAGCGCCCGGAAGGTGATGCCGAGCTTCTTGGCCGCCGCGGTCTTGTTGTAGCGGGTTTCCTGCAGCGCCTTGACGATGGCCTCGCGCTCAAGGTTCTCGACGTAGTCGACGAGGCCGCTGCCGGTGAGGGTGGTCGGGTCCGCCGGCGGGGCGGCAGCCGGCATGCCGGACGGGGCGCCGTTGCCGGCCCCCTTGGGCATCAGGCGCAGGTCCTCGACTTCGATCACGCCCTTCTCGCACAGCGCGACGGCGCGCTCGAGCACGTTCTCGAGTTCGCGCACGTTGCCGGGGAAATCGTGCTGGTCGAGCGCGGCCATCGCGCGCGGCGACAGCGCAGCCCGTTCGACGCCGAAGTCGGCGGCGATGCGGTCGAGGAAGCGCGCGGCGAGTTGCGGGATGTCGGTGCGGCGCTCGCGCAGCGGCGGCACGCGGACCTCGATCACGTTGATGCGGTAGAACAGGTCCTGCCGGAACGCGCCCTGCTCGACCAGCCGCGCGAGGTTCTTGTGGGTGGCGGACAGGATGCGCACGTCCACCGGCACTTCCTGCCGCGCGCCGATCGGGCGCACGGCCTTTTCCTGGATCACGCGCAGCAATTTGACCTGCATGTGCATCGGCAGGTCGGCCACCTCGTCGAGGAACAGGGTGCCGCCGTTGGCGGCCTGGAACAGGCCGTCCTTGTCGGCGGTGGCGCCGGTGAAGCTGCCCTTCTTGTGGCCGAAGAACTCGCTTTCCATCAATTCGCCGGGGATGGCGCCGCAGTTGACCGGGACGAAGGGCCCGCTGGCGCGGGGCCCGCTTTCGTGGACCAGGCGCGCGACCACCTCCTTGCCGACGCCGGACTCGCCGCTGATGTAGACCGGCGCCTGGCTGCGCGCGACCTTGGCGATGGTGGCGCGGACCGCGTCCATCGCGGGCGAGTCGCCGACCAGCGGGCTGCCGCCCGCGGCCGCGGCGACGGGCTCGGCCTTGCGCTCCTCGTGCAGTTTCAGCGCCGACTGGACCAGCCGGCGCAGGACCGCGAGGTCCACCGGCTTGGACACGAAGTCGAAGGCCCCCGCCTTGAGCGCGGTCACCGCGGTGTCCACGCTGCCGAAGGCGGTGATGACCGCGATCGGCACGTTGGGGTGGTGGGCCGACACGTGCTCGACCAGTTCGAGGCCGGTGCCGTCGGGCATCCGCATGTCGGTCAGGCAGAACGCGTAGTGGCCCTCGGAAAGACGCTTCTTGGCGTCGGTGACGTTGGGCGCGGTGTCGACCAGCAGGCCGAGCCGCCCCAGGGTCAGGACCAGCAGTTCGCGGATGTCGGGTTCGTCGTCGACGACGAGGGCGGTTTGCCGCGTCATGCTTCTCGGGCTCGGTGGGGCCGCCCCTGCAGGCGTTGGCCCCGATGCTAGCGGAAGGTGCGCGGGGCGGGGAGCGGTTGCAGCGCCATGGGCTGGCGCGCCGAGGCCGCCGCTGAGGCCGGTCCCGGAGGCGGAGCATGCGCGGGCTTGCGAGGTAAGGGTTCAGTGTTGTGGGAGCCGGCTTCGCCGGCGATGGACCTCGCGAGGGTGTGGCGGGCAGTCGCCGCTGAAGCAGCCCCAACAAGGTGGCGCGACGACGGGGCGAATTCCTACAGCACGGCGGGCGTTCCGTCTGACTCCTGTTCGGTGCGCGGGGCGCATTGTTTCGCCATGGTCCTGCGGATGCGCGCCCCTGGGGAACATTGCCTCCGAATCGGACGCTGGTCCGAGCCGGGTCGCGTCTACCTGCTCACCTTCGCCACGGCAAATCGACGCCCGCTGTTCCGGGACTGGTCACTCGCGGCGCCGGCATCCGCCGTGATCGGGGTGTGAGCGACCTGGCAAGACGGTCGGCTGCTGGCCTGGGTGCTGATGCCCGACCATTGCCACGTCCTGGTCGAGGTGGGGGCGACCGTGCCCTTGTCGACACTGGTCGCGCGCGCCAAGGCGAAGTCGGCGCGATGCGTCGGGCGTGTCCGTGGCGGCCTCGGGCGCATCTGGCAGCGCGGATACCACGACCACGCGGTCCGACGCGAGAAGGATCTGGTCGACTTCGCACGTTATGTCGTTGCGAATCCGCTTCGCGCTGGCTTGGTGCGTCGCTTGGGCGACTACCCGTACTGGAATGCCATCTGGTTCGGCGGCCAACGCTAGCGTGTGATCGGCAGTCGCCGCTGAAGCGGCTCCCACATGGGAGGCGTCGGGACTTGCGAGGGGACGGTTCGAGGTTGTGGGAGCCGGCTTCGCCGGCGACGGACATCGCGAGGGTGTGGCGGGCAGTCGCCCCTGACGCGGCGCCCACAGGCAGGCCGCGAGGCGGCGCTGGGGCGGTTATCCCGCCGCGACGCCGGCGCCACCGCGGGGGGCACCGACGGGCGCGGCCTTGGCCGGCGCGAGCGCCGATGCCAGCGTGATGCGGAAGCAGCTGCCGCCACCGGCCACCGGCACGTAGTCGAGCGCGCCCTGGTTGGCTTCGCACAGCTGGCGCGCGATGTAGAGGCCGAGCCCGGTGCCGTGCTCGCTGGTGGTGTAGAAGGGATCGAAGATCTGGTTCGCGACCTTCTTCGGGATGCCGGGACCGCGGTCGACGACCTCGACCACGGGCGGACCGTTCTCGGCCAGCCGGCGCGCGACGACCGCCACCCGCGCGGGCTCGCCCGGCAGCCGGCCGTAGCGGCGCGCGTTCTGCACCAGGTTCCAGACCACCTGTTGCAACTGTCCAGGGTCGACCAGGGCCTGCACGGGGCGCGGCGGCACCACCGCGCGCACCTCGTCGTTCTCCTGCGGCTGCGTGCCGCGGTACTCGTCGACGAACGCCACCGTCCACGCCGAGAGGTCGATCTGCTCCGGCTTGGAGCGCTCGCGCCGCGACAGTTGCAGGATGTTCTCGACGATGGTGTTCACCCGCGTGCACTGCGCACGCACGATCTCCACCAGGCGCTGGTCGGCGTCGCCGATCTCGCCCGACTCGGCGAGCAACTGGGCCGAGTACGAGATCGCAGCCAGCGGGTTGCGGATCTCGTGCGCGATGCTGGCCGACAGGCGTCCCAGCGAGGACAGGGTCATCTGCTCGGCCTGCCGCGACAGCAGCGAGATGTCGTCGAGGAATACGATGGTGTTGTCCTCGTTGCCCGCGCCCAGGCGAGCGAAGCGCGGGATCACCTCCGGCATGCCTTCGGCGAGGGTGATCGGCGTGGCGTCGGCCTTGCCGAAGGTGCGCCAGTGATAGAGCCGCCGCGACACCTCGGGTGCGACCGCGGCGAGGTCGCGCTGCTGCGGCGCGGGGTTGCCCATCAGCGTCCAGGCCGCCTCGTTGACCTGGTGGATCTGGTTGCCGGCGTCGACCACCACCACCCCGGTGCGCATGCGGCGGATGATCAGGTCGTTCAACTGGGTGAGGTTGGCGAGATCGCTCTCCTGCTGCTGCACCCGCTCCTCGGTTTCGTGCACCTGCCGGCGCAGCAGCTGCAGCAGGCCGGTGACCACGAGGTAGGCGATGCCGAACAGGATGCCCTCGGTCCATGCGCCCGGCGTCGCATCCGCCTGCAGGCCCAGCGCGCCGAGCACCACCATCGCGGCGAGAAACGCGAAGGCGAACGCGCCGCCCAGCGGGAGCAACAGTGCCGAGCAGGCGACGGTGACCAGGGTCAGCGCGGCGATGCCGCTGTCCAGGCCGTTGATGGCGTTCAGTGCCGTGGTCGCGGCCAGCAGGTCGAGCACGAGGCCGAGGTAGACCAGCCGACGCCGGTCGCCGCGCGCGCGCCGCCCCTGGAGGAACAGCGCGACCGCGCCCAACACGTAGGCCAGCGCCGCCATCTGCGCCGTCAACGGCGTGACCAGCACGATCATCCGATCCGCCAGCGGGCTGAAGCAGAAGCCCAGCAGCAGCACCGACTGGAACACCCGGTACAGGTCGAAGAAGTACAGCTCGCGCCGCGTGATCGCGTCGGGCGCGATCAGGCGGTTGGCATCGGCCGCCGGTCGCAGGACGGACAAACGCATTCGCGACACGGCAAGCCCCCCGGGTGGATGGTCGGAGTATACGGGCGGATCCGGGCGCGGCAGAACCCGGCGCCGGCGCAGTACGGCGCGCAGGCGCCGCGAAAGCGGCTCGCAAAGGGGAGGCCCGCGGGGCTGGCGAGGCGAAGGTTCCGGATTGTGGGAGCCGGCTTTGCCGGCGATGGGCACCGCGAGGGTGCGGCGCGCAGTCGCCGCTGAAGCGGCTCCCACAGGGGGCCGCGCTATCCGATTCCTCACGCTTGCGTCACAATATGCGCCCTTTTCCGGGCCCCGAGGCGGGTCCGGGTGCCCGCCGGCATGGCCGGCCCAGCCAAGGACACCGCATGAACTTCCACGAGTACCAGGCCAAGGAACTCTTCGCCGAGTTCGGCATCGCCGTGCCCAAGGGGCAGGTCGCATCGTCCCCCGACGAAGCGCGCGCCGCCGCCATCGCGCTGGGTGGCAGCCAGTGGGTGGTCAAGGCCCAGATCCACGCCGGTGGGCGCGGCAAGGCCGGCGGCGTGAAGCTCACGAAGACCCCGGACGAGACCCGCGAGGTCGCCGCGAAGATGCTGGGCACCACGATGCAGACCTACCAGTCCGGTGGACGCGCGCTGCCGGTCGACAAGGTGCTGATCTCGGAAGCCAATGACATCGCGCAGGAGCTGTATCTCTCGATCCTGGTCGACCGCGCCAGCAAGTGCGTGCAGTTCATCGCCTCGGCCGCCGGCGGCGTGGACATCGAGCAGGTCGCGCGCGAGACGCCGGAGAAGATCCACCTGATCAACGTCGACTTCGTCGAAGGCCTGCAGCCCTACCACTGCCGCAAGGCGGCGTTCGCGATGGGCTTGAACGCCAAGCAGGCCACGCAACTGACGAAGATCATGCAGGGCCTGTACCGTATGTTCAACGCGCTGGACCTGTCGCTGGTGGAATTGAACCCGCTCGCGGTGGTGACCAGCGGCGACCTGATCGCGCTGGATGGCAAGGTCAACGCCGACGAGAACGCGCTGTTCCGCCATCCGAAGCTGGAGCAGATGCGCGACATCCGCCAGGAGGACCCGACCGAGGCGCAGGCCGCGAACTTCGGCGTCAACTACGTGCAGATGGACGGAAACATCGGCTGCATGGTCAACGGCGCGGGCCTCGCGATGGCGACCATGGACGTGATCAAGCTCGCCGGCGGCGAGCCGGCGAACTTCCTCGACGTCGGCGGCGGCGCGAACAAGGAACGCGTGGTGCAGGCGTTCAAGCTGATCCTGTCCTCGGACAAGGTGAAGGCGATCCTGATCAACATCTTCGGCGGCATCGTGCGCTGCGACATGATCGCCGAGGGCGTGATCGCCGCGGTCAAGGAGGTGGGCCTCAACATCCCGGTGGTGGTGCGCCTCGAAGGCACCAACGTGGAGAAGGGTCGCGAGCTGCTGGCCAACTCGGGCCTCAAGATCACCCCCGCCACCGACCTCAACGACGCCGCCGCCAAGGCGGTCGCCGCAGCGCGCGGCTGAGGCCGGCCCACCGGAACATCGAACGGGGCGGAGCTTGGTAGGAGCGGCGCGTGCGCCGCGATTTCTCCGCACCGCCCCTGTCCGCATCCGAATCGAACCAGGATCATGACCCCATGAGCGTTCTCGTCAACAAGAACACCCGCCTCATCGTGCAGGGCTACACCGGCCAGCAGGGCACCTTCCACGCCGAGCAGATGATCGCCTACGGCACCCAGCTCGTCGGCGGCGTCACGCCCGGCAAGGGCGGCACGAAGCACCTCGACCGCCCCGTGTTCGACACCGTGGCCGACGCGGTCAAGGCCACCGGCGCCGATGCGTCGGTGATCTACGTGCCGCCGCCGTTCGCGGCCGACGCGATCCTCGAAGCGGCCGATGCCGGGATCAAGGTCATCGTCACCATCACCGAGGGCATTCCCGTCCTCGACATGCTGAGGGTGAAGAACGTGCTCAAGGGCAAGCCGGGCGTCACCCTCGTCGGGCCCAACTGCCCGGGCGTGATCACGCCGGGCGAGTGCAAGATCGGCATCATGCCGGGCCACATCCACAAGCCGGGCAAGGTCGGCATCGTGTCGCGTTCGGGCACGCTGACGTACGAAGCCGTGTTCCAGACCACCAACGCGGGCCTGGGCCAGTCGACCTGCATCGGCATCGGCGGCGATCCGATCAACGGGCTGAACTTCATCGATTGTCTCAAGCTCTTCCAGGGCGACCCGCAGACCGAAGGCATCATCATGGTCGGCGAGATCGGCGGCAGCGCCGAGGAAGAGGCCGCGGAGTTCATCAAGACCCACGTGAGCAAGCCCGTGGTGTCGTTCATCGCCGGCTCCAGCGCGCCCCCGGGCAAGCGCATGGGCCGTGCGGGCGCCATCGCGTCGGGCGGCAAGGGCACGGCGGCCGGCAAGTTCGCGGCGCTGGAAGCGGCCGGCGTGACCACCGTGAAGTCGCCGGCCGATCTCGGCAAGGCGATCGTGGCGCGCTTGAACTAGCCGCGGGATCGCACGGCGGACGACCCGACGCGGCGGGAGCCGGCTTTGCCGGCGACTGCGGCGGTCGGGGATGGCGCAGTCGCCGCTGAAGCGGCTCCCACAGGGGTCCGCGTGCGGGCCCCTGTGGCACGTGTCCTCGACGGCGAGTGTCCCCGATTGTGGCGCGCAAGGAGTGGCTCGGGACTGTAGGAGCCCGCTTGCGGGCGACCGCACGCTCGGGTCCTTGCGGCGCGGTGGTTGCCGCGCGGTCGCGCGCAAGCGCGCTCCCACACGGGGCATCGGGTTACAAGAGCCCGCCTGCGGGCGCCCGCGACGGCACAGGTCACCACGGATCGACGCGCACGATCTCCAGCACTTCGCCGCTGTCGCGGCGCAGGATCACGGTCATGTCGCGGCTTCTGGCGACCAGCGGCAGCCAGCCAACATCGGTCCCGGGGAATGCCGCGCGAACGCGCTCCAGCTCGGCGGCTTCGCCGGGCTTGCCCTTCAGTTCCGCCAATGGCTTCGCCTTGCGACCGGCCTGCGCCGCCTGTTCGGCGTACGGCACGTAGAACTTCGGGAAACGTTCCAGGTCGCCATCGCCTGTGAGGAAGCTGCTCATAACCCGGTCGGCCTCGTCGGGGTCCTGCGGCCGTTCCGCGCTGACCCAGACCGGGCCGGTCCACGGGCGCCGACCGAACTCCGGGCGGACAGCCTCGGCGAGTCGATGGTCGGCGAGTTGGTTCGCACCAACCGCCACGAACCGGTCGATGGCGAACACCACGTACGCCGGCCGCGCAGCAGAGATCACCGACAGCCCGTAGGCCAGGAATGCCACCTGCAGCAGGGCGATCACGGTGAGATCGAACTTCATGCCCGGCTTGCCGGCGCGGAACACCAGCAGGGTCAGGATCGGCCCGACCACGATGTCGATCGCGACCAGGATGAAGGTCAGGCGCTCGCCGCCGCCGGCTTCGTACAGCGGACCGGGATACCAGACCAGCAGCAGCAGCGCGACGACCGCGACGGCAACCACGGCGCTGATCACGAAGTGGGCACCCGCCGCGCGCCAGCGCGTCATGGGTGGCCGGGGGGCAGAGGCGGCTTCCATCCGCGCGCATGTTAGGGATCGGGCCGACCAATTCAAGGGGGACGCTGGCCTGCGCGGGCGCGGGCGTTTAGGCTGCACGGCATGCTCCGCATCGCCCTCGCCCAGTTCGACTTCCCGGTCGGCGACGTCGCCGGCAACGCGCGCCGCATCGCCGCCCTGATCGCGCAGGCGCGCGACGAATGGCGGGCGGACCTGGTGCTGTTCCCGGAACTGGCGCTGTCCGGCTATCCGCCCGAGGACCTGCTGCTGCGGCCGTCCTTCCTCGCCGCCTGCGAGGGCGCGCTGGCCGGGGTGGCGGACGCCGCGCGCGGCATCGTGGCCGTGGTCGGCTGGCCACAGAGCGCGGGCGCGGTGGTCTACAACGCGGCCAGCGTGCTGCGCGACGGGCGCGTGGCGCACACCTACCGCAAGCGCGAACTGCCGAACTACGCGGTGTTCGACGAGCGGCGCTACTTCGAGGTCGACCCCGATCGCGAGGACTGCGTGTTCGAGGTCGCGGGCGTGCGCTGCGGGCTGGTCATCTGCGAGGACCTTTGGTTCGCGGAACCGCTGGCGTCCACCGTGCGCGCCGGCGCCGAACTGGTGCTGGTGCCGAACGCCTCGCCCTTCGAGCGCGACAAGCACGTGCAGCGCGACCAGTTGCTGGAGCAGCGCGCGCGCGAGTCGGGCGCGGCGATCGCCTACCTCAACGTGGTCGGCGGCCAGGACGCACTGGTGTTCGACGGCGCCTCCGTGCTGGCCGACGGCGACGGCAGCGTGCACCCGGCGGCGGCCGCGTTCGCCGACCACTGGCTGGTGGCGGACTACGATCCGGCCACACAGCGCTTCACGCGCATCGAATGGCCGGTTGAGGCCGACGAAAGCCGCGATGCGCTGGCCTGGCGGGCGGTGGTGCGCGGCACGCGCGACTACTGCCGCAAGAACGGCTTCGACCGCGCCTGGCTGGGCCTGTCGGGCGGCATCGATTCGGCGCTGGTGCTGGCGCTCGCGGTCGATGCGCTGGGCGCGGCGAACGTCACCGCGGTCCGCCTGCCCTCGCGCTACACGGCCGGACTGTCCAACGACCTCGCGGCCGAGCAGTGCGCGGCGCTCGGCGTGCGCCTGCTCACGGTGCCGATCGAACCCGCGTTCGAGGGCCTGCTGGCGTCGCTCGCGCCGACCTTCGACGGCCGGCCGGCCGACCTCACCGAGGAGAACCTGCAGTCGCGTGCGCGCGGCGCGCTGATGATGGCGCTGTCGAACAAGTTCGGCGGCCTGCTGCTGACCACCGGCAACAAGAGCGAATACGCGGTCGGCTACGCGACCATCTACGGCGACATGTGCGGCGGCTACGCGCCGCTGAAGGACCTGTACAAGACCGAGGTCTACGCGCTGGCGCGCTGGCGCAACACGGTCGGCGGACCCACCGCCATCCCGCAGGGCGTGATCGACCGCCCGCCGTCGGCCGAACTCCGTCCCGACCAGAAGGACCAGGATTCGCTGCCGCCTTACGACGTGCTCGACGCCATCCTGTTCCGCCACGTCGACCAGGAGCAGTCGCGCGAGGAGATCGTCGGCGCCGGATTCGACGCGGCCACCGTGGACCAGGTGCTGCGCCTGGTGCGCACCAGCGAGTGGAAGCGCCACCAGGCGGCGCCGGGCCCGAAGGTGTCGCGGCGCGCCTTCGGGCGCGAGCGGCGCTATCCGATCAGCAGCGGCTGGCGCTGAGCGCCGCGCGGCATCAGGGCGCGCCGTCGGCGAAGGCGCGGATGCCCGCGACCCCGAACGCGCCGCGCGCGCGCGCGTGATCGAGGTCGGCCGGACCGACCCCGCCGAGCGCGAACAGGGGCGGCGCGCAGTCGCGCGCGAGCCGCGCGAGACCCGCCCAGCCGAGCGTCGCCGCACCGGGGTGGCTCGCGGTCGGCAAGACCGGCCCGACCACCACGAAGTCGCACCCGATCGCGCACGCGCGCGCGATCTCGTGCGCATCGTGGCAGGACGCGGCAACCCAGCGTGGGCGAGGCAGCGGACGCGCGGTCGCGCGGGCCAGGTCGGCCGCGGTCAGGTGCACGCCGATCCAGGGATGGGCCTCGGCGAGCGCGAGGCCGACCGGACCATTCACCAGCACCTCCGCGCCCGCGGCCTCGACCGCCGGACGAACCGCGTCGAGCACGGTCGCCAGCGCCGCGGCCGGCAGTGACTTGGCCCGCAGTTGCAGCAGGCGGACGCCGCGCGCCAGCAGCGCGCGCGCGTCGGCGAGCAGGCGAGCCGCCTCTAGCCCCGGATCCGGCGTGATCGCGTAGCCGCGCGGCAGACGCAGCGCAGCGGCGATGGGCACGTCGGCCGCCGGCATCGGCCATCGGTGCAGCTCGTCGAGGTCCACCCAGGCCAGCGCCTGGCCCTCGAGGCCACGCGGCGCACCGGCGTGGCGGTGCACGCTGATCGCCTCCAGCGCCACCGCGAGGTGCGGGTAGCGCCACGGCACGCGCCACACGGGCTCACCGGGCTCCACCTCGATGCCGAGTTCCTCGCGCAGTTCGCGGCGCAGCGCGGCGGACGCCGTTTCGCCGGGCTCGCGCTTGCCACCGGGAAACTCCCACAGGCCGCCGTGCGGCCCGCGCGGCGGGCGCTGCGCCAGCAGCACCCGCCCCGACGTGTCGCGCAGGATGCCGGCGACGACCTCGATCATCGCCGGCGCCGCAGTCAACGCCGGCTCAGGCCAGCTTGCCGTGGCACTGCTTGTACTTCTTGCCGGAGCCGCATGGGCGAGCGGGGCTTTCGCGCGGCACTGCCGCGCGCCCGCGAGCGCCCGGACATGGCGGAAGTGCAACTCCCGCATGCGGGAGTTGCGCGCACGCGTCGGCCATGGATGGCCGACGTGGTCGGGCCGGAGCTGGATGCGTAGGCCACGGTCCGGGCCGGCGCCACGCACCAGGGATGGTTCAGGCCAGCTTGCCGTGGCACTGCTTGTACTTCTTGCCGGAGCCGCATGGACACGGATCATTACGCCCGACCTTGCTGCCGTCGCGCTGCGCCGGCGACTGAGTCGCGGCGAAGGCGCCGGCCTCGGCGGCCTGCATCGCCTGCACCTGCGCGGCTTCGTCGTCGACGCCGAGGTTGCCGGCGTCGGCGTGCTGGAACTGCATCGCCGCGCGCGCCTGGCGCGCCTGCTGTTCCTGCTCCAGCCGCGCCACTTCCTCCTCGCTGCGGATGCGTACCCGCGCGAGGATGGTGACCAGTTCGGTCTTGAACTTGCCGAGCATCTGCTCGAACAGCTCGAAGGCCTCGCGCTTGAACTCCTGCTTGGGCTGCTTCTGCGCGTAGCCGCGCAGGTGGATACCCTGCCGCAGGTAGTCCATGCTGGCGAGGTGGTCCTTCCACTGCGCATCGAGCACCTGCAGCATCAGGTGCTTCTCGAGCTGGCGCATCACGTCGGAGCCGACCTGCGCCTCCTTCTCGCGGAAGTGGCGATCGACGTCCTCCTGGACCTTGGCCCACAACTGGTCGGCGGCGAGTTCTTCCTGCCCTTCGACGTAGCGCGCGGTGTCGATGCGGATCCCGAAGTCGGACTCCAGGGCACGCTCGAGGGCCGGCAGATCCCACTGTTCGTCGATGCTGTTCTCGGGCACGAACTGCCGGCAGGTCGACTCGACCACGTCGCGGCGCAGCGCGGCCGTGGTCTCGGCGACGTCGGTCGCCTCGAGCAGTTCGTTGCGCTGCTCGTAGATCACCTTGCGCTGATCGTTGGCGACGTCGTCGTACTCGAGCAGGTTCTTGCGGATGTCGAAGTTGTGCGCCTCGACCTTGCGCTGCGCCTTCTCGATCACGCGCGTGACCATGCGGTCCTCGAGCGCCTCGTCCTCCTTCATGCCGAACATCTTCATCCAGCGCGTCACCCAGTCGGGCGCGAAGATGCGCATCAGGCTGTCGTCGAGGGACAGGTAGAAGCGGCTCGAACCGGGGTCGCCCTGGCGGCCGGAGCGGCCGCGCAGCTGGTTGTCGATGCGGCGGCTCTCGTGCCGCTCGGTGCCGATGATGTGCAGGCCGCCGGCGGCCAGCACCTGGTCGTGGCGCTGCTTCCATTCGGCGCGCACACGCTCGCGGTCGGCGTCGGTGGCTTCGGGCGGCAGGCCGTGCAGTTCCGCCTCGAGGCTGCCGCCGAGCACGATGTCGGTGCCGCGGCCAGCCATGTTGGTGGCGATCGTGACCGCGCCGGGGCGACCGGCCTGGGCGACGATGTGCGCCTCGCGCTCGTGCTGCTTGGCGTTGAGCACCTCGTGGCGGATGCCCTCTTTCTGCAGCACCCGCGAGAGCAGTTCCGAGGTCTCGATCGAAGTGGTGCCGACCAGCACCGGCTGGCCGCGCTGGTTGCATTCGCGCACGTCCTCGAGGATGGCGTCGAACTTGGCCGGCTGCTTGAGGAACACCAGGTCGGCGTGGTCCTTGCGCACCATCGGGCGGTGGGTCGGGATCACCACCACCTCGAGGCCATAGATGGTCTGGAACTCGTAGGCCTCGGTGTCGGCGGTACCGGTCATGCCGGCGAGCTTGCCGTACATCCGGAAGTAGTTCTGGAACGTGATCGAGGCCAGCGTCTGGTTCTCGCGCTGGATCGGCACGCCTTCCTTGGCCTCGACCGCCTGGTGCAGGCCGTCGGACCAGCGGCGGCCGGCGAGCGTGCGGCCGGTGAATTCGTCGACGATGATGACCTCGCCGTCGCGCACGATGTAGTCGCGGTCGCGCTGGTAGAGGTTGTGCGCCCGCAGCGCGGCGTTGAGGTGGTGCACGACCATCAGGTTGTGCGCGTCGTACAGGCTGTCGCCTTCCTTGAGCACCCCGGCTTCGCGCAGCAGCTGCTCGGCGTGCTCCATGCCGTCCTCCGACAGGTGCACCTGCTTGGCCTTCTCGTCGACGTGGAAGTCGCCGGGGCCGTCCTCCTTGTCCTGCCGCGACAGGCGCGGCACCACGCGGTTGACCTTGAGGTAGAGCTGCGGGGATTCCTCGGCGGGGCCGGAGATGATCAGCGGCGTGCGCGCCTCGTCGATCAGGATCGAGTCCACCTCGTCAACGATGGCGAAGTGCTGGCCGCGCTGGTAGCGGTCTTCCTTGGCCAGCGCCATGTTGTCGCGCAGGTAGTCGAAGCCGTACTCGTTGTTGGTGCCGTAGGTGATGTCGCAGGCGTAGGCCGCGCGCTTGTCGGCGGGCTTCATGCCGGGCACCACCACGCCGACCGTCATGCCGAGCGCGGCGTACACCGGGCCCATCCACGCCGCGTCGCGGCGCGCCAGGTAGTCGTTGACCGTCACCACGTGCACGCCCTTGCCGGACAGCGCGTTGAGGTAGACCGGCAGGGTCGCGACCAGGGTCTTGCCCTCGCCGGTGCGCATCTCGGCGATCTTGCCGGCGTGCAGCACCATGCCGCCGATCAACTGCACGTCGTAGTGGCGCAGCCCCAGCGTGCGGCGCGCCGCCTCGCGCACCGCGGCGAAGGCCTCCGGCAGCACCTGGTCGATCGTCTCGCCCTTGGCCAGCCGCGCGCGGAACGCGGCGGTCTTGCCCTTGAGCGCCTCGTCGTCCAGCGCCTGGTACTCGGCCTCGCGCGCGTTGATGCGGGCCACGACCTTCCGGTACTGGGAAACGAGGCGGTCGTTGCGGCTGCCGAAGACGGCGGTGAGGACGCGGTTGAGCATGGAGGGGCCTGACAGGACGGCGGTTCGGAAGGGCGGGATTGTACCCCCGGAACGCCTGCGGCCGCCGGGGCGGCGTTGGCGCGGCTTTCACGGGTGGGGGCGGCAGCGGGTCGATTCAAGGCGCTGCGGGGAAGCAGCTTGCAGCGCCTCCCACCGGCACAGCGTCAAGCGGGCGTGGGAGCCGGCTCTGCCGGCGACTGCGGCGATCGGGGGTGGCGCAGTCGCCGCTGAAGCGGCTCCCACCCTGTTCTCGGTCTGCTGACGCGGCTGCCGCCGTATGCTTGATCTGCTGAAGCGGCCCCCGCCCTGCGCTGGTTCCGCTGAACCGGGTCCCGAAGGTGCGGCGCCCGCGTTCGGCGGGCACCGTGTGATCAGCGGATGGCGCGGATGTACTCGGAAGGATTGACCAGGCGCCCGTTCAGCCAGACCTCGAAGTGCACGTGCACCCCGGTCGCGCGGCCGGTGGAGCCCATCTTCGCGATCAGGTCGCCGGCGCGGATCGGCTGGCCGACCTCGACCAGGTTGCGGTCGTTGTGCGCATAGCGGGTCATGTAGCCGTTGCCGTGGTCGATCTCGACCACGTTGCCGTAGCCGGGCTTCTTGCCGGCGTAGGACACGACGCCGCCGGCGACCGACACCACGTCGGAGCCGCGCGGTCCGTTGAAATCGACCCCGCCGTGGAACTCCGGACGGCCGGTGAACGGATCGGTGCGATAGCCGAAGCCAGACGACTTGTAGCCGGTGCGGACCGGCAGGCCGGCGGGCATCAGGCCGAGGTCGACCTCGCGGTCGAACAGCACCGATTCCAGCATGCCCAGTTGCGCCGACTGGCGGTCGAACTGCTGCTCGAGGCGTTCCAGCGCGCTGTCGACTTCGGCAGCGGACAGCGAGACCGAGGGCGTGGCCGACTTCGGGCCACCGAGGCCGGGCTCGGCGGTGAAGTCGAACTCACCGTCGTCCAGCTTGCCGACCGCGGCCAGCCGCTCGCCGAGCGCGTTGAGGCGCATCGATTCGGCCTGCAGCTTGCCCAGCCGCACGGCCAGCGCATCCATGTCGCGCGCGACCGACTGCTGCACGCGCGTCAGTTCGGCCTCCTGGCGCTCAAGTTGTTCGCGCGCCTGCGCGATCTCGATCCGGGCCTGGCCCGGTCCCACCACGGTCGCGCCCAGCAGCGCGCCCGCGCCCAGCAACACGGCGGCCACGGCCAAGCAGGCCGTTGCCACCACCACCATCATTCGCCGATCCCCCAAACGCACCACTTTCGGCGACGACAGCGGCTTGGCGACGATTATGATGTTCATGTGGTTCTCGCCTTGCGCCTTGTCCGGTTTTGACCACGTCCGGTAATGAGAGCCATGCAACGCCGACCTGCCAGCACCGACCGGCCGACGCGCCCGATGGACACGAAAGCCGGCCCGGCACTCGCCGGTCTGGTCGGGCACGCTCGCCTCCTCGAGGCGCTCGACCAGGCACTGCGTGGCGCGCTGCCGCCGACGTTCGCGCCGCAGGTGCGGCTGGCCAACGTCCGAGGCGCGCGCCTCGTCTTCCTGGCGAGTTCGCCTGCCGTGGCCACGCGCCTCCGCCTCATGCAGGACGCGATCACCGCGGCGGCCAGCCGATTCACCGGCACGGCCATCGACCAACTCACCGTGAAAGTGGCACCGATGCCGGTTCGTCCCCACGACCCGTCACCGCGCAAGCCCCTTTCGAGCACGGCCGCCGAGCACCTCCGGCAAGCCGCCTCCATCCTTGACGATCCCGAACTGCGGGACCTGTTCCAACGCCTGGCCTCCCTGGCCTGAACCTCAGTTTCCGCGGCGGAGATTCCGCCCGCACCACCGGTCGTGCCGGCGGCGTCGATTCCGAACCGTGATGCGTCAGACCGCCTGCGCCGGGTGGGCGTAGGAGATCGGGGCCGTGCCGGGGTCGGTGTAGGTCACCTCTTCCCACGCCGAGGCATCGGCGAGGAGGGCCCGCAGCAGGCGATTGTTCAACTGGTGCCCCGACTTGTGGCCGTAGAACGCGCCGATCAGGCTGTGGCCCAGCAGGTAGAGGTCCCCGATCGCGTCGAGGATCTTGTGCTTGACGAACTCGTCCTCGTAACGCAGGCCGTCCTCGTTGAGGATGCGGTAGTCGTCGAGCACGATGGCGTTGTCCATCGAACCGCCGAGCACCAGGTTGCGCTCGCGCAGCATCTCGATGTCGCGCATGAAGCCGAAGGTGCGCGCGCGGGAGACTTCCTTCACGAACGAGGTGGTCGAGAAGTCGATCTCGGCGGTGGACGTCTTGTGGGTGAAGATCGGGTGGTCGAAGTCGATCGAAAAGCCGACCTTGAAGCCGTCGAACGGGTCGAAGCGCGCCCACTTGTCGCCGTCCCGCACGGTGATCGATTTCTTGATGCGGATGAAGCGCTTGGCCTTCTCCTGCTCGTGGATGCCCGCCGACTGCAGCAGGAACACGAAGGGACCCGCCGAGCCGTCCATGATCGGCACTTCGGCCGCGGACAGGTCGACGTAGGCGTTGTCGATGCCGAGGCCGGCCATCGCCGACAGCAGGTGCTCGACCGTCGACACGCGCACGCCGTCCCGCACCAGGGTGGTGGAGAGGCTGGTTTCGCCGACGAGTTCGGGGCAGGCCTTGATCTCGACCGCCTGCGGCAGGTCGACACGGCGGAAGACGATGCCGGCATCGGGCGCGGCCGGACGCAGGGTCATGTACACCTTGTCGCCCGTGTGGATACCGACGCCAGTGGCGCGGATCACGTTCTTGAGCGTGCGCTGCCTGATCATATTGTTATGGATTCCTCGGGGCAGAGGACGGCACAGCGCCGCACGATAACACAGCGGTCATGTGTGGCAAACGGTAAACAGGTCGAAAAGCCCACAGTTGTTGCGCCGACGCAACAAAGTCACGGCCTGCAATGGCCGTTCGGGCCTCGGCAAAGGAAACCCCGCCGCGCGCGGATGGGATTCGCGCGGCGGGGTGGATCGCACGTCGCGGGCGCCGGCGGCGCCCGCGCGCGGGATCAGTCGGCCTGGCGGCGGAGGAAGGCCGGGATGTCGAGGTAGTCGTCGGGCGGCGAAGCGGCCGGGACCGCGGCCGGCTCGCTGGCCGCGCTGGAAGCCGCAGCGGCGCCGCCGGGGCGGCCGGTCGAGCCCATGCGGCCACCATAGGTGAAGTCGGCCGCGCCGCCGGTGCCGGTGCGGACCACACGCACCGGCGGGCGCTCCGCCACCGGCTCGCGGGCGACCTCGCGCGGGGCCACGACCGGCGGGCGCACCTGGGCGACCTGCCGGTTGAGGCCGGTGGCGACCACGGTGACGCGCACGTCGTCCTGCATGTCCGGGTCGAGCACGGTGCCGATCACCACGGTCGCGTCCTCGGAGGCGAACTCCTCGACCGTGCGGCCGATCTCCTCGAACTCGCGCATGGTGAAGTTCGCACCGGCGGTGATGTTGACCAGGATGCCGCAGGCGCCGGACAGGTTGATGTCGTCGAGCAGCGGGTTGGACACCGCGGCCTCGGCGGCGGCCAGCGCGCGGTCGTCGCCGCGGCCGGTGCCGGAGCCCATCATCGCCATGCCCATCTCGCTCATCACGGTCCGCACGTCGGCGAAGTCGACGTTGATCAGGCCCGGGCGGGTGATCAGGTCGGCGATGCCCTGCACGGCGCCGAGCAGCACGTCGTTGGCGGCGCGGAAGGCGTTGAGGAAATTGACCTCGCGGCCGAGCACCGTGAGCAGCTTCTCGTTGGGGATGGTGATCAGGGAGTCGACGTGGTGCGAGAGCTCCTCGATGCCCTTGAGCGCCACCTGCATGCGGCGCCGGCCCTCGAACGGGAACGGCTTGGTGACCACGGCGACGGTGAGGATGCCCATCTCCTTGGCCAGTTGCGCCACCACCGGGGCTGCGCCGGTGCCGGTGCCACCGCCCATGCCGGCGGTGATGAACACCATGTCGGCGCCCTGCAGGGTGGCGACGATGCGCTCGCGGTCCTCGAGCGCGGCCTGGCGGCCGACCTCGGGGTTGGCGCCCGCGCCGAGGCCCTTGGTCACGTGGCCGCCGAGTTGCAGCACCGTCTTGGCCGGGCAGGCCTTGATCGCCTGCGCGTCGGTGTTGGCGCAGACGAACTCCACGCCCTCGATGTTGGCCCCGAGCATGTGGTTGACCGCGTTGCCGCCGCCGCCGCCCACCCCGATGACCTTGATGACCGCGTTCGGCGCGGCCGATTCGACGAGTTCGAACATTTTCCCATCCTCCGTGTGTCGTTTCGTGCGTGTGTGCTGCTCGTTTTTTTCTAGTGACTGCCGTTGGTGCGTGTTGCGTGGTGCGTGTCGCTTGCCGCGTTTTCCCTGGACTGGGCCCAGGGCCCTAGAATTCCCCACTGAACCACTTCTTGAACTTGTGCCAAGGCGTGCTGCCGGCCTCGCCGGTCGCCGCGGTGGCGGGGCGCGGCGCGCCCACGCCCTGCCGCGCGCCGTACAGCAGCAGGCCGACGCCGGTGGCGTGGATCTCGTTGCTGACCACGTCGGACAAGCCGGTGACGAACGCGGGCACGCCGACGCGCACCGGCATGTGCAGCATCTCTTCGGCCAGTTCGACCACGCCTTCCATCTTCGAGCCGCCGCCGGTGAGCACCACGCCGGCGGCGATGAGTTCCTCGTAGCCGGAGCGGCGCAGTTCGGCCTGCACCATCTCGAAGATCTCCTCGTAGCGCTTCTGTACCACCTCGGCGAGCATCTGCCGGGCGAGCCGCCGCGGCGGGCGGTCGCCGACGCTGGTGACCTCGATGGTCTCCTCCGGGCGCGCGAGCTGCGCCAGCGCGCAGGCGTACTTGACCTTGATCTCCTCCGCGAACGGCGTCGGCGTGCGGAACGCGAAGGCGATGTCGTTGGTGACCTGGTCGCCGGCCACGCCGAGCGAGGCGGTGTGGCGGATCGCGCCCTGGGTGAACACCGCGACGTCGGTGGTGCCGGCGCCGATGTCGACCAGCGCCACGCCGAGGTCTTTCTCGTCCTGGGTCAGCACCGAGTACGACGAGGCCAGCTGCTGCAGGATCAGGTCGTCGACCGCCAGCCCGCAGCGCGTCACGCACTTGGAGATGTTCTGCGCCGCGCTCATCGCGCCGGTGACCAGGTGCACGCGCGCCTCGAGGCGCACGCCGCTCATCCCGGTCGGGTGGCGGATGCCTTCCTGCTCGTCGATCACGTACTCCTGCGGCAGCACGTGCAGGATGCGCTGGTCGGCCGGGATCGCCACCGCGCGGGCGGCGTCCAGCACGCGCTCGACGTCGCCGTCGGTCACTTCCTTGTCGCGGATCGCCACCACGCCCTGCGAGTTGAGACTGCGGATGTGGCTGCCGCTGATCCCCGCGTACACCGAGCGGATCTCGCAGCCGGCCATCAGTTCGGCCTCCTCCACCGCGCGCTGGATCGCCTGCGTGGTGGACTCGATGTCCACCACCACGCCGCGCTTCATGCCCTTCGAGGGATGGGTGCCGATGCCGATCACCTCGACCGGCTCGCCCGGCGCGTGCTCGCCCACGATGGCGACGATCTTCGAGGTGCCGATGTCGAGGCCGACCAGGAGCGTCTTGTGTTCGGACTTGCGGGGCATGCTCAGGCCTGCGGCGCGGGTTCGTCGGGGATGGCGGGAGCCGGCGGCGGCGGCGGCGACTGCCGCCACTCCACCGCGAAGCCGTTGGCGTAGCGGAGGTCGGCGCGCACCAGCACCAGGCCGGCGCTGCCGTCGATCTGGCGCAGCGCATCGAGGAAGCGCCGCAGGCGTTCCGACGGCTGCTCGCGGCCGAGCACGATCGCCGCGCCGTCGTAGGTGGCGAGCTGCCAGCTGCCGCGCGCGCTCAGCGACAGGCGCGCGGGCGCCAGCCCGCTGCCGCGCATCATCGACTCCACGCTGCGCAGGAAGGTGAGCATCTCGGCCGCGCGGTCGGCGGGACCGTCGAGCACCGGCAGCCCGCCGGGCACGGTGTCGCCCGGCACTTCGAACAGCGCGCCGTCCTCCGCGACCAGCCGGCCGTCGGCCCAGGCGGCGGCCGCGCGCCGCTCGACGAGGCGCACCTCCAGCTGGTCCGGCCAGCGGCGCCGCACTTCGGCGCGCTCGACCCACGGCACCTGCTCCACCGCCGCGCGCACCGCGGCGAGATCGGTGGCGAAGAAGCCGGGCTCGAGCCGCTGCGCGACGGCCGCACGCACCTGCTCGGCGTTGACCCGCTCGAACGCGGCGTCAATGCGCAACTGGCGGAACGGCCAGCGTTCGGCGGCGAACCAGCCGTTGAGTGCACCGACCAGCGGCAGCGCGATGACCGCCGCGGCCAGCGTCCAGGCCAGCAGTTTCACCATCGCGTTGCCGGCGGCGCGCTTCATGCGCCCTCCCCGCGGAAGCTCGACTCGAGCACCCGCCAGCACAGGGTCTCGAAGTCGATGCCGACCGCGCGCGCGGCCTTCGGCACCAGGCTGTGGCTGGTCATGCCGGGCGCGGTGTTGACCTCGAGCAGGAAGTTGCGGCCCTCGCGGTCGCGCATCACGTCGACCCGCCCCCAGCCGCTGCAGCCGAGGGTGCGGAACGCGGCCAGCGCCAGCGCGCGGATCTCCGCCTCGGCGGCGCCAGCCAGGCCGGGGCACAGGTACTGCGTGTCGTCGCTGACGTACTTGGCGTGGTAGTCGTAGTACTCGCCCGCCGGCACGATGCGGATCGACGGCAGCGCCTCGTCGCCGAGGATGCCGACCGTGTACTCGCCGCCGACGACGAGCTGTTCGATCAGCAGTTCGCCGTCGTAGCGGGCGGCCAGCGCGACCGCGGCCGGCAGGTCGGCTTCGCCGAACACGCGGCTGATGCCGACGCTGGAGCCCTCGTTGGCCGGCTTGACCACCACCGGCAGGCCGAGCTCGTTCACCGCCAGGCGCACGTCGTCGCCCGGACGATGGCGCACGTAGCGCGGCGTGGGCAGGCCGAGCGCGATCCACACCTGCTTGCTGCGGATCTTGTCCATCGACAGCGCGGACGCCAGCACGCCGGAGCCGGTGTAGGGCACGCCCAGCGCCTCCAGCGCGCCCTGCAGCACGCCGTCCTCGCCGCCGCCGCGGTGACCGTGCAGCACGTTGAACACGCGGTCGATGCGGCGCGCCTGCGCGGCTTCGATCAGCGCCGGGATGCCGTCGACGGGCTGGGCGTCGATGCCGCGCGCACGCAGCGCCTCGAGCACGTTGGCGCCGGAATTCAGCGACACCTCGCGTTCCGACGAGGTGCCACCCAGCGCCACCGCGACGCGGCCGAAGTCGCGCGGGTCGGTGATCCGCCTCACGGCGACACCTCCGGCAGCGTGCCCTTGTGGCCGAGGTCGGCGGCGACCGCACCGATGTCGCCGGCACCGAGCAGGACCACGAGGTCGCCGTCGCGCGCGATCGGCGCCAGCGCCGCGGGCAGGTCCTTCGCCGACTTCACCAGCACCGGGTCGACCTTGCCGCGCGCGCGCACGGCGCGCGCCAGCGCCTTGCCGTCGGCGTTGCGGATCGGCGCCTCGCCGGCCGGGTAGACCTCGGTCAGCACCAGGACGTCGGCGCCCGAGAGCACCTCGGCGAAGTCGTCCAGCAGGTCGCGCGTGCGCGTGTAGCGATGCGGCTGGAAGCCCACCACCAGGCGCCGCCGCGGCCAGCCGCCGCGGGCGGCGGCGAACACGGCGGCGAGTTCGCGCGGGTGGTGGCCGTAGTCGTCGACCAGCATCGCGTGGCCGTCGGCGACGCGGATCTCGCCATGGCGGTGGAAGCGGCGGCCGACGCCGCGGAAGCCGGCCAGCGCACGCGCGATCGCGTCGTCGGACACGCCCAGTTGCCAGCCGAGCGCGGCGGCGGCCAGCGCGTTGAGCACGTTGTGCCGGCCGGGCAGGTTGAGCGTGACCGGCAGCGGCGCCGCGCGCTGCGGCAGGTGCAGGTCGAAGGCCATCGCGAAACCGTCCTGGCGGATGTCGGTGGCGCGAACGTCGGCGTCTTCGCCGGTGCCGTAGGTCATCGTGTTGCGCGGCGTCTGCCGGGCGAGCGCCGCGGTCTCGGCGTCGTCCACGCACAGGATCGCGAGGCCGTAGAACGGCAGGTGGTGCAGGAAGTCGGAGAACGCCTGGCGCACGCGGTCGAAGTCGCCGCCGTAGTTCTCGAGGTGGTCGGCGTCGATGTTGGTGACGATCGCGATCGCCGGCGCCAGCAGCAGGAAGGAGCCGTCGCTCTCGTCGGCTTCCGCGACCAAGAAGCGGCCCTGGCCGAGGCGCGCGTTGGTGCCGGCGGAGTTCAACTGCCCGCCGATCACGAAGGTGGGGTCGAGCCCGCCCTCGGCCAGCACCGAGGCGCAGAGGCTGGTGGTGGTGGTCTTGCCGTGCGTGCCGGCGACCGCGATGCCGGTCTTCAGGCGCATCACCTCGCCCAGCATCTCCGCGCGCGGCACCACCGGGATGCGGCGCTCGCGCGCGGCGACGAGTTCCGGGTTGTCCGGCCGGATCGCGCTGGAGACCACCAGCACGTCGGCGTCGGCGACGTGCGCGGCATCGTGCCCGCGGTGCACGCGCACGCCGGCGGCGGCGAGCCGCCGGGTGGTCGCATTCTCGCCCTGGTCGGAGCCGGACACCTGGTAGCCGAGCGTGGCCAGCACCTCGGCGATGCCGCTCATGCCGACGCCACCGATGCCGACGAAGTGCACGCGCGCGTACGCGCGCATCAGGTCGGCGTGGTCGGCCATCCGGCGCAGGGTCATGGGCGGGCCTCCTCGAGGCAGGCGTCGGCGATGCGCCGCGCGGCGTCGGGCGCGGCGATGCGGCGCGCCGCTTCGGCCATGCCGAGGACCACGCCACGGTCGGCGGCGAGGTCGGCGAGCGTCGTGGCCAGCGCTTCGGCGAGTTGCGGGCCTTCCGGTCGCAGGATCGCCGCGCCACGCTCGACCAGGTATTCGGCGTTGCGCGTCTGGTGGTCGTCGACCGCGTGCGGGAACGGCACCAGCACCGCGCCGACGCCGGCCGCGCACAACTCCGCCAGGGTGAGCGCACCGGCGCGGCACACGACCACGTCGGCCCAGGCATAGGCCGCGGCCATGTCGTCGACGAACGCGTCGATCTGCGCGACCACCCCGGCCTGCGCGTAGGCGGCGCGCGCGTCGTCGATGCCGGCACGGCCCGCCTGGTGGCGCACGTCGAAGCCGCCCGCGGGCAGCCGCGCCAGCGCCACCGGCAGCGCGCGATTTAGCGCGCGCGCGCCCTGGCTGCCACCGAGCACCAGCACGCGCAGCGCGCCGGAGCGACCGGCGAGACGCTCGGACGGTGGTGGCAGCGCGGCGATCGGTGCGCGCACCGGGTTACCGACCGCGCCCGCGTCGTGACGGAAGGTGCCGGGGAAGCCGCACAGCACGCGGCGCGCGAGGCGCGCCAGCAGGCGGTTGGTCAGCCCGGGCACGCGGTTCTGTTCGTGCACCAGCAGCGGCACGCCGAACAGCCGCGCCGCCACGCCGCCGGGCGCGCTGGCGTAGCCGCCGAAGGCGATCGCGGCGCGCGGGCGGTGGCGCTTGATGATTGCCAGGGCCTGCAGCACGGCGCGCGCCAGCTGCCAGGGCGCCGCCATGAGGGTTCGAATTCTCTTGCCGCGCACGCCGGCCATCGTCACCTGCTCCAGCGGCAGGCCGGCCTTCGGCACCAGGGTCGTCTCGAGTCCGCTGGAGCCGCCGAGCCAGACCACCGGCACGCCGCGCGCGCGCAGTTCGTCGGCCACCGCGAGCCCGGGGAAGATGTGGCCGCCGGTCCCGCCGGCCATGACCAGCACCGGCGCGCTCATGCGGTCGCTCCCGGCGCGGCGTCGTCGACGCGCTCCAGCGCGAGTTCGTTCGCGCGCCGCGTGACCTCGTAGCCGACCCGCAGCACCAGCCCGAGCGCGGCGCAGGTCATCAGCACCGAGGAACCGCCGGCGCTGACCAGCGGCAGGGTCAGGCCCTTGGTCGGCAGCACGCCGAGGTTGACCCCGATCGACACCCCGGCCTGCACCGCCAGCCACAGGCCGACGCCGAAGGCGCAGTAGCCGGCGAACGCCTGCCCCTGCTCGACGGCGCGCAAGCCGATGCGGAAGCAACGCGTGCAGATCAGGGTGAACAGCGCGAGCACCAGCACCACCCCGGCGAGGCCGAGCTCCTCGGCGATCACCGCGAGGATGAAGTCGTTGTGCGCCTCCGGCAGGTAGTAGAGCTTCTGCACCGAGCCGCCGAGCCCGACCCCGAACCACTCGCCGCGGCCGATCGCGATCAGTGCCTGGCTCAACTGGAAGCCGTCGCGGAACGGATCGGCGAAGGGGTCGAGGAACGAGGTCAGGCGCTTGACGCGGTACGGCTCGGCCAGCGCCGCGATCGCCATCACCGGCATGCCCAGCAGGGCCAGTCCGCCGAGGTCGCGCGCGCGCGCGCCGCCGAGCCAGATCATCCCGACCACGATCGCGCAGACCAGCACCGCGGACCCGAAGTCCGGCTGCAGCAGCAACAGCAGCACCACCAGCGCCAGCACGCCCAGCGGCTTGAGGATGCCCGCCACCGAGGTGCGCAACTGGGTCGCGAACCGCACCATGTAGGAGGCGAGGTAGATCACCAGCAGCAGCTTCGCTGCCTCCACCACCTGGAAGCCCATCACGCCGAGGTTGAGCCAGCGCGTGGCGCCGTTGATGCGCCGCCCGAGGCCCGGCACCAGCACCGCCAGCAACATCAGGAAGCACAGCAGGAGCAGCAGCCGGCTGTTGTCGTCGAGCACCTTCAGCGGCACGCGCATCAGCAGCAGCGCCAGCACGCCGCCGCCGCACAGGAACACCGCGTGCTTGGTGAGGATGCCGAACGGGCCGACGCCTTCGCCCTCGGCGATCGAGATCGATGCCGAACCGACCATCACCAGGCCGAACGCCGCGAGCAGCAGCGCGCCCACCGCCAGCGGCAGGTCGTACTCGCCCGGCAGCTCGTCGCGCCGCAGGGCCTGCACCGATGCCTGCCAGTCGAAGGCCATCTCAGCGCACCTTCAGGGTGGCGAGGGAGACCAGCACCAGCACCACGCTGATGATCCAGAAGCGCACGATCACGCGCGGCTCCGGCCAGCCCTTGAGTTCGAAGTGGTGGTGGATCGGCGCCATCCGGAAGATGCGCCGGCCGGTGAGCTTGAAGCTCGCCACCTGCAGCATCACCGACACCGTCTCCATCACGAACACGCCGCCCATCACGACCAGGATCAGTTCCTGGCGGGTGATGATCGCGATGGTGCCGATGGCCGCGCCGACCGCGAGCGCGCCGACGTCGCCCATGAACACCTGCGCCGGATAGGTGTTGAACCACAGGAAGCCGAGCCCGGCGCCGGCCAGCGCGCCGCAGATGATCGACATCTCGCCCGCGCCGGGGATGAAGGGCAGCTGCAGGTAGTCGCTGAACACGCTGTTGCCGGCGACGTAGGCGAAGATGCCGAGCGCGCCGGCCACCATCACCGAGGGCACGATCGCCAGCCCGTCGAGGCCGTCGGTCAGGTTCACCGCGTTGGAGAAACCGACGATCCAGAAGTACGCCATCACCGGGAACAGCAGGCCGAGCGGGATCGCCACCTGCTTGAAGAACGGCACGATCAGTTCGGTCGCCGCCGGCACGTCGGCCGAGACGTACAGCCAGACCGCCGCGATGGCGCCGAACACCGACTGCAGGGCGTACTTCCAGCGCGCCGACAGGCCCTTCGGGTTCTTCTTCGCGAGCTTGAGCCAGTCGTCGAGCCAGCCGACGAAGCCGAACGCGAACAGCACGAACAGCACGATCCACACGTAGCGGTTGCCGAGGTCGGCCCACAGCAGGGTCGCGACCGCGATCGCGGTGAGGATCAGGGTGCCACCCATGGTCGGCGTGCCGGCCTTGGAGAAATGGCTCTTCGGGCCGTCGTCGCGGATCGGCTGGCCGGCCTTCATCTCGGCCAGCTTGCGGATGAACTTCGGACCCAGCAGCAGCGACACGCCGAGCGCGGTCAGCGCCGACAGGATCGAGCGGAACGTGAGGTACTGGAACAGGTTGAAGCCGCTGAAGTGCTGTTCCAGCAGGCGCGCGAGTTCAAGCAGCATGGGCGCCTCCGGCGTGGGCGAGGCCGTGCGCGGCCAACACCTTCGACACCACCAGGTCCATGCCGGCGCTGCGCGAGCCCTTGACCAGCACGCGCACCCCCGGCACCAGCGCGGCGGCGAGGTCGGCGGCGAGCGTCTCGCGGTCCGGATAGACCTGGGCCGCCGGGCCGAAGGCGGCCGCCGCGTGCGCGGCCAGCGGACCGACCGCGAACATTCGCGACAGCCCCGCTTCGCGCGCGAAGCGGCCGACGTCCGCGTGCAGTTCGGCCTCACGCGCGCCCAGCTCCTTCATGTCGCCGAGCGCCAGCCAGCACTCGCCGCCCGTCGCGGCGAGCGTCGCGATGCCGGCCTTGGTCGATGCGGGGTTGGCGTTGTACGCATCGTCGAACAGGGTCCAGCCGGCCGGCGCGTCGTGGCGCGTGAGCCGGCCGGCCACGCCCTGCGCGGTCGACAGGGCACGCGCGATCGGCCCGGCGCCGATATCGAGCGCGTGCGCGCAGGCCGCGGCGGCGAGCGCGTTCATCACGTTGTGGCGGCCGGGCAGCGGCAGCTCGACCGCCGCGCTGCCGGACGGCGTGACGAGGGTGAAGTGGCTGCGCTCGCCGACCCGCAGGTCGTCGGCGCGCACCGCGGCGTCCAGCACCAGGCCGAAGTCGATCCGCCGCCGCGCGCCGAGCGCGGCGCGGAAGAACGGCGCGAACGCATCGTCGGCGTTGACCACGCCGGTGCCGCCGTCGGCGAGTTCCTGGTAGGCGCCGGCCAGCGTGCGCGCAGCGCCCTCGACGCTGCCGAGCCGCTCCAGGTGCGCGGGTCCGACGTTGGTCACCACCGCGACGTCGGCGCGCGCCACGCGCGCGATCTCGGCGACGTCGCCGGGCCGGCCTTCGCCCATCTCGAGCACGGCGTAGTCCATCGCGGGGTCCAGCGACAGCACCGAGAGCGGCAGTCCGACCTCGTTGTTGAGGTTGCCGCGCGTGCCGCCGGTGTGGCCCGCCTCGGCGAGGATGGCCTGCACCAGGGTGCGCGTGGTGGTCTTGCCGTTCGAACCCGCGACGGTGACCACTTTCGCCGGCAATTGCCGGCGCCAGGACGCGGCGAGCGTCGACAGCGCGGCCAGCGTGTCGGCGACCACCACCTGCGGCAGCGCGACGTCGGCCAGCGGACGCTCGACCACCGCCGCCGCGGCGCCGCGGCGCGCGGCGTCGGCGACGAAGGCGTGGCCGTCAAAGCGCTCGCCGCGCAGGGCGACGAACAGCGCGCCGCCGGCCACGGCACGGCTGTCGGTCGACACGCCGGCGAATTCGACGTCGGCGCCGAGCAGGCTGCCGCCCATCGCGGCGGCCGCATCGAACAGGCGCGCGCGGATCATGCGCGGGCCTGCAGCGCGCGGCGCGCGCAGTCGAGGTCGTCGAACGGCCGCTTCTCGCCGCCCGCTTCCTGGTAGGCCTCGTGGCCCTTGCCGGCCACCAGCACGGTGTCGCCGGGTGCGGCCTGCGCCACCGCCAGCGCGATCGCCTGCGCGCGGTCGCGCCGCACCAGCGCTCGCGACGGATCGGCGAGGCCGGCGAGGACCTGGGCCACGATGGCATCGCCGTCCTCGCCGCGCGGGTTGTCGTCGGTCACCACCACGCGGTCGGCGAGGCGCTCCGCGATCGCGCCCATCTGCGGGCGCTTGCCGGCGTCGCGCTCGCCGCCGCAGCCGAACACGCACCACAGCCGGCCGGCGGTGTGTGCGCGCAGCGAGCGCAGCGCCTGCTCCAGCGCGTCGGGCGAGTGCGCGTAGTCGACCACCACCAGCGGCGCGGATCCGGCGCCACCGAGGCGATTCATGCGGCCGGCGACCGGCTGCAGGTCCCCGAGGGTGGCGGCGATCGCCGGCAGCGGATGGCCGAGCGCGCCGAGGCAGCCCGCCACCGCGAGCAGGTTGTCGACGTTGAAGCGGCCGAGCAGCGGCGATGCGATGCGCGCCTCGCCCCAGGGCGTGTACAACAGGAAACCGATGCCGGCCGCGCCGAGCACGACATCGTGCGCGGCGAGGTCGGCATCGCGCGCGCCGGCCGCGCTGGTGGTGAACGTGCGCGCGGCCTGGCCCGGCCGCGCGGCGAGCCGGCAGCCCCATTCGTCGTCGACGTTGACCACCGCGCAGGCCAGCCCGGGCACCTGGAACAGCTTCGCCTTCGCCTCGAAGTAGGCGTCCATCGTGCCGTGGTAGTCGAGGTGGTCGCGGGTCAGGTTGGTGAACACCGCGACCGCGTAGCGCACCGCGTCCACGCGGCCCTGGTCGAGCGCGTGCGAGGACACCTCCATCGCCGCGTGGTCGCAGCCGGCGGCGCGGAAACCCGCCAGCAGGCGGTGCACGCTGATCACGTCGGGCGTGGTGCGCTCGCCGGACAGCGGGGTGCCGTGCACGCCGGCGCCGAGCGTGCCGATGGTGCCGACCCGCGCGCCGAGCCGGGTCAGCGCCTGCGCGACGAGTTGCACGGTCGAGGTCTTGCCGTTGGTGCCGGTGACGCCGACCACGCGCAGCGCCTGCGACGGCTCGCCGTACCAGCGCGCCGCGATCGCGCCGAGCCGCGTGCGCAGGCCGGGCACCGCGATCACCGGCACCGGCAGATCGGGCGCCGCCGCCGGGGGTTCGAACAGCACCGCGACCGCGCCGCGCGCGACCGCGCCGGCGGCATGCTCGATGCCGTGGGCGCGCGTGCCGCGCAGGGCCACGAACACGTCGCCGGCACCCACCTGCCGCGAGTCCAGCGCCAGCCCCGCCACCGGCAGCACTCGCGCGCTGCCGGCGTCGGCGATGTCGCCGAGCAGCATGCCGAGGTCGCGCGGCGCGCTCACGGCTGCACCCCTTCGGCGAACGGCGAATGCACGTCGGCGTCGGCGTCGGGGGCCGCCGCGGCCGGCAGCGTGGTCGGCGTCATCCCGGCCAGCGTCGCGTCGAGGTTGTCGGGCGTGATGTCGAGCAGCCGCAACGCGCCCGGCATGACGCGCCCGAACACCGGGGCCGCGACCAGGCCGCCGTAATAGGCATCGCCCTGCGGGTCGTCGATCACCACCACCGCGGCCAGGCGCGGCGCGCTGGACGGCACCAGGCCCGCGAACACGCTGATGTAGCGGCTCTGGTAGCCGCCAGCCATCGCCTTGCGCGAGGTGCCGGTCTTGCCCGCGACGTGGTAGTTCGGCACCGATGCCTTGGCGCCGGAGCCCTCAGCGACCACGTGGGTGAGCATGTCGACCAGGGTGCGCGCGATCTGCGGGTCGAGCACGGCGGCGTCCGGCGTCTGCGCACCGGCGACGAAGGTCGGCGCACGCAGGCGTCCGCCGTTGCCGATCGCGGCGTAGGCCTGCGCCAACTGCAGCGGGGTGACCGACAGGCCGTAGCCGTACGACAGCGTCGCCTTCTCCACCGGACCCCAGCGGTTCGGCGCCGACAGCACGCCGGCCGACTCGCCGGGGAAGCCGCAGCCGGTGGCCTGGCCAAAGCCGAAGCGGCGGAACATGTCGTACAGGTGCTCGTCGGTGAGCTGCTGCGCGATCCGCGTCGAGGCCACGTTGCTCGACTTCACCAGCAGCCGGGTGAGGTCGACGACGCCGAAATTGCGGATGTCGCGCACCACGTGGTTGGCCACCGGCATCCAGCCCGGCGTGGTGTCGATCAGGGTCTCGGGCTTGAACTTGCCGCTCTCCAACCCCGCGCCCACGGTCAGCACCTTGACCACCGAGCCGGGCTCGATGACGTCGGTGACCGCGCGATTGCGGCGCGCGCTGGCCTCCGAGGCGCCGCGCGCGTTCGGGTTGTAGGACGGCCAGTTGGCCATGGCGAGGATCTCGCCCGTGCGCACGTCCAGCACCACCATGCTGCCGGCGCGCGCGCGATGCTCGGCCACCGCGGCGACGATCTCCTTGTAGGCGAGGTGCTGCAGCCGGCGGTCGATCGACAGGCGCAGGTCGCGGCCCGGCTGCGGCTCGCGCACCAGTTCGACGTTCTCCACCACCTCGCCGCGGCGGTCCTGGATCACGCGCTTCATGCCGGGCGTGCCGGTCAGCCACTCGTCGAACGCGAGTTCCAGGCCCTCCTGGCCGCGGTCGTCGATGTTGGTGAAGCCCAGCACGTGGGCCATCGCCTCGCCCGCCGGGTAGTAGCGGCGGAACTCGCGCTGCACGTTGACGCCGGGCACGCCGAGCGCCAGCACCGCGGCCGACTGGTCGGGCGGCAGGTGGCGGCGCAGGTAGACGAACTCGCGGTCGGCGCGCTGCGCGAGGCGCTGCTCGAACTCGACCGCGTCGACGCCGAGCGCGCGCGCTAGGTCGGGGATGCGCTCGCGGTGCGCCAGCACTTCCTTCGGTTCGGCCCAGATCGACTCCACCGGCGTCGACACCGCCAACGGCTCGCCATTGCGGTCGACCACCATGCCGCGCGAGACCGGGATCGCGCGCTCGCGCACGAAACGCTGGTCGCCCTGGTTCTGGTAGAACTCGTTGCGCACCACCTGCAGGTCGACCGCGCGCACCACCAGCGCGGTGCCGCCGAGCGCGAGCAGCATGGCGATGGCGTGCAGGCGCAGGCGCGTGCGCACCTGCGGGGTCTTGATGGCGGACGGGGCGTTGGGCCTCATGCGCGCTCCCGCCGCGGCCGGCGCGCACGGACGGCACCGCGCGCGGACGCGCGCGGTACGGGTTCGGCGGCGGCCCGGCGGGAACGGGACCGCGCCGGGCCGCAGCGGGTGCCGTGGCACCCCCTGGCCCTCGAAACCGCTGCGTGCTGCAGCCGTTCGTGCATGGCTTCGGTCTTCCCCCTCACCGCCGGATCACTCGCGTCGCCGTCGGCGCCGGGAAATCCATCCCGAGTTCGCCGCGAGCGATCTTCTCGATTCGATTCGTATCGCCCCAGGTCGCCTGCTCCAGCTGCAGTCGCCCGAAGTCGATGTTCAATTCGTCGCGCGCCGCTTCCAGCGCGCTCAGTTCCACGAACAGCCGGCGGCTCTCGTGGCGGGCGTAGACCACGCCCACCGCGCTCGCCACTGCCGCGCCCAGCAGCAGCGCCCAGGCCAGCAGCGCGCCCGCCCTCACGGCAGGCGCTCCGCGACCCGCAGCACCGCGCTGCGCGCGCGCGGATTGGCGGCGGTCTCGGCCGCCGACGGCAGCACCGCCTCACCCACCGCGCGCAACCGCGGGGCCGGTGCGTCCACCGGCGGCGGCAGCCCGCGGCGCCCGGGGGCGGCCACGCGGGATGCGTCGCGGATGAAGCGCTTGACCACGCGGTCCTCCAGCGAATGGAAACTGATCACCGCCAGGCGCCCGCCTGCCCGGAGGCATGCGACCGCCGCCTGCAAACCCGCGGCGAGATCGTCGAGCTCGCCGTTGACCACGATGCGCAGGGCCTGGAAGGTGCGCGTCGCCGGGTGCTTGCCCGGCTCGCGCGACCGCACGGCCCGCGCCACCAGCTCGGCCAGCTCGCGGGTGGTCTCGATCGGCGCCTCGGCGCGCCGCGCCACCACCGCGCGCGCGATGCGCCGGCTGTCCCGCTCCTCGCCGAACGCGAACAGCGCGTCGGCGATCTCCCGCTCGCCGGCGCGCGCGAGCCACTGCGCGGCGCTGGCGCCCTGCGTCGGGTCCATCCGCATGTCGAGCGGGCCGTCGGCCTGGAAACTGAACCCGCGCGCCGGCTGGTCGATCTGCGGCGACGACACGCCGAGGTCCAGCAGCACGCCGTCCAGCCCTTCCCGCGCGTCGGCCCACTCATCCATGCGCGCGAACGATCCATGCCGCACGCGGACCCGCGGGTCTTCCGCCGCCAGCGCCTGCGCCGCGGCGATCGCCTCCGGGTCCTTGTCCATCACCAGCAGCCGTCCCGCGCCGCCGAGCCGCGCGAGCACCGCGCGCGCGTGGCCCCCGCGCCCGAAGGTGCCGTCGAGGTAGCTGCCGTCGCCGCGAACCGCCAGCGCCGCCACCGACTCGTCCCGCAGCACCGGGACATGGGTACCCGCCTGTTCCATCGTTCCTCGCCCGTCGCGCGGGCTCCCGCGCGACGTCCGCTCACAGCCGCAATCCCGCCATTTCCGGCGTGACCTGATCCTCCAGAATCGTCTCCCGCACCTTCGCGAGGTGGGCCTGCTCGCTCCACAGCTCGAACCGCGCGCCCATGCCCAGCAGCACGGCCTTGCGCTCGATCCCGGCCGCCGCGCGCTGGCTGGCCGGCAGCAGCACGCGACCGCTGCCGTCGACCTCGAGCGGCGCGGCCGCGCCGACCAGCTTCATCTGCAGGTTGCGGTGCACCGCCTTGGCGGTCGGCAGCGCCACCACCTGGTCGCGCACCGATTCCCACTCCTTGGGCGGGAACAGCCACAGGCAGCCGGTCTCGAAGGGGTTGTAGGTCGCCACCAGCTGCCCGCCGCAGGCGCCGGCCACGGTCTCCCGATAGGCGGTCGGAATGCTCATCCGCCCCTTCTCGTCGATCATGATGGCCGTTTCACCCTGGAACATGGCTGCCAGAAAAACCCACGATTTCCCCTGATTTACCACCGACGCCCACCTTAGTCTCGGGGTCTGAGACTGTCAATGGCACGGGGTGGCGGTTTCGGGGCGTCGATTCAGGCGCGGAGTCGATGTGTCCGGCAGTCGCGAGACGTTCGCGAGGGCCCAGGGCTCAGGGCCCAGGGCCCAGTAAAGAGCGTCGGCGGGCGGACGTCTTTGGCCGGCTTGAAGTCGAGGCGCCCATCGACCGCGACACGCTTGTTCAAGCCGAGTGCGGCAGGGGTCACCCGAGCCAGAGGCCCAGCGGTCCCTTCCCTACCGTCGGCTGGGCCCTGGGCCCTGTGCCCTGGGCCCTGGGCCCTACCCCCCGACCGAAGCCGCGACCCCCGGCCGTTCAACCGCCAGCAGTAACCCACGCGCTACACTCCACCGCGGAGTGAGCCAGACAACCGCGCAGCGCCTCACCGCGTGGCGAGGAAAGTCCGGGCTCCACAGGGCACGGTGCCAGGTAACGCCTGGGCGGCGCGAGCCGACGGAAAGTGCAACAGAGAGCAGACCGCCGAAGCGGGGCAACCCGCTGGCAAGGGTGAAAGGGTGCGGTAAGAGCGCACCGCGCGGGTGGCAACACGCCGCGGCATGGCAAACCCCACCGGGAGCAAGACCAAATAGGGAGGCATTGGCGCGGCCCGCGTCGCCTCCGGGTAGGTCGCTAGAGCCGTCCGGTGACGGGCGGCGCAGAGGAATGGTTGTCGCGTCGGCGGGTTTCCGCCGGCGAACAGAACCCGGCTTATCGGCCCACTCCGCCTCTTCCACGCCTCGGGGCTCGACGCCCCGGGAGTTTCAACGTCCCATCGGCTGCACGGAGCGCGCGCCGTCGCGCCAGACCAGGACCGCCGTGCGGTCGAGGCCGCCGTCGAGGCTGGCCGCGGTGCGCGGCACGCTGGTGCAGTGCGCCCGCCACTCGCTGCCCGCGACGCGGGCAAGGTGGCGGCGCGAGCCGGGAGCCGCCTCGGCGACGAGGCCGCCGCCCTGCGGACGCGGCGCCGCGCGCCGCCGGCCCACCAGTCGTTCGACGATCACGCGCAGCATCGGCGGTCTCCCCGGACGGCCGGCGACGCCGGCCCATGCCCACGAGATCGCGGTCCTGCGCCGGATTCCCTCATCCGGCGGCGGGTGACGCTCAGTCGGTGTATTCGAACACCTTCACCACCCGTTCGACGCCCGGCACGCCGCGCGCGATCTCGACCACCCGCTCCGCCTCGGCGCGGCTGACCAGGCCCATCAGGTAGACCTTGCCGTTCTGGGTGGTGACGTTGACCCGGGTCGGGTCGAAGCCCGGCTGGTCGACGATGTCGAGCAGCGCCAGCTTCACCCGCCCGGTGAGCCAGCGGTCGCGCGTCGCGCCACCGAAGCCGGTCGGCTCCTCGACCGAGATCTCGTTGACCACGCGGCGCACGCCCTGCAGGCCCGAGGCGAGGCGTTCGGCGCGCTGCCGCAGTTCCTCCGTGCGCACCTCGCCGATCAGCAGCATCACGCCGTTGTAGACCACGATGCCGACGTTGTTCCTGAGCGCGATCTCCTTGTCCTTGTTGATCGCGTCGTAGGCGGTCAGTTCGATGTTGTTGTCGTCGATCACGGTGCCCACGCTGCGCCGATCGTGGGCCGCGCCGGCACCGGCCGCGGCCCCGCCGACCAGCAGCGCGGCGCAGCCGGGCAGCAGCGTCACGCACAGCACGAGCGAAAGGAGTCGCAGCATGGGATGTCCTCGCGGGATCAGGATGATGGGCGGAAGGCGTCGCGGATCCAGTCGATGGCGCCACCGCGGCCCACCGCCAGCACGTCGAAGCGGCACGGGCGCAGGGCCTGGCGCGGATGCTGCACAAGATACCAGTGCGCGCAGGCCACGATGCGCGCCTGCTTGCGCGGGTCGACCGACGCCGCGGCGCCGCCGAAGGCGTCGTCCTCGCGCAGGCGGACCTCCGCGAACACCAGCACCTCGCCGTCGTCGAGCACGAGGTCGATCTCGCCGAAGCGGCAGCGCACGTTGCGCGCCACCACCGGCAGGCCGCGCGCGCCGAGCCAGCGCGCGCAGGCCGCC
>JAJTHZ010000249.1 GCA_021299185.1 Lysobacteraceae bacterium | reverse complement strand
TCCTACAGCCGAAGCAGCGGTGCGAAACGCTTTGTCGCTAGCGAAGACAACACAACCCGGCACGCAAGACGCCAGCGGCAAGATCGAGACGTGGCGGTCGCGCTGCACGCAGCGCTCCTACATGAGAAGCAGCGGCGCGAAACGCTTTGTCGCTTGCGGCGACAGAACAAGCCAGCACGCAAGACGACAGCGCCAGGATCGACACGTGGCGGTCGCGCGCAAGCGCGCTCCTACAGCCGAAGCAGCGGTGCGAAACGCTTTGTCGCTAGCGAAGACAACACAACCCCGCACGCGAGGCGCCAGCGGCAAGGTCGAGACGTGACGGTCGCGCGCAAGCGCGCTCCTACATCGGAGACCTCGATGCAAGGCGCCAGCGGCAAGATCGAGGGGTGCCGGTTGCGCGCAAGCGCGCGCCTGCGGGCGATGCGGCCATGCTCGCAGGCACGGCGCGGTCGGCGCTCGACGCTCCGCGGGCACTGCCGCGCGCCGCGCCGCCTACAGCCGCTGCACCGCCAGCAAGGTCAGGTCGTCGCTCTGCGGTTCGTTGCCGACGAACGCGGCCAGGGCCTCGCGCAGTGCGGCGATCGTTTCCTGCGCGGTGCTGGCGCCGGCCAGCGCGGCCTGCACGCGCGCCAGCCCGAACAGCTCGCCCGTCGGGCTGTGCGCCTCGTCGAGGCCGTCGGTGTAGAGCAGCAGGCAATCGCCCGGATCGAGCTGGTGGCGGGTCGCCGCATACGAGGGGTCGGACATCGCGCCGAGCGGTGGTCCGCCCTCGACCGCCAGCGTGCCGACGCTGCCGTCGGCACGGCGCACCAGCGGCGCCGGGTGGCCCGCGGCGGCCAGTTCCAGCGCGCCGCTGCGTGGTTCCAGCACCAGCACCAGCATGGTCACGAACATGCCGGCTTCGAGCTCGGCATACAGCGTCGCGTTGATGTCGTCGAGCAGTTCGGTGGCGCGCCGCGTGCGGCCGGCGGCCTGGCGCAGCACGGCACCGAGGCGCGCCATGTACAGCGCGCCGGAGACCGCCTTGCCGGAGACATCGGCCACCACCAGCGCCTGCCGGCCGTCCGCGAGGGCGACGAAGTCGTAGTGGTCGCCGCCGATCACGCGTGCGGCGGCATAGTCGTCGACGATCGCATAGCCGCTCAGCGCCGGTGGCGCCTGCGGCAGGAAGCGCTGCTGGATGCGCCGCGCGAGCGTGAGGTCGTGGCGCTCCACCTCGCGGTCGCGCGGTGGCTCGCGCGAGGGCGCGAGCAGGCAGGCGACCAGGTTGGCCGCCGCCACCAGCGCCTCGCGGTCGGAGGCGCGCAGCGCGTGCGCGTCCTTGAGGCTGTCGAGGTACAGCGCGCCGATCGCCTCGCCGTTGTGGCGCAGCGGGATCGCGGCCGCGGCGCCATACAGGGGCGCCATGCGCAGCCGCTCGGTGAGCTGGTGGCGCTCGCGCTCGTCGGTCAGCAGCAGGCCGCTGGCATGGCGCAGGGCCTCGTGCGCCACCGGCGCGACGGCGGTGGGCTGCATCGCGCGCTGGTCGCGGCTGGCCTGGGCCAGCAGGTTCAGCGACTGGCCGACCGGTGCCAGCAGGAACAGCGCCGCGCGATCGGCGCGTGGCCAGGCGCGCAGCAGGGCCTCCAGCGCGCGGCGGGCGAGCGCCGCGGCGTCCAGCTTCTGATTGCCGAGTTCGCCGAGGTCGCAGAACAGCCGCACCCGCGACAGCAGGTCCTGGAACACGCGCGCCGCGCCGCCCGCGGGCACCGCCGGCAGCGGCGTGACCGGGGTGGGCGTGGCCGCCGCCGGGCGCGCGCTGCCGAAGCGCAGCACGACCTGGCCGATGCCGATGCGGTCGCCGTCGGCCAGCCGGCGCGGCGCGCCGATGCGCTCGTCGTTGACCAGCACGCCGTTGGCGCTGCCGAGGTCGACCACTTCCCAGGTGCCGAGTTGCGGACGGATCTCGGCGTGGCGGCGCGAGACGGTCACGTCGTCGAGCCGCACCTCGGCCAGCTCGCCGCGCCCCAGGGTGACCTGGCAGTCGAAGCTGAAGCTGGCGCCCGACAGCGGGCCGGATTCGACGATCAACTCGGGCATTGCGGCACCCCTCGATGCGCGCCGAGTGTGCCACAGCGACCGTGTGCCGCCGTGTCCGTGGCACCATGGCCGCCCGACCCGCGAGGACCCCGACGATGACGATCGCCTATTGGTGCGTGCTGGTGGCGGCGTTCCTGCCGTTCGTGTTCACCGGCTACGCGAAGTTCTCCGGGCCCGGCTTCACCAACCGCCACCCGCGCGAGTTCCAGGCCGGACTCACCGGCGTGCGCGGCCGCGCCCACGCCGCGCACCTGAATTCCTTCGAAGCCTTCCCGCCGTTCGCCGCGGCGGTGATCATCGCCCACCAGCTGCAGGCCCCGCAGGCCACGGTGGACGGCCTCGCGCTGGCCTTCATCGGGCTGCGCCTCGCGTACGGCGCGCTCTACATCGCCGATCTGCACTGGTGGCGCAGCATCGTGTGGACGCTGGGCGTGGGCTGCGTGGTGGCGCTGTTCGTGGTCGCCGCCTGAGGCGGCGCGGCGCCGCCGTCAGAACCGCCAGTCGACCACCGCGATCACCGAACGCCCGGGCTCGTCGAGGCCCGAGCCGTGTTCGCGGTAGCGACGGTCGCCGAGGTTTTCCAGCCGCAGCGTCACGCCGAGCGCCTCGGTCGGCTGCCAGCCCACGCGCGCGTTGATCGTCGTCCAGCCGGGCGTGCCGGCGGGGTTGATCCGCGGGTCGATCAGGTCGCGCGGGCTGAGCCGGTCCTGCTCGGCGGCGTAGAACGCATACGCCTCGAGCTCCACGTCCTCGCGCCAGCGCCAGGACGCGCCGACCTTGCCGAACAGCGGCGGGATGCGGTCGGCCGGGTACTCGTCGTCCGCGAAGCGCTCGTCGCCGCGCGTGCTGGTGGCGGAGGCGAACAGGCGCGCCGAATCGGTCGGGCGCCATTCGAGGCCGGCCTCGAAGCCCGACAGGTCGAGCTCGGTGGCGTTGCGGCTCTGCGTGACCAGCCGTCCGTTGGGCTGGACCTGTCCGGTCAGCACCGAGGTGATCTTGTCCTCGTACGAGGAGCGCCAGGCGATCAGTTCGCCCGACCACGCGCCGTGGTCGAACTTCACGCCGGCGTCGACGGTGAACACTGTTTCCGGCTTCAGGTCCGCATTCGGGATGTTGAAGCGGTTGCCCGGCCGGTCGCCGAAGGTGCCGAGGTCGAACACGTTCGGCGCGCGGAAGCCGCGGCCGGCGTTGGCGACCAGGCGCAGGCCGTCGGACAGCGCGTAGTTGACGCCGACGTTGCCCGACAGGTCGTCGTCCTCGACCGCGGTGCCGATGCCGTTGACGGTCGGTGGCAGGTCGCTCTCGACGCGGCTCCAGCGCAGGCCGAACACCAGGTCGAGCGCGTCGGTCACATGCCAGTCGTCGGCCACGAACACGCCGAGCTGGCGCTGCGTGCTGCCGTCCGGGAAGCGCGAGGGGCGCGCGCTGATCGCGCCGCTGCGGATCTGCAGGCGGTCGCGGAAGGAGGCGACTTCGTCGCGGTACCACTCGATGCCGTACGTGATGTAGTGGTTCGCCGACAGCGAGCGCTCGGCCTTTACGGTTATGCCGTCGGTGTCGACCGTGTTGCGCTCGCGATCCTCGTTGAGGCTGCCGAAGTCGCGCGTGCGGCGATCGTCGCGGATGCGCTGCCGACCGACGTGCACCTCGGCGTGGTCGAACAGCGGCGTGGCCGCGTCGACCTTCCAGCGCGCGTGCTGGAAGGTGCGCACCTGCGGCGCGAACAGGAAGGTCGACGAGGTCGGCCGCACCTGGCCGAAGCCGGGCACCAGTTCGTCCACGCGCGGCGTCTTCGGCTGCTCGAAGTGCTGCACCTGGACCATCACCTCGTGGCCCTCGGCCGGGATCCACACCGCCTTGGCGTCGGCGCCGCGGGCGATGAAGTCGGTGAACGGGATGCGGTCGCCGCCGCCGACGCGCAGGGTGTTGGTGTTCTGGTAGGTGAGTCCGCCGCTGAGCACCAGCGTCTGGTTGCCCACCGCGCCGTCGACCCGCGACAGCAGGGAGCGGTCGGCCGAGGCGTACTGCGCGCGCACCCCGGCCTCGTGCTGCCATTCGCCGCCGTCGAAGCGCGGGTCCCAGGACAGCATCTGCACCACGCCGCCCATCGCGTCGCCGCCGTAAAGGGTGGACATCGGGCCGCGCACGACCTCTACGCGATCCAGCATCTGCGAGTCGACCAGCGCGATGTACTGGTTCGGCGCGTTGCGGAAGATCGCGTTGTTGAGCCGGAAGCCGTCGACCAGGTGCAGCACCTCGGAGCCCTTCAGCCCGCGCACGATCACCACCGCCTGGCCCGGCGTGGTCTGCTGCACGAAGGTGCCGGGCTCGCCGTGCAGCACGTCCATCACGGTCTGCGCGCCGAGGGCGCGGATCTCGTCGCGGCCGACCACGGTCACCGCGACCGGCACCTCCAGGGTGGACTCCGCGCGGCGGGTGGCGGTGACCTGGATCTCCTCCAGGCGGGTGGCCTCGTCCTCCGGCCCGGGCTCGCGCGCGCCGGCATCGATCGCGGGCGTCTCGGGGGTGGCAGCGGCGGACGCCGGGGCCGCGAGGGCCGCGGCGAGGGCAAGGACAAGGAGGCGGTGCTGCATGAGGGATCGGCGGGTACTGTGACCTGTCATTGTGCCGCCGCAGCACGGCCGCCGCGAATAGGCCTCAAGTCGTGGTCGCGGGATCGCGCGGCCGGACCAGGGTCAGCTCGTTCCAGCCGTCGACATGGCGATGCTCGAAACCCTGCATCAGGTTGCGCACGAGGTGCACGCCGAGGCCGCCGACCTCGCGCTCGGCCAGTGGCGCCTCGGTGTCGGGTGCGGCGCGCGCGGTCGGATCGTAGGGGCTGGCGCGATAGCGCAGCAGGGCCGTGACCTGCTGCGTGTCGCGCTTGAGCAGGACCTCCATCGGCTCCCGGGCCGGGCCGTCGGCGTGCATGACGACATTGGTCAGCAGCTCGTCGAAGGCGACCTGGAAGGCGTGCAGGGTGTCGGGGCCGGCGTAGTCGCGCGGCAGCCGCTTCTCCAGCGCGGCGCAGAACTCCGAGATCGCCTCGCGTTCGCGCGCGACCCGGAACAGCCAGGTGTGCGCGGTGGAGTCGAACGCAATCGCCAGCCGCGGGGCGCGCGGCGGCGCATCCGCGGGCCGCGCGGCCCGCAAGCGGTGGATGCGATCTCGCAGGCGGCGCCAGAGTCCCATGGCCGCCCGATGGTGGCGCAAGCCGCCGCGGCGCGCAAACCGCGATGCGGCAAGCCCCCGCGCCGGTTCAGCCCGCGGCCGGTGCGGCCGACGGCGCAAGCCGCGGCGGCGCCATCAGCGGATGCGCCTGGGCCCACGGCAGGGCCGGTTGGCGTCCGGCCTTGATCTCCTCCAGCACGGCGCGCAGCCGCGCCACCGCCGCATCGTCGTTGCGCTTGACGGCCTCGAAGATCGCCTGCGCCTGGTAGTCCACCGCCTCGTCCTTGCGCCCCTGTGCCGCGGTCGCCAGCGCCAGCGCTTCCGTGTTGCCCTCGTCGGGGCGCTGCTTGTAGAGGGCGAGCCCGTAGTCGGCGGCCATCCGCTTCTCCTCGGCGCTGGCGGCCGGGCAGGTGGCCGCGAGGCGCACGAAGGTCTGCAGCAGCCCGCCATCGCGGGGACGCCGGGCCAGCGTGGCGTTGATCTCCTTCAGCGCATCGGCGCAGCGCCCGCCGCGCGCCAGTGCCGCCGCGAGGCGTCCGTCGGCGTTGCCCGCGCCGGCCTCGATCGCGGCCAGTTGGCGGTACTGCTCGGCCGCCTGCGTCCATTGCTGCGCTCGCATCAGGGCATTGCCGAGCGCGAGGCGCGCCGGCGCGAGCTTGAGGTCGGCCCGCACCGCCGCCTCGTAGCGCGAGCGCGCGTCCGCCTCGCGACCCTGCATCTCCAGCACCATGCCCTTGGCGAGCAGGGCATCGGCGGCATCCGGACGCGCCTTCAGCGCGGCGTCGGCGCGCGCGGTGGCGGCGTCCATGCGGCCCCGGTCGGCCTCGAGGCGCGCGTAGGCGGCCAGCAGGTCGGGGTCCTCCGGCAGCACCTTGAGCGCTGCGTCGAGCAAGGCCGCGCCTTCGGCGTGCTTGCCCTGGGCCGCGAGCGCCAGCGCCTGCTCCGACGGCAGCATCGGCGGCGGCGCATAGATGCCCTCGACCAGCGGATCGGTGAAGCCCGGCGTCGCGTCGCCCGCCTGCCGGCGCGCGGCTTCGGCATCGGCGCTGCGGCCGAGCGCGGCCAGCGCTTCGGCGCGGCGGGCGTGCAGCGCGGTGGCCTTGGGGTCGGCCTTCAGCGCCTGCGCGAACCAGCGCTCGGCGTCGGCATGGCGCTTCTCGCGCAGCGCGACCTCGCCGAGGATGGCGGCGGCAGGCGCGAGGTCGGGCCGCGCCTTCGCCGTCGGTTCGACGGTGGCGCGTGCGCCGGCCAGGTCGCCGAGTTCGAGCTGCACCGCGGCCAGGCGCCAGCGGATCGGCAGATACTGCGCGTCCAGCGACAGCGCGAGGCGGAACTCGTCGCGGGCGCGCGCCGGCTGCCGATCGAGCGTGGACAGGAAACCCAGCAGGTAGGGAAAGCGCCCGTCTTCCGGCGCCACTGCGGCGGCGTTTTCCAATGCCGCGCGCGCGGCCGGCAACTGGCCGTAGCGTGCGTAGATCGCGCCCAGCTGCGCGTAGGCTTCCGCGAGGTAGAGGCCGACCAGGGTCGGGCGCGCCTCGTCGAACTGGCGGCGGGTCTCCGACAGCACCTGCCGGGTCTCCTCCGGCAGCGACGCCAGGTCGGGCTGCGGCACGGGCTTGACTTGCGCTGCCGCGCCGGCGGCGTGTGCGGCGGCGAGCAGGACGGCGGCGACGAGCGCGCGCAGGCGCGGCGCGGGGCGATGGGCGGCGGGCATGGGTTTCCTTGCGGGCTGCGGGTTCGACCGCACGGTGCGCGGCGGGTTCCGCGGGGGACCGCCATTCTACCAGCCGCGCCGCCGGCGCCCGTTTGCTAGGCTGCGGGCGACTCCAAGACCGGACTCCGCATGAGCGGCCCGAACCAGTTCGCCCTGCTGCGCCAGCGTCGCTTCCTGCCGTTCTTCCTCACGCAGTCGCTCGGCGCGTTCAACGACAACGTGTTCAAGAACGCGCTGGTGGCGCTGGTCACCTTCGTGATGACCGACCTGTCGGACGAACAGCAGACCCTGCTGACCAACCTCGCCGCCGCGCTGTTCATCGCGCCGTTCTTCCTGTTCTCGGCCACCGCGGGACAACTCGCCGAGAAGTTCGACAAGGCGCTGCTGGCGCGCGCGATCAAGCTGCTGGAGGTCGCGATCATGGCCTTCGCGGCGGCCGGGTTCCTGACCCACCACGTCGAGTTCCTGCTCGCGATGGTGTTCATGATGGGCCTGCACTCGACCCTGTTCGGGCCGCTGAAGTACTCGATCATGCCGCAGGTGCTGACGCCCGACGAGCTGGTCGGCGGCAACGGCCTGGTCGAGATGGGCACCTTCGTGGCGATCCTCGGCGGCTCGCTGCTGGGCAGCGCGCTGATCCAGGTCGAGGGCGCGGGACCGTGGCTGGTCTCGGGCGCCTGCCTCGTGTTCGCGCTGGCGGGGCTGGCCACGGCGCTGGCCATGCCGCGCGTCCCGCCGCCGGTGCCGGACCTGCGCCTGCGCTGGAACGTGTTCACCGAGACCGCGGCCAACCTGCGCTACCTGGCTGGCAACCGCACGGTGTTCCTGGCCTGCCTCGGGGTGTCGTGGTTCTGGTTCTTCGGTTCGGTGTACTTCGTGCAGTTGCCGAACTACGCCAAGACCGTGCTCGGCGGCGACGGTGGCGTGTACCAGTTCCTGCTCGCCGTGTTCTCGATCGGGGTGGCGCTGGGCTCGCTGCTGTGCGAGCGCCTGTCCGGGCACAAGGTCGAGATCGGCCTGGTGCCGTTCGGCTCGCTCGGCATGACCGCGTTCGGCATCGACATCTACTTCGCCAAACCCGACCTCGCGCTGGCCGCCGGGGCCACGCTGGGCGAGCTGTTCGCCCACGGCTGGATGTGGCGGCTGACCTTCGACCTCGCGATGATGGCCGTGTTCTGCGGCTTCTTCATCGTGCCGCTTTTCGCCCTGATCCAGACCCGCAGCGAGAAGGGCCACCAGTCGCGGGTGATCGCGGCGAACAACATCCTCAACGCCGCGTTCATGGTCGCGGCCACCGGCATCGCGGTGCTGCTGCTCAACGTGGCGGGGCTCACCATCCCGCAGTTGCTGCTGGTGGTGGCGATCTTCAACGCCGTGGTGGCGGTGTACATCTACACCCTGGTGCCCGAGTTCCTGTGGCGCTTCGTGGCCTGGTTGCTGGTCGGTGCGATGTACCGGCTGGAGGTGGTCGGCCGCGAGAAGATCCCCGACGACGGCGCCTGCATCCTGGCCTGCAACCACGTCTCGTTCATGGATGCGGTGATCGTGATGGGCACGGTGCGCCGACCGACGCGGTTCGTGATGTACTGGAAGATCTTCGACATCCCGCTGGTGAAGTGGGTGTTCAAGGCCGCGCGCGCGATCCCGATCGCCGGCCGCAAGGAGAACGAGGCCTTGATGCTGAAGGCCTTCGACGAAGTCGACCGCGAACTCGCCGCCGGCGAGATCGTCGGCATCTTCCCCGAGGGGGGCATCACGCGCGACGGGCAGATCCAGCCGTTCCGGCCCGGCATCGAGCGCATGCTGGCCAACCATCCGGTGCCGGTGGTGCCGATGGCGCTGCGCGGCATGTGGGGCAGCCTGTTCAGTCGCAAGGACCGCCTGCGCCTGCCGCGCCGCTTCCGCGCGCACGTGGCGCTGGTGGTCGGCGATCCGATCCCCGCCCACGAGGTGACCGCGGAACTGCTCGAGCAGCGCGTGCGCGCGCTGCGCGGCGACTGGGCCTGATCAGCGCATGGCGCGAATCAGGCATGGCGCTTCGAGGCTTCCCGAGGCCCTGTGGGAGCGGCGCGTGCGCCGCGGTCGGCCCTGCCATCTGCCAGGCGTCCGATCGCCGATCGCGCTGCACGCAGCGCTCCCACAACAGCCTTGCCCCTGGGGGTTCGCGGCGTCCGCGTGAGAGCGGCGCGTGCGCCGCGATGGGCGCTGGCGCTTGCCGAAGGGCGCCCGGCGATTCGGCTCAGTCGCGCGCCAGCGCCCGATGCCCGATGTCGTGGCGGAAGAACCCGCCGTCGAGGCGGATCGGCTGGAGCGCCGCGTAGGCGCGTTCGCGGGCCTGCGCGATGGTCTCGCCGAGCGCGCAGGCGGTGAGCACGCGGCCGCCGGCGGAGACGACGCGCTCGCCGTCGAGCCGGGTACCGGCATGGAAGACCTTGGCGTCGGCCGGCGCCGGCGCGTCGAGGCCGTCGATCGCATCGCCGGTGCGCACCGTGCCGGGATAGTCGCCGGCCGCGAGCACCACGCCGAGCGCGGGGCGCGGGTCCCATTCGGCGCGTGCGGCGTCGAGGCGGCCGTCGAGCGCGGCCTCGACGAGGTCGACGAGGTCGGAGCGCAGGCGCAGCATCACCGGCTGCGTCTCGGGATCGCCGAAGCGCACGTTGAACTCGACCACGCGCGGTGCGCCGGCGGCGTCGATCATCAGGCCGGCGTAGAGGAAGCCGGTGAACGGCATTCCGTCGGCCGCCATGCCGGCCAGGGTGGGCTCGATGATCTCGCGCCGCACGCGGGCATCGACCTCGGGCGTGACCACAGGCGCGGGCGAGTAGGCACCCATGCCACCGGTGTTCGGCCCGCGGTCGCCGTCGTCGCGGCGCTTGTGGTCCTGGCTGGTGGCCATGGGCAGGAAATGGCGGCCATCACTCATCACGATGTAGCTCGCCTCCTCGCCGGCCATGAATTCCTCCACCACCACCCGCGCGCCGGCCGCGCCGAGCATCGCGCCCCCCAGCATGTCGGCGAGCGCGGCCTCGGCCTCGGCCAGCGTCATCGCCACCACCACGCCCTTGCCGGCGGCCAGCCCGTCGGCCTTGATCACGATCGGCGCGCCGCGCTCGCGCACGTAGGCCAGCGCGGGGGCGAGGTCGGTGAACACGGCATACGCCGCGGTCGGGATGCCGTGCCGGCGCAGGAAGGCCTTGGCGAAGGCCTTGGAGCCTTCGAGCTGCGCCGCCGCGGCGGTCGGGCCGAAGATGCGCAGGCCGGTGCCGCGGAAGGCGTCGACCACGCCGGCCACCAGCGGCACCTCGGGGCCGACCACGGTGAGGTCGATGCGTTCGGCACGCGCGATCGCCAGCAGCGCGGCGACGTCCTTCACGTCGACGGCCACGTTGCGCATGCGCGGCTCGCGCGCGGTGCCGGCGTTGCCGGGCGCGACGACCACTTCCGTCACTCGCGGCGACTGCGCGAGTTTCCACGCCAGCGCGTGTTCGCGCCCGCCGCCGCCGATCAGCATCACCTTCATCGCGCGCTCCTCAGTGGCGGAAGTGGCGGATACCGGTGAACACCATCGCGATGCCGTGTTCGTCGGCGGCGGCGATGACCTCCTTGTCGCGCATCGAGCCGCCCGGCTGGATCACCGCGCGGATGCCGGCCGCGGCCGCGGCGTCGATGCCGTCGCGGAACGGGAAGAAGGCGTCGGAGGCCATCGCGCTGCCGGGCACGGGCAGCCCCGCTTCCTCGGCCTTGAGCGCGGCGATCTTCGCGCTGACCACGCGGCTCATCTGCCCCGCGCCGACGCCGATGGTGGCGCCGTCGCGCGCATAGACGATGGCGTTCGACTTCACGAAGAAGGCGACGCGCCAGGCGAACAGCAGGTCGTCGAGTTCGGTCGCGCTCGGCGCGCGCTTCGTCACCACCTTGAGGTCGGCGGTCGTCAGCGCGTCGCGGTCGGCGTCCTGCACCAGCAGGCCGCCGCCGATGCGCTTGAGGTCCAGCGTCGCGCGCGGCGCGGCCGCCGGTTCGCCCGCCGCCATCACGCGCACGTTCGGCTTGGCGGCGAAGGCCGCGCGGGCCGCGTCGTCGACCGACGGCGCGATCACCACCTCGACGAACTGGCGCTCGAGGATCATGCGCGCGGTGGCGGCATCCAGCGGGCGGTTGAAGGCGATGATGCCGCCGAAGGCCGAGGTCGGGTCGGTGGCGTAGGCGCGGTCGTAGGCGGCGGCGATCGAGTCGGCGACCGCCACGCCGCAGGGGTTGGCGTGCTTGACGATCACGCACGCCGGGCGCTCCGGGAACTGCTGCACGCAGGCCAGCGCGGCGTCGGCGTCGGCGTAGTTGTTGTACGAGAGCTCCTTGCCGGCCAGCACGCGGGCCGCTGCGATGCTGCCCGGCGGCGCATCGCGCTCGACGTACAGCGCACCCGCCTGGTGCGGGTTCTCGCCGTAGCGCAGCGGCGTGCCGCGTTCGAACGACAGGTGCAGGGTGGGTGCGAAGCGCTGCGGCGCGTCGCCGGCGCGCGCGCCGAGCCAGGTCGCCACGATGCCGTCGTAGCGCGCGGTGTGGGCATAGGTCTTGGCCGCCCACGCGCGGCGCTGCGCCAGCGTGGTGCCGCCGGCCGCGAGCGCGTCGCGCAGGGCGGCGTAGTCGGCGGGATCGACCACCACCGCCACCCGCGCGTGGTTCTTGGCCGCTGCGCGCAGCATCGCCGGGCCGCCGATGTCGATGTTTTCGATCGCGTCGTGCATCGACACCGCGGGGTCGGCCACCGTGGCCTCGAAGGGATACAGGTTCACCACCACGAGGTCGATCGGCGCGATGCCGTGCTGCGCCATCACCGCGTCGTCGGTGCCCGCGCGCCCGAGCAGGCCGCCGTGCACGCGCGGGTGCAGGGTCTTGACCCGGCCGTCCATGATCTCGGGGAAGCCGGTCAGGTCGCTGACGTCGCGCACCGCGAGCCCGGCCTCGCGCAGGGCGCGCGCGGTCCCGCCGGTGGAGAGCAGTTCGATGCCGGCGGCGGCGAGCGCGCGGGCAAGGTCGACCAGGCCGCGCTTGTCGGAGACGGACAGCAGCGCGCGACGGATCGCGACCGGGGACTCGGCCATGGGCGGGAACCTGCGGAAGGGCCCGCCATTATAGGCGGGCGCGGCGCCCGCGCGCCTCAGTGCTTGCCGAGCGCGGCGAGCTTCTTGCGCAACGTGGCGCGGGTGATCCCGAGCAGTTGCGCGGCCTTGGTCTGGTTGCCGCGGCAGTGGGTCAGCACTTCGTCCAGCAGCGGGCCTTCGACCTCGCTCACCACCAGCCGGTACAGGTCGTCGCAGCGGTGCGCGCCGAGGTCGGTGAGGTAGCGGCGGACCGATCGCGACACCGCCTCTCGCAGGGCAGGCTGTGCGCCGGACTCGGTGGCGGGAACGCGAAGCTTGACGACGGTCTGGGCGGCGGAGGACATCGGGATGGGATCGGAATCGGCGTGGGCTGGCGCGCGCGGCGCGAGCAGGGCCGGGCACGTTACCCGCGCTCCGCCGCGCCCGCAAGCCCGCGCGGACGAGCCCTTGTTTCCAGCGGTTCCACGTCGCGGGCGCCCTGCGGACCAAGCGCCGCGCGGGGTCGCGCGCGGGTCGCCGCGAGGGTGGCGTGAAACCGATGCCGTCGACGGTTGCCGGCGGCGCGGCGGAAATTGGCGCTGCATCAGGCGCTTGCTATAGTCCGGGGCACTTGGGGGCCTACGCGCACATGCTGGCAACGGACGACACTCGGGCCGATGGCGTGTACCGGCAGGCGGACTATCGCTTCCTGCCGAAGCGCCTCGACGCGATGCGGCGCCGCGTCGCGCAACTCGAGCGCGGCTGGGACGTCAACCTGCTGGCGCTGCTGGTCGACGACGCCGCCGAACTGGCGCGCGACGCCCGGCGGCACGACGTGCCGGCGCTCGCCGACCAGGTCGGTGCGGTGCTCGCGGTGCTTGAGCCCCTGCTGGAGTCGCTGGCCACACCGTCGGCGGAGGAGCGCGAGGCCCTGGGCGTCGCGCTCGCCGCGGTGGCCACGCCGCGCGCGCCGGCGGCCGCGGCCGGCGTCGCGGTAGGCGTCGCCACGACCGGCGAACGCGCGGCGCTGCCGATCACGGCGGAAGGCATCCCGCTGGCGATCGCGCCGCCGCGCGGCTTCATCGAGCGCTATGCGCGGCCGGTGGATGCGCGTGCGCCGATGGTCACCCCGCGCCCCGCCGCCGAGGTGGTGATCTCCGCGGTCGACCTCGCGCCCGATCTCGCCGCCGAGCTGCCGGCATCGATGGTCGCCGCCGCCCC
>JAJTHZ010000170.1 GCA_021299185.1 Lysobacteraceae bacterium | reverse complement strand
CGCCGCCGGGCCCGCCGCGGGCAGCCGCGCAGGCGCGTACCGGCTGCAGGAACTGATCGGTTCCGGCGGCATGGGGCGCGTGTTCCGCGCCACCCGCGCCGACGGGCTGATGGAGCAGGAAGTCGCGATCAAGCTGCTGCGCCGCGAGGCCCTGAACCCCGCCCTGCTGCGCCGCTTCTCGGTCGAGCGCCAGGTGCTGGCCTCGCTCGACCACCCGGGCATCGCGCGCCTGCTCGACGCCGCGGTGCTGGAGGACGGCACGCCCTACGTGGTGATGGAACTGGTGCGCGGGGAGCCGCTGCTGCGCTGGTGCGACGCGCGCCGGCTGTCGATCGAGGAGCGCCTGCGCCTGTTCCTGCGCGTGCTCGACGCGGTCGCCCACGCGCATCGCAGCCTGGTCGTGCACCGCGACCTGAAGTCCTCCAACATCCTGGTCGACGAGCATGGCAACCCGAAGCTGCTCGACTTCGGCATCGCCAAGCCGATCAGCGCCGGGCCGGGCGATTCGACGACCACCGCCGAGCGCTTCTTCACGCCCTCGAGCGCGGCGCCGGAGCAGATCCGCGGCGATCCGGTCACGGTCGGCGTCGACGTCTACGCCCTCGGCGTGCTGCTGCACGAAATGCTGTGCGGCAAGCCGCCGTTCCAGATCGACGGGCTCTCGCCGGGACAGGTCGAGCAGTTGATCCTGCGCGTGCCCCCGCCGGCGATGAGCGCACGCATCGAGGACGGCGACCTCGCGCTGGCGCGCGCGCGCGGCGGCAGCGGCATCGAGGCGCTGCGCCGGCGGCTGCGCGACGACCTCGACCCGGTGGTGGAGCGCTGCCTGCGCAAGGACGCGCGCGACCGCTACGCCTCGGTCGAGCAATTGGCGGTCGACATCGGCCATGCGCTGGCCGGCCGGCCGGTCAGCGCGCGCGCCGGCCGCCGCTGGTACCGGCTGCGCAAATTCGTGCGCCGCAACCTCGGCGCAGTGGCACTGGCCGCCGGCGTCGCGCTGCTGGGCGCCGCGGCGCTGACCGTGATCGTGCGGCAATCGATCCTGGTCGCCGCAGAGCGCGACCGCGCCACCCTCGAGCGCGACCGCGCGCGGCAGGCGGTGAACCTGCTCAAGCGCGCCTTCGGCGCGGCCGATCCCAGCCAGACCGGCGGCAGCCAGGTCACCGCGCGCCAGGTGCTGACCGCGGCCCGGCCGGAGATGGAACTCACGCTGGAGGCGCAGCCCGATCTGTACGCGGAACTCGCCGGCACGGTGGCCGAGGTCGAGCTCAGCCTGGGGCTCACCCGCGAGGCGCGCGAACTGGCCGACCGCGCCGCGCGGGTGGCCGCCGCCGCCCGGGTCGAGCCGGAGCGCCGCGCGCACCTGCTGGTGCTGGCCGCGCGCGCGGCGATCCGCACCGCGGAATACGACGCCGCGCAGCGCGCCCTCGACGAGGCGGCGGCGATCGCGCCGCCGACCATGGATCTGCGCGCCACGCGCGGCATTCTGCTCGCGCAGCAGGGCCGCTACGACGAGTCGGTGGCCGAACTGCGCGCCGCGGTGGCTGGGCTCGCCAACTCGGGCCCCGACGACGAACTCGCCCTGCGCGCGCGCCAGTCGCTGGCCGACACGCTGCGGCTGGCCGGGCGCTACGAGGACAGCCTCGAGGTGCTCGACGGCACGCTGGCCTGGCAGCGCGCCGGCCTGCCGGCCGGGCATCCCGACATCGCGCGCACCCGGATGCGCCGCGCCGGCCTGCTGCACCGGGTCGACCGCGCACCGGAGGCGGTGGCCGAGGCGCGCGAGGCCCTGGCCCAGTTCGACCGCATCTATGGCGGACGCTCCAGCGCCTCGGCCAGCGCCCACACCGCGCTGGGCAACGCCCTGCGCGAGACCGGCGACGCGGTGGCGGCGGCCGGGCACTACGAGACCGCGCTGTCGATCTGGCGCGAGGTGCTGGGCGCCGGCAACCCACAGACCCTGCGGGCGCAGTTCAACCTGGCGCAGTTGTACCTGCGCGAGTCCGGCCTCACCGAGCCGGTGCGGCTGGAGGCGCTGTACCGGGAGGCGCTCGACCTCGGAAAGGGCAGTTTCGGGGACGACCACCCAACCGTCGCCGTGTTCCGGATCGGGCTCGCGGAGTTCCTGGCCGGCAATGACCGGCATGCCGACGCGCTGGCAACGCTGGTCGCACCGGGTGCGGAATTGGCCCTCGCCAAGGCGGGGCCGCGGACCCGCAGCACGTACGCCGAAGTGCTTTTGGCCGCATTTGATCGATTGGGGTGCCGGATTGCGAGTAATTCCAGTACCGGACTTGATCGGGCCCGTGTGTTGGAGGAGCTGCCCCTGATCCGAGCGGCCTCGTGCACGCCTGTCCCTCACAGGCGGGCCGGGTCGTAAGGAACTCCTCCGGCGCGCGGGCCCGGCGAGTCCCCATTCCATCCCGGCGAGGGCAGCACGCCGCGGGCCACCGGTTCCGATCCGGGCAGCGTATCGGATGCGGTGCATCCGCCGACCAGCGGTCGGCGGCGCGACGGGCCGCCGGGCATCATCCACTGACCGGCCGACAGGGGCTCCGTCATGAACCAGCGTTCCCTTTCCGTACTCCTCGGTTGCGGCCTCATCCTCGCCGCTCCGATTCCCGCGCTCGCCATTGGCGACATCACCTGCGAAACGCCCGAGACCGCCGGCGTCGTCGAAGTGGTCCCGTTGACGCAGGACCCGCGCGACGACGTTGCGCTGACCAAGGTCGAACAGGCGGCTTCCCTCGGCTTGACCAAGGTCGGCGGAACCGGCGGTGAATCGCTCCAGGAGTGCATCGTCGGCCCACTGCCGCCGATCAACGCGCTCATGGGCACGAACGCGTCCACCGATGCCTACGTCGAGCACGGCCTGACGGAGTTCGCGTCGTGGACCGGATTCCGCTTCGGCCTCGCGCTGCCGCAGGCCGGCCTGCCGGCCGGTGGCACGCTGACCCTGCTCGCCATCGACTTCGACACCGCCGGCGCGCTCGGTGCGCAGTACCGCGTTGCGGTGCACGGCGCGGCGGGCGGCGACCAGCTGGTGCTGTCGCGAGCCGGCGGCACGCCGGCCGAGATCGGTCGCGTCGCCATCGGCGCCGGGCCGGTGTCGCTCTCGTGGAACGGCGGCGCGCTGGTGCTGACGCATGCGGGCGCCTCGGTCGGCGGCGCGCTGCCTGCCGGCAGCCGCCCGCGCGCGGTGCGCATGGGCTACCTCGGCGTCGATCCGCCGCAGAGCCAGGCATCGCAGGTGTTCGTCCGCCAGCCCGCCTTCGTGGCAGAGTGAGTCACGCGCAACGCGCGTGATCGACCTCGGCATCCGATTGCGAGTAATCCAGTAAGGGGAATCGTCGCGGCAACTGCCGCGACGATCGTGCCGCATGCGCCGATGCCGGCTCCCCGCTTACAGGAGCCCGCAGCCGTGGATCGCCCGCCATCGCGCAACGTCCCATCCCCGTCCGCCGCCCACGCGCGCCACGCGCTGCGCCACGCCGGCGTGCGCATCCCCGCGCCGCTGGCGGCGCTGCGCGGGCACTGGCCGCTGCCGGTGGCGCCGATGCCGGCCGCCACCTGGCCGCGCGCGCTGCGCGACTGGGTCTGCTGGGCGACGGCCCCGGACTTCATCACGCTGCCGCCGGCGGCGCCGGTCTCGGCACGCGAGCCCGTGCTGCCCGACTGGGCGCGCCCGCTGGCCGCCGCGCGCCGCCTGCGCGAACTGGCGGTGGAAGGCGCGGTCGGCGCATGGACGCCGGGGCGCCTCGCGCGCTTCCAGATGCAGTTGTCGCCGACCGTTCCCGCCACGCTGCGCCAGCGCAGCGCCTGGTTCGGCGATCGCGCCGACGCGCTGGAACTCGCGCCGACCCCGGAGATGCTGCCCGGGCTGGTGGAGGACCTGTGCGCCTTCATCGACCATCGCGCGCCGGATCCGCTGGCGCAGGCCGCGCTGGCGCACGACCAGTTGCTGGCGATCCGGCCGTTCGACGATGGCAACGCGCGCCTCGCGCGGGTGGTGGCGTCGGCGATCGTCGCCCGCGGCGGCCTCGCGCCCGAGACCTGCTTCCCGGTGTTCGCGCTGCGCGGTCGCGGCGCGCTGGGCGCGCACGATGCGACCCACCACGACGAGATCACGCTGGCCGCGCGCGGCGATGCCTGGCGCCGCGGCTTCCGTCGCGGCACCGCGTTCGCCAACGTGCTGCAGCATGCGCTCGACGAGTGGGTGGTCCGCCTCGCGGCGCGCCTCGGCGGCGAGCAGCGGGCCCAGCGCCTGGCCGAGATGGCGAGCGCGCGCCCGGTCCTGGACGCGTGGCTGGTGCGCTCCGCCGCGGGCGCGCAGCCGGAAGCCCAGGCCCTGCACTGGCAGGCGCTGCGCGACGAGGGCTGGTCGCCGGTCGGCGGCGATCCCGAAGCGCCGGCCTGGCTCGCGGGCACGCGGTTCTGGCAGCGCGCCGCCGCGCTGTGGGCGATGGCGGCCAACGCCGAACGGGCCAGCAGCGCCAGCAACGACACACCGGCGCCGGCGCGCCAAGAACCGATCGAGGCCTGAATCGCGCGACCGCCTGCGGCCGCGGTGCGCCTCGCGCGGCGCGGCGCGACCGCGGTGCGCGCGGCCCGGGGGTGGTGACTTACGCCGCGGCTGCCTAGAATCCCGGGTCCGCGCGGCCTCCCGCGCCCGGAGATCGCCGCGTGTCGCAGCCTGTTCCCGTCGCGCCCCCGTCCGTCGCCGAGGCGCCCCTGTCGGCCATCACCGCGCTGTACGCGGCCGACGAAGCCAGCCTGGTGCGCGAGCTTGCCGCGCGCGCCGCGTTGCCCGCCGCCGAGCGCGACCTGGTGCTCAACCGCGCCACCGAACTCGTGGCCCGCGTGCGCGCCAAGGCTGGCCAGCAGAGCCCGGTCGAATCGCTGATGCGCCAGTACGACCTGTCCAGCGAGGAAGGCGTGCTGCTGATGTGCGTGGCGGAAGCCCTGCTGCGCATCCCCGACGCCGACACCGCCGACAAGCTGATCGCCGACAAGCTCGGCGACGCCGACTGGGAGTCGCACCTCGGCAAGTCCGACTCGCTGTTCGTCAACGCCTCGACCTGGGGCCTGATGCTCACCGGCAAGCTGATCGCGCTCGGCGGCGAGACGCAGCGCAACCCCTGGGCCGCGTTCAAGCGCCTGGTGGCGCGCTCCGGCGAGCCGGTGGTGCGCCTGGGCGTGCGCCAGGCGATGCGCATCATGGGCCACCAGTTCGTGATGGGCCGCACCATCGCCGAGGCGCTCGACCGCTCGGTGGACGACGCGGGCCGCGCCTACCGCCATTCGTTCGACATGCTCGGCGAGGCCGCGCTCACCCAGGCCGACGCCGAGCGCTACTTCGTCGCCTACCAGGACGCGATCCGCGCGATCGGCGCGCGCGGGCCCTACGCCGACCTCGTCGCCGCGCCCTCGATCTCGGTCAAGCTCTCCGCGCTGCATCCGCGCTACGAGGTCGCCCAGCGCGCGCGGGTGATGGCGGAACTGACGCCCAAAGTGCTGGCGCTGGCCAAGCTCGCGCGCAGCGTCGGCATCCCGATGACGGTCGACGCCGAGGAAGCCGACCGGCTGGAGCTGTCGCTGTCCCTGCTGGCCGAGGTGTTCGGGCATCCCGCGCTGGAGGGCTGGAACGGCTTCGGGCTGGCCGTGCAGGCCTACCAGAAGCGCGCCGGCGCCGTGATCGCCCACCTGGCCGACCTCGCGCGCCGCCACGGTCGGCGCTGGAACGTGCGCCTGGTCAAGGGCGCGTACTGGGATTCCGAGGTCAAGCGCGCCCAGGTCGACGGCCACGGCGGCTACCCGGTGTTCACCCGCAAGGCCAACACCGACGTCTCCTACCTCGCCTGCGCCCGCGCGCTGTTCGCGCACGGCGATTGCTTCTATCCGCAGTTCGCCACCCACAACGCGCACACCATCGCCGCCATCCACCACCTGGCGCAGGGCAAGCCCTTCGAGTTCCAGCGCCTGCACGGCATGGGCGCCGACCTCTACGCCGAGGTGATCGGCGAGCGCAACCTGAACGCGCCCTGCCGCGTCTACGCACCGGTCGGCTCGCATGAGGACCTGCTGCCCTACCTGGTGCGGCGCCTGCTCGAGAACGGCGCCAACACGTCCTTCGTCAACCGCATCGTCGACGAGGCGACCCCGATCCAGCAGCTGGTCGCCGACCCGGTCGACCAGGTGCGCGCGTTCGATTCGATCGCGCATCCCCGCATCCCGCTGCCGATCGACCTGTTCGGCGCACAGAGGAAGAACTCGATGGGCGTGAACCTCGCCAACGACGCCGAACTCGGCGCCCTGCTGACCGCGGTGAACGCCGCCAAGGGTCCCTGGAAGGCCGCCCCGCTGGTGCCGGGCTGGAGCGCTTCGGGCCCGGAGATCGCCGTCACCGATCCCGCCGACCGCCGCCGCGTGGTCGGGCACTGGCGCGCCGCCGACGCGCAGGCGGTCGAGCGCGCGGTCGGCCTCGCGGTCGCCGCGCAGCCCGGCTGGGATGCGCTGCCCGCGGCTTCGCGCGCGACCATCCTCGAGCACGCGGCCGACCTGATGGAGCAGCGCCGCGCCGAGTTCATCGCGCTGTGCACGCGCGAGGCCGGCAAGACCATCCCCGACGGCATCGCCGAGGTGCGCGAGGCGGTCGACTTCCTGCGCTACTACGCGGCGCTCGGCCGCAAGATGTTCGCAGCGCCCGAGCAACTGCCCGGCCCGACCGGCGAATCCAACGCGCTCTCGCTGCACGGCCGCGGCGTATTCGTGGCGATCAGCCCGTGGAACTTCCCGCTGGCGATCTTCATCGGCCAGGTCAGCGCCGCGCTGATGGCCGGCAACAGCGTGCTGGCCAAGCCCGCCGAGCAGACCAACCTGGTCGGCCACGCCGCCGTGCGCCTGCTGCACGAGGCCGGCGTGCCGGCCGAAGTGCTGCAGTTCCTGCCCGGCGACGGCGCCGTGGTGGGCGCCGCGCTCACCCGCGACCCGCGCGTGGCCGGCGTGGTGTTCACCGGCTCCACCGAGACCGCGCGCATCATCAACCGCACCCTGGCCGGCCGCGATGCGGCGCTGGCCACCCTGATCGCCGAGACCGGCGGCCAGAACGCGATGATCGCCGATTCGTCCGCACTGCCCGAGCAACTGGTGAAGGACGCGATGGCCAGTGCCTTCACCTCGGCCGGCCAGCGCTGCTCGGCCGCGCGCGTGCTGTTCGTGCAGGAAGAGATCGCCGAGAAGGTCTGCACCATGCTCGCCGGCGCGATGGGCGAGCTGAACGTCGGCGACCCGGGCCTGCTGTCGACCGACGTCGGGCCGGTGATCGACGAGGACGCGCGCAGGATCCTCGTCGAGCACGCCGCGCGCATGGACCGCGAGGCGAAGCTGATCCGCGCCATCGAACCCGCCGCGGCCTGCGCGCACGGCACCTTCTTCGGTCCGCGCGCCTACGAGATCCCGTCGCTGTCGACCCTCACCCGCGAGGTGTTCGGCCCGGTCCTGCACGTGGTGCGCTATGCCGCGCGCGACCTCGACGCGGTGATCGACGCCATCAACGCCACCGGCTACGGGCTCACGCTCGGCATCCACAGCCGCATCGACGGCACCATCGCCCACATCCAGCGCCGCGTGCGCGCCGGCAACTGCTACGTCAACCGCAACATCATCGGCGCGGTGGTCGGCGTGCAGCCCTTCGGCGGCGAAGGCCTGTCCGGCACCGGCCCGAAGGCCGGCGGCCCGCACTACCTCGCGCGCTTCGCCACCGAGCGCACGCTGACCGTGAACACCACGGCGGCGGGCGGCAACGCGAGCTTGCTGACGCTGGGGGCGTGACTTCGCCTACGCGAATCGGCCGCACCGGCAGCGCAATCCGCAGGTTAGCCGTCGATGTGTCCAGCAAGTCTTGGAGAGAGGTTCGAAAAGCCTCCTTTTGTCAGAGTCTGTAGCGCATCCTCCGTGATGAAGAGTGCCCCGGACCGACTGAACTGCGCGACAGTGAAGATCTTCTCGCCTCGCCATGCGGCGCTTCCAAGTACGAGGCCCTCTCTCTTGAAGGAATAGCGCCTTTCGCCGCAGACCTCGCAATCCGAGAGGACGCGAATACCGCTTCGCTGTTCGTCGACGAACAACTTGACGGCAGGAACAATCCAAGATAATTGAGGACCATGGTAGGGAAACGGCACCCGTGGGCGCTTGGCTCGCTCCGTTGGCCTTACTACGCGCACATCACCAAAGCCAACTTCAAACCCATGAGACCGAAGAAAGTCTCGAACTCTCTCCTGAACAACGCACTGATAGCCACCCCAAGAGAAATCACCGATGTGATCCGTTCCGTCGTCCCACTCTATCTCGATAGGCTCAACTAGCCGTGCTGTAGATTCGCCGCAACAGTTACAGATGTGGCCGCCTGTCCAGGTTCCCACGACTGCAAACCGCGCAAAAGCTGCAGGTGTCGAGGGATCATCTAGCAGATAAATCCTCATAACTTGAACTCACGCACAAGCTGATCCCGAATCTCAACGATGTCTCTTGGCGAAACTGCACCATAACCTCCGCGCTCTTGGATGAGCTGATCAAACCGGCGGTTGTAGTTTCCGCCAGGATGATAAGGTCCAGGAGCGCTAGTGTGAACGCGATCGTGCGCGGGCTTTGGGATATTCCGAATGTTTGGGTTCCCCTGACGTCCGACGACATCGGGATGATTCCGAACAGGTGGAGGCAGTCGCTTTTGGATCGCTTTCGGAATAGGGTCTTCGTGAATCCGTGTGGGCGACTTTACGCCCCGAAGTTGCGCCAGAGTGCCTGAATCAGGGCACATCGTGCACCCACCGGGTGCCCGGAAATCTGGCACGCTTCCGGCATGCACCTACCAAGCCCAAGGCTGCG
>JAJTHZ010000069.1 GCA_021299185.1 Lysobacteraceae bacterium | reverse complement strand
GGTGTCCGGAAAAAAACAAGGGCGCCGTCGCCGGCGCCCTCGTCGGTTGGCGGAGTGGACGGGACTCGAACCCGCGACCCCCGGCGTGACAGGCCGGTATTCTAACCGACTGAACTACCACTCCTGAACTTGGTGGGTGCTGAGGGTTTCGAACCCCCGACCCTCGCCTTGTAAGGGCGACGCTCTACCGCTGAGCTAAGCACCCGCGGCGAACGAGTTGCTTAGTTTATTGCGTCCTTAAGCGCCTTGCCAGCCTTGAAGGCGGGAACCTTCGAAGCCTTGATCTTGATCGTCGCACCGGTGCGCGGGTTGCGACCCGTGCGCGCGGCGCGCTTGCGAACCGCGAAGGTGCCGAAGCCGACGATCGTCACCTGCTCGCCCTTCTTCAGCGTCTTCTCGATCACCGAGATCACCGCGTCCAGCGCCTTGGCGGCGTCGGTCTTGCTGATCTCCGCGGCATCGGCGACCGCGTTGACGAAATCCGACTTGTTCATCTGGGAAATCCCTCAGTGACTTGTTCCGGGCCCTGCCCGGCATCCGCGTCGCGGAATGCCCGATCGACGCGATTCACTAGGCCTCGGGACCGCGCCTGGTGGCGGAACCGGGAGCCGTGGTCGGCGCAGCGGGGGCGCATTTATACCAGCCCCACGCGCACGGGCGCAACACGCGGGCACGCGCGGCGGCGCCGCGCATGCCCTCGCTTTCAGTGCGGGCGCACGACGTCGCCGCCGTCCTTGGGGGCGTCGGCCTTCGCCGCCTCGGTGGCGGGCTCGGCGGTGCCCGCGTCGCGGCGTGCCGGCGCCAGCGGACGCTCCAGCGCGAGGTCGAGCACCTCGTCGATCCACTTCACCGGACGGATCTCGAGCGAATCGGTGACGTTGGCCGGGATGTCGGCGAGATCCTTGCGGTTCTCCTCGGGGATGATCACCGTGCGGATGCCGCCGCGATGCGCCGCCAGCAGTTTCTCCTTCAGGCCACCGATCGGCAGCACGCGGCCGCGCAGCGTGATCTCGCCGGTCATCGCCACGTCGGCGCGCACCGGCACCTTGGCCAGCGAGGACACCAGCGCGGTGCACATCGCGATGCCGGCGCTGGGGCCGTCCTTCGGCGTCGCGCCCTCCGGCACGTGCACGTGGACGTCGTACTTCTGGTGGAAATCGGGGTCGATGCCCAGCCGGTCGCTGCGCTCGCGCACCACGCTCATCGCGGCCTGGATCGACTCCTGCATCACGTCGCCCAGCTGGCCGGTGTGGATCAGCTTGCCCTTGCCGGGCACCACGGTGGCCTCGATGCTGAGCAGGTCGCCGCCGACCTGGGTCCACGCCAGCCCGGTCACGACGCCGATCTCGTTGTTGGCCTCGGCACGCCCGAAGGTGAACTTGCGCACGCCCAGGTAATGGTCGAGGCGCGCGGCGTCCACCAGCACCTTGCGCGGCTTGGCGGCCTTCGCCTTGCCCTTGCCCTTCGCCTTGTCCTTCGACTTGCGCTCCGACAAGGTCAGTTCCTTGACCACCTTGCGGCAGATCTTGGAGATCTCGCGCTCGAGGTTGCGCACGCCGGACTCGCGCGTGTAGTAGCGGATGGTGTCCCGCACGGCGTCTTCCGAGACCTCGAGCTCGTCCTCGCGCAGGCCGTTGGCCTTGACCTGCTTGGGCAGCAGGTAACGCCGAGCGATCGCGACCTTCTCCTCCTCGGTGTAACCCGGGATGCGGATCACTTCCATGCGGTCGAGCAGCGGCGCGGGGATGTTCAGCGAATTCGCGGTGGCGACGAACATCACCTCGCTGAGGTCGAAGTCGACCTCGAGGTAGTGGTCGTTGAAGGAGTGGTTCTGCTCGGGGTCGAGCACCTCCAGCAGCGCCGACGAGGGATCGCCGCGGAAGTCCATCGACATCTTGTCGATCTCGTCGAGAACGAACAGCGGGTTGCGCGAGCCGACCTTGGCCAGGTTCTGGATCAGGCGGCCGGGCATCGAACCGATGTAGGTGCGTCGATGGCCGCGGATCTCGGCCTCGTCGCGCACGCCGCCGAGCGACATGCGCACGAACTTGCGGTTGGTCGCCTTGGCGATCGACTGCCCAAGCGAGGTCTTGCCCACGCCGGGCGGGCCGACCAGGCACAGGATGGGGCCCTTCATCTTGCGCACGCGCTGCTGCACGGCGAGGTATTCGAGGATGCGTTCCTTGACCTTCTCGAGGCCGAAGTGGTCGGCGTCGAGCACCTCCTGCGCCGCTGGCAGGTCCTTGCGCACGCGGGTGCGCTGGTTCCACGGCGACTGCACCAGCCAGTCGATGTAGTTGCGCACCACGGTCGCCTCGGCCGACATCGGCGACATCTGCTTGAGCTTGTTCAGCTCGGCCTTGGCCTTGGTCTCGACCGCCGGCGGCATGCCGGCGGCGGCGATCTTGCGTGCCAGTTCCTCGACCTCGTTGGGCGCGTCCTCCATCTCACCCAGTTCCTTCTGGATGGCCTTCATCTGCTCGTTGAGGTAGTACTCGCGCTGGCTCTTCTCCATCTGCGACTTCACGCGGCCGCGGATGCGCTTCTCCAGCTGCTGCACGTCGATCTCGCCGTCGACGTAGCCGATCAGCAGTTCAAGCCGCTCGCCGACGTCCACCGTCTCCAGCGCGCGCTGCTTGTCCGACAGACGGATGCCGAGGTGGGCGGCGACGGTGTCGGCTAGGCGGCTCGGGTCGTCGATGCCGGCCAGGGTCGTCAGCAGTTCCGGCGGGACCTTGCGGTTGAGCTTGACGTACTGCTCGAACACCGACATCAGGGACTTGGCCGCCGCGTCGACCTCGCGCGCATCGCGCTCGCTGCGCGACTCCTGCGCGCGGCCCTTCGCGACCAGGAAGCCCTCGCCCTCGGCCACGCCCGACACTTCGGCGCGCGAGACGCCCTCGACCAGCACCTTGATCGTGCCGTCGGGCAGCTTCAGCAACTGCAGGACCGTGGAAATGGTGCCGACCGCGTACAGGTCCTTCGGACCCGGGTCGTCGACGTCGGGGCTGCGCTGCGCGACCAGCAGGATCTGCTTGTCGGCTTCCATCGCCGCGTCCAGCGCGCGGATCGATTTCTCGCGCCCCACGAACAGCGGGATGACCATGTTCGGGTAGACCACGACGTCGCGCAGCGGCAGGACCGGCAGTTCGACGAGGGTTTGGGTATCTCGGGCCATGGGGACTCCCCCGGGTGGTGGGCGGCTGGACGTCCGCCGGAACGGATGGCTGGGCACGCACCGCGACGGCGCACGCCCTCACGCAGGCCGGTGGAACCCCGGTGACGCGGGCGCCGGCCGGACCGCGGCCTTACCCGCCATATGCGGGTCTGCGATGCAAAAAGCAAGCCGGCGGCCGCGGAGCCGGGCGCCGGCGGGCCGGCTCAATCGCCGGCGGCGCGCGGCTGCTGCTGGGCGGTGCCGCGGTAGATCAGGTACGGATCGGCGGTGCCGCCGATGACCGCCTCGTCCACCACCACCTTGCTGACGTGCTCCAGCGAAGGCAGTTCATACATCGTTTCCAGCAGCACGCTCTCGAGGATGGTGCGCAGGCCGCGGGCGCCGGTGCGGCGCTGCAGGGCCTTGCGCGCGACCGCGAACAGCGCGTCGGGGCGGAACTCGAGGTCCACGCCTTCCATCTCGAACAGGCGCTTGAACTGCTTGGTGATGGCGTTCTTGGGCTCGGTGAGGATCTTCACCAGCGCCGGCTCGTCCAGTTCCTCCAGCGTCGCGACGACCGGGAGGCGGCCGACGAACTCGGGGATCAGGCCGAACTTGATCAGGTCCTCGGGCTCGACGGTCGACAGCACCGCGCCCACCGAGGCCTTGCGGTCCTTGCTGCGCACCTCGGCCGCGAAGCCGATGCCGGTCGACTCCGAGCGCGCCTGGATGACCTTCTCCAGCCCCGCGAAGGCGCCACCGCAGATGAACAGGATGTTGCGCGTGTCGACCTGCAGGAACTCCTGCTGCGGGTGCTTGCGGCCGCCCTGCGGCGGCACCGAAGCGATGGTGCCCTCGATGAGCTTGAGCAGCGCCTGCTGCACGCCTTCGCCGGAGACGTCACGGGTGATCGACGGGTTCTCGCTCTTGCGCGAGATCTTGTCGATCTCGTCAATGTAGACGATGCCCGTCTGCGCCTTCTCGACGTCGTAGTCGCACTTCTGCAGCAGCTTCTGGATGATGTTCTCGACGTCCTCGCCGACGTAGCCCGCCTCGGTGAGGGTGGTCGCGTCGGCGATGGTGAACGGCACGTTGAGCAGGCGGGCCAGCGTCTCGGCGAGCAGGGTCTTGCCGGAACCGGTCGGGCCGATCAGCAGGATGTTGCTCTTGGCCAGTTCCACGTCCTCGCCGCGCTGGCGCGACTCGAGGCGCTTGTAGTGGTTGTACACCGCCACCGCCAGAACCTTCTTGGCGCGGTTCTGGCCGATCACGTACTGGTCGAGCACGTCCATGATCTCGCGCGGCTTGGGCAGGTGGCTGCGCGCGGTGGCCGCCTTCTCTTCCAGCTCTTCGCGGATGATGTCGTTGCAGAGCTCGACGCATTCGTCGCAGATGAACACCGACGGGCCCGCGATCAGTTTGCGGACCTCGTGCTGGCTCTTGCCGCAGAACGAGCAGTACAGGATCTTGCCGCTGTCGCTGCCCCTGCCCTGTCGGTCGTCGCTCATTGTCCGCCTGCCTCGCCACGGTTCACGGCCCGCAAGCGGGCGTTGCGGGCCGAGGATAACACAGGGAAATCGTGCCACGGCCCGGCGCCCGCCGGGCCGCCTGCACGAATGTGAAAACCGGAAAAGCGCGTGTTCAGCCGGCGCGAACGGTGTCGTCGGGGCGCCGGTCGAGGACGCTGTCGACCAGGCCGTAATCGCGGGCCTCGGCCGCCGACAGGAAGTAGTCGCGGTCGACGTCCTTCTCGATCTGCTCGAGCGGCCTGCCGGTGAAGCCGGCCATCAGTTCGTTCATCCGCGCCTTGATCGAAAGGATCTCCTTGGCGTGGATCGCGATGTCGGAAGCCTGGCCCGAGAAGCCGGCCGACGGCTGGTGGATCATCACCCGCGAGTTGGGCAGGCAGTAGCGCTTGCCCTTGGCGCCGGCAGCGAGCAGGAAGGCGCCCATGCTGGCCGCCTGCCCGATGCAGATCGTGCTCACCTGCGGGCGGATGAAGCGCATGGTGTCGAAGATCGCCATGCCGGCCGTGACCGAGCCGCCCGGGCTGTTGATGTACAGGTTGATGTCCTTGTCCGGGTTCTCGGCCTCGAGGAACAGCAACTGGGCGACGATCACGTTCGCCATGTAGTCCTCGACCGGACCCACGCAGAACACGACCCGCTCCTTCAGCAGGCGCGAGTAGATGTCGTAGGCGCGCTCGCCGCGGGAGGTCTGCTCGACCACCATCGGCACCAGGTTCAGGTTCGTGATCATCGGATTCGTCCTCGGTTCCTGGAGCCAGTATGGCGGCGCGGCGCGGTCATTCAAGCCCGGCCGGCCGCGGGTCAGCCCTGCGGCTGCATCAGGTCGGCGAACGACAGACGCTGCTCGGACACCTTGGCGTGCTCGACGACCCAGTCGACCACCTGGTCCTCGACCACGCGGTTGCGCAGCGTGGACATCAGTTCCGCGTCGCGGGCGTACAACTCGACCACCTTCTCGGGCTCCTCGTAGGTGGAGGCGATGGTGGCCAGCATCTCGTTGACGCGGCGCGCATCCGGCACGATCTGGTTCTGGCGCGCGATCTCGCTCAGCAACACGAAGGCGCGCACGCGCGACTCGGCGTCGGCGGCGAACAGCGAGGCGTCCTGCGGCGGCTGCACGCCGGCGCGCTGGGCGTTCTGCTGCGCCTGCTGCAGCAGGGCGCGGGCCTCGGTCTCGACCAGCGAACGCGGCACCTCGAGATCGGCCCAGGCGGCCAGCAGCTTGGACACCGCGTCGGCCTTGGTGCGGCCGCGCACCGCGGCGTTGAGCTCGCGCTCCAGGTTGGCGCGCACGTCGGCGCGGAACTTCTCCATCCCGCCTTCGCGCACCCCGAAGCTGGCGATGAACGCGTCGTCGACCTCGGGCAGCACGGCGTGCTGCACGCGCACCACCTTCGCCTCGACCGCGGCCGACTTGCCGGCCAGCGAGGCCTCGCGGAAGTTGGGCGGGAACTGCACGCTGCCGCTGCGCGACTCGCCGGCGGCGGCGCCGGCCAGCACCGACTCGAACTCGGCGAACAGGGCGCCGGCGCCGAGGATGGTGCCGGCCCGCTCGAAGCCCTCGGCCGGATGGCGCTGGCCGTCGGCGGTGGCCGCGTACTCGAAGATCACCATGTCGCCGGCGGCCGCGGCGCGCTCGACCACCTGCCACTGGCGGCGCTGCTGGCGCAGGGTGTCGATCATGCGGTCCACATCGGCCTCCTCGACCGCCGACACGGTGCGCACGACCTGCAGGCCGGACACGTCGACCGGCGGCAGTTCGGGCACCACCTCGAAGGTGGCGACGTACTCGATCTCATTGCCTTCGGCGGCGCGCGCGCTGATCGACGGCGCCATCGCCGGGCGCAGGTTCTGCTGGCGCAGCGCCTCCTGGTACGACGAGGAGATCGCGTCCGACATCGCCTCGTTGCGCACCTGCGCGCCAAAGCGCTGCTCGAGCACGCGCGAGGGCACCTTGCCCGGCCGGAAGCCCTTGATGCGCACGGTGCGGCCGAGTTCCGCGATCCGGGCGCGCACGCGCGTCTCGACCTGCGCGGCGGGGAAGCGGACGGTCAGCTTGCGCTCGAGCTTGCCGACGGATTCAAGCGAGACTTGCATGGGTGCTCCTCAAGGACAGGGCCCGCGTCGCCCGGGGGCGGCGCGGCGCGGCGTGCATCTGGTTGGTGCGAAAGGAGAGACTCGAACTCTCACGGGTCACCCCACTGGAACCTAAATCCAGCGCGTCTACCAGTTCCGCCACTTTCGCCACGTGGAATCGGGGGCGGGGATCATACCGGAGGTGGGCGGTGGTGTCGCGTCGTGGTGGGGTGGCCGGGCATCGTGCGCCTGGCTGGCGATCGACAATGGCGGCCTAGTGGTTCGGAGACTGAGGCCGGTGGGGGACGGCGGGTCCGAGGGGCTGAGGGTTCGCTTCGGGCGGAAACGACGACGGCGCCATTGAGGCGCCGTCGTCGTGAGTGACTGCTACCGAGGTGCCCAGCACGGACGCGCTGGATGGCAACTTCAGGGGCTGAATTGGTGGGCCGTTCAGGACTTGAACCTGAAACCTACGGATTAAGAGTCCGCTGCTCTACCAATTGAGCTAACGGCCCACGGAACGCTTCGAATTTGGGGTGAGCGAGGGGATTCGAACCCCCGACAACCGGAATCACAATCCGGTACTCTAACCAGCTGAGCTACGCCCACCAGAAACCTTGGGTACCTGCCCGGCGTCCTGCCGTTGGCGCGCCCGACAGGACTCGAACCTGCAACCGTCGGCTTAGAAGGCCGATGCTCTATCCGGTTGAGCTACGGGCGCTTCGGACGACGGGCTCCAGTGACGGCACCGACCGACGCGGCCCGGCGCCGTCGCCGGATCGGACTTGCGACCGCCCCGCCCGGCCCCGCGCTGCAAGCAGCAGGACCCCGGTGGATTGGTCGGGGTAGAGGGATTCGAACCCCCGACACCCTGCTCCCAAAGCAGGTGCGCTACCAGGCTGCGCTATACCCCGCGATCTGCACTCGGCGACGACCGTCCCGCTGGCCGTCGCGCGCGGGCATGGTACGAACCACGCCGCGGAGCGTCAATCGCGGTGCGCGCCGTCAGCGCTCCCGCCGTGCCGCAAAACGAAAAGGGCGCCGAAGCACCCTTTCCGCCGGATCTGGCGCGCCCGGAGAGATTCGAACTCCCGACCACCAAGTTCGTAGCCTGGTACTCTATCCAACTGAGCTACGGGCGCGAAGAGGCGAAAGTATGCGGCGTGCTGCCGCTTGCGTCAACGGGGCTGCGATCACTCCGTGCCCAAACGATCGACGCGCCGACCGGTCGGAACGACTCGACACGGTTGGCGGAGAGAGAGGGATTCGAACCCTCGATAGAGCTTTTGACCCTATACTCCCTTAGCAGGGGAGCCCCTTCGGCCTCTCGGGCATCTCTCCGGGTCTTGTCCCGCCGGCGCCGCGCCTGCACCAGGCCATGCACCGTGCGGATCGCGGTTCCACTGCCACGCGGCAGGGAACCCCGACCCCGACAAGGATAACGCGCGGCCGCTACCGCGGTAAACGGCGCCGCTCAGGTCCCGCTCTTGTCGTGCGGCGGCAAGCCGCCTTCCTGCTCGCGCTTGATGCGCTGGTAGATCTCCTCGCGATGCACCGCGAGGTCCTTGGGCGCGTTGATGCCGATGCGCACCTGGTTGCCCTTCACACCCAAGACCGTGACGGTGACGTTGTCACCGATCATCAAGGTCTCGCCCACCCGTCGGGTCAGAATCAGCATGTTTTTCTAGTCCTCTGCTTTGGCCGGTCCCTCGGCCGTCGCCGGGTGCACTGTCGTGCGATCCTGGGCGCGCTCCTGCCACGCGCCCCGGACATCCCTAGCGAGCGCTGGAGACCTTGCCCGCATGGTAGTCCCGCCCCGGCGTCCGGCGCAATGAAATTGGTACGTACTTTTGGCCAAGACAGCAATTTCACAAAGGGCCCGGAAGCCGTCCCTCGCCCGTGCGCCCGGCGGAAGCCCCCATGGCCCCGCACCAACCTGCTGTGCGGGGACCGGCGCGCCTCGCGCGCCGGCTCGTGAACGAATGCGCCGCGACGGCGTCAGGACAGGCGCGCGCGCACCCACTCCACCACGCCGGCCAGCGCAGCCGCGACCTGCGGCGAATCCTCGCCACCGCCCTGCGCGAGGTCCGGCCGACCGCCGCCCTTGCCGCCGATCTGCGCGGCCACATGCGACAGCAGCTCGCCCGCCTTGACCTTGCCCTGCGCCCGGCCGGCGACGCCGGCGACCAGCGACACCTTGCCCGCCGCTCCGGTGGCCAGCAGCACCACCGAGTCCGGCAGTTTCTGTTTCACCTGGTCGACGCCCTCGCGCAGCGCCTTGGCGTCGAGGCCGTCGATGCGCGCGGCCACCACGCGGATGCCGCCGATGTCCGGCGCGCGAGCCAGCACATCATCGAGCGCTGCGTTGGCGGCACGCGCCTTGAGCGACTCCAGTTCGCGCTCGAGCAGCTTCTGCCGCTCGAACACCGCGCGCAGGCGATCGACCACCTCGCGTTCCGGCGCGCCCAGCAGGGCGCCGACCTCGCGCAGGGCGTGCTCGCGCGCGGCGACGAAGGCCAGCGCGCCGGCGCCGGTGACAGCCTCGATGCGCCGCACGCCGGCGGCCACGCCCGACTCCGCGGTGATCTTGAACAGCCCGATGTCGCCGGTGCGACCGACGTGGGTGCCGCCGCACAGTTCGGTGGAAAAGCCGCCCATGCGCATCACCCGGACGCGCTCGCCGTACTTCTCGCCGAACAGCGCCATCGCGCCGGCGTCGATCGCCTGCTGGTAGGCCATTTCCTCGCCCTCGGCGGCGGCGTTGGCGCGCACTTCGGCGTTGACGAGGTCCTCGATCCGCGCCAGCTCGTCCGCCGTCACCGGCTGGAAGTGCGAGAAGTCGAAGCGCAGCCGGTCGGGCGCGACCAGGCTGCCCTTCTGCTGCACGTGGTCGCCCAGCACCTGGCGCAGCGCGGCGTGCAGCAGGTGGGTGGCGGAATGGTTGAGCACGGTGGCCGCGCGGCGGGCGGCGTCGATCTCGGCGCGCACGGCGTCGCCGACCCGGATGGCGCCCGCTTCGACCACGCCGACATGGCCGTGGAAGACGCCGGCGAGCTTCTGCGTGTCGTCCGCGCGGAACGCGCCGCCGGCGCCGCGCAGCACGCCGGTGTCGCCCACCTGGCCGCCGGACTCGGCGTAGAACGGCGTGCGATCCAGCAGCACGATGCCGCCCTCGCCCGCCGACAGCGCGGCCACGGAGCGCCCATCGCGCACGATGCCGACCACCTGCGCGCCGTCGACCGCGTGCGCGCGGTACCCCTCGAACGCGGTGGGCGCCAGCGCCTTGACCAGGTCCGCGGGCACGGTCGTCGCCCCGCCGAACTGCGAGGCCGCGCGGGCGCGCTCGCGCTGCCCCTCCATCGCGCGCTCGAAGCCCTCCATGTCGATCGCGAGCCCACGCTCGCGCGCGACGTCGGCGGTCAGGTCGGCGGGGAAGCCGTAGGTGTCGTACAGGCGGAACACGTCCTCGCCCGCGATCGTGCCCGTGGCCTTCGCGGCCACCTCGGCGAACACCTTCATGCCCTGGTCGAGGGTCTCGGCGAAGCGTTCCTCCTCGGCCTTGAGGGTGGCCGCCACCATCCCCTGCTTGGCGGCCAGTTCCGGGTAGGCCGCGCCCATCTGCTCCACCAGCGGCGCGACCATCCGGTGGAAGAACAGGCCCTTGGTGCCGAGCATCCAGCCGTGGCGCAGCGCGCGGCGGATGATCCGGCGCAACACGTAGCCGCGGCCTTCATTGGACGGCAGCACGCCGTCGACGATCAGGAAGGAACAGGCGCGGATGTGGTCGGCGATCACGCGCAGCGACTTCTCGGCGAGGTCGGCGGTGCCGGTGAGTTCGGCGGCCGCCTTGATCAGCGCCTGGAACAGGTCGATCTCGTAGTTGCTGTGCACGTGCTGCAGCACCGCGGCGAGGCGCTCGAGGCCCATGCCGGTGTCGACGCAGGGCGCCGGCAGCGGATGCAGGGTGCCGTCGGCGGCGCGGTCGAACTGCATGAACACCAGGTTCCAGATCTCGATGTAGCGGTCGCCGTCCTGCTCGGGCGATCCGGGCGGGCCGCCGGCGATCGCCGCGCCGTGGTCGTAGAAGATCTCGGTGCACGGTCCGCAGGGGCCGGTGTCGGCCATCTGCCAGAAGTTGTCGGAGGCGTAGGACGCGCCCTTGTTGTCACCGATGCGCACGATGCGCTCGGCCGGCACGCCGACCTCGCGGTTCCAGATCTCGAAGGCCTCGTCGTCGGTGTGGTAGACCGTGACCCACAGGCGATCCTTGGGCAGGCCGTAGACGACCGTGAGCAGTTCCCAGGCGTAGGCGATGGCGTCGCGCTTGAAGTAATCGCCGAACGAGAAGTTGCCCAGCATCTCGAAGAAGGTGTGGTGGCGCGCGGTGTAGCCGACCGAGTCGAGGTCGTTGTGCTTGCCGCCGGCGCGCACGCAGCGCTGCGAGGATGCGGCGCGCTTGTACGAGCGCTTGTCGCCGCCGAGGAACACGTCCTTGAACTGCACCATGCCGGCGTTGGTGAACAGCAGGGTCGGGTCGTTGCCCGGCACCAGCGGGCTGGACGCGACCACGGTGTGGCCCTTGGACTGGAAGAAATCGAGGAAGGTCTGGCGGATCTCGGCGCTGGACTTCATGGCGCACACCGGGGCGGGGAAACCGTTGAGGATATCCCGATTTGGCGCCCCGTGCCGCGCTGCACAAGGGCCGGCGCGGTGCCGTGCGCCCCCCTCGGCGTGCCGCCAGGGTCGGCGTCAGTCGCCGGTTTCGCCGCCGTCGGGCCGTCGGCCCAGAACGCGGCGGATGGTGTCGCCGCCGAAGCCGCGGCGCTGCAGCAGGCCCGCCGCGCGGCGGCGGGCGTCGGGGTCGCCCGGATCGCGCAGGCGACGCGCGACCAGGTCGCGCGCGACGGCGTCCCAGTCGGGCTCGTCGAGCAGTTCGCGGATCGTGTCGGAGGGGATGCCGTGCGTGCCGAGTTCGGCCTGGACGTGGCGCGGGCCGTAGCCCTGCCCCACGCGCTGGCGGACCAGGGATTCGGCGAAGCGGCGGTCGGACTGGTAGGCGTCCCCGGCGAGGCGGTCGATGGCTGCCTGCGCGTCCTCGGCGGCCACGCCGCGCCGGGCCAGCTTGCGCCCGAGGTCGCGGCGCGAGTGCTCGCGCCGCGAGAGCAGTCCCAGCGCCGTTTCGCAGGCGCCGGGCGGGGTCGCGCCGGGGTCCTTCCGGCGCATCCGGCTCAGGCTTCCTCGACCTCGGCGGTGGCGGCGCCCGCACCGAGCTTGGCGTTGACCAGCTTGGCGCGGATCTTGTCCTCGATCTCGCGCGCCATCTCCGGGTGTTCCTTGAGGAACAGCCGCGTGTTGTCCTTGCCCTGGCCGATGCGGTCGCCGCTGTAGCTGTACCAGGCGCCGGACTTCTCGACCAGGTTGTGCAGCACGCCGAGCTCGATGATCTCGCCCTCGCGCGAGGCCCCCTCGCCGTAGAGGATCTCGAAGTCCGCCACGCGGAACGGCGGCGCCAGCTTGTTCTTGACCACCTTCACGCGGGTCTCGCAGCCGATCACCTCCTCGCCGCGCTTGACCGAACCGATGCGGCGGATGTCGAGGCGCACCGAGGCGTAGAACTTCAGCGCGTTTCCGCCGGTGGTGGTCTCGGGGCTGCCGAACATCACGCCGATCTTCATGCGGATCTGGTTGATGAAGATCACCGTGCAGTTGGACTTCTTGATGTTGGCGGTGAGCTTGCGCAGGGCCTGGCTCATCAGGCGCGCGTGCAGGCCGACGTGGGAGTCGCCCATCTCGCCTTCGATCTCCGCCTTTGGGGTCAGCGCGGCGACCGAGTCGACCACCACCACGTCCACCGCGCCGGAGCGCACCAGCATGTCGGTGATCTCCAGCGCCTGCTCGCCGGTGTCGGGCTGCGAGACCAGCAGGTCGTCGACCTTCACGCCGAGCTTCTCGGCATAGGTCGGGTCGAGCGCGTGCTCGGCGTCGACGAAGGCGGCCGTGCCGCCATTACGCTGGCAGTTGGCGATGACCTGCAGGGTGAGCGTGGTCTTGCCGGAGGATTCCGGGCCATAGATCTCGATCACGCGGCCACGCGGCAGGCCGCCGATGCCGAGCGCGATGTCGAGGCCCAGCGAGCCGGTGGAGATGACCTCCACGGCCTCGTTGACCTTGTCGCCCATGCGCATCACGGTGCCCTTGCCGAACTGCTTTTCGATCTGGCTCAGGGCGGAAGACAGGGCGCGGCGCTTGTTCTCGTCCATCGGGAATCCTCGGGGAATGGGGTGCGGGTCGCTTTGTCGCGGGAAGGCGTCTCAGCGCCTGCGATTCGGGCGGAATTATCCCACAGGCAGGTTGCCCCGGCAGCGGCGAACGCAGCGTCAGGGCGTAAGAATTTTCTGAAGTCCCTCGAGCGCGGCGGCCACCGTGTGCCGACGCACCGCCTCGCGGTCGCCGTCGAACTGGAAACGCCGCATCAGCGGGTAGCCACCGCGCCGCTTCCACGCGATCCACACGGTGCCGACCGGCTTGTCGGCGGTGCCGCCGCCGGGACCCGCGATGCCGGTCACCGCCACCGCCACGCCGGCCCCGGCGTGGATCAGCGCGCCGGAGACCATCTCCAGCACGCATTCCTCGCTGACCGCGCCGTGCTTGAGCAGGGTCTCCGGCCGCACGCCGAGCAGCGCCTGCTTCGCTTCGTAGGAATACGCCACCATCCCGGTCTCGAACCACGCGGAGCAGCCCGGGATGTCGGTGATGGTCTTGGCGATCCAGCCACCGGTGCAGGACTCGGCGGTAACCAGCATCTGCCCGGCGCCCTGCAGCCGCGCGCCGACGTCGGCGGCGAGGTCGTGCAGGCGGGCGTCGTCGGGCATTGGGGCATCGGGCATGGCGGTCGCCGCTCCGGTAAAGTTCCGCTTTTAGCCCACACAGCGCGCGCCGTCTAGGGAACCTCTGAACAAGCATCCGCATCCGCGTTGCCTCTGTGCGCGTCCGCACCAAGGCGGGCGCTGCAGGGCGTGGTGGTTCCACGGCCAAGGCGGCCAACGCGGGTGCGGGCGCGCACAGAGGCAACCCTGCGGGCCGGGATTGTGCGGCCATCCAGCGGCATTGCGCGTCTTGCGCGTGGAACCACCACGCCCTGCGACGCGCGCCTTGCTGGCTGGCCGCACAACCTCCGGCGCGGACGCGGATACTTGTCCAGAGGTTCCCTGAATGACCCCCGCCGCCGATCCGCTGGAACAGCACACGCCGCTGATGCGGCAGTACCTGCGCGCCAAGGCCGAAGTGCCCGACACCCTGCTGCTGTTCCGGATGGGCGACTTCTACGAGCTGTTCTACGACGACGCGCGCAAGGCCGCGCGCCTGCTCGACATCACCCTGACCCAGCGCGGCAGTTCGGCCGGCGCGCCGATCCCGATGGCGGGCGTGCCGCACCACCAGCTGGACGCCTACCTCGCGCGCCTGCTCAAGCTCGGCGAGTCGGTGGCGATCTGCGAGCAGATCGGCGACCCCGCGCTGGCCAAGGGGCTGGTCGAGCGCAAGATCGTGCGCATCGTCACCCCGGGCACGGTCACCGACGAGGCCCTGCTGGACGAGCGCCGCGACAACCTGCTGCTGGCCCTCGCCCGCGCGGGCTCGCGCTTCGCGCTGGCCTGGGTGGACGTCGCCGGCGGGCGCTGCGTGCTGTCGGAGATCGACGACGAGGCCTCGCTGGCGGCCGAACTCGCGCGCCTGCGGCCCGCCGAGACCCTGGTGCCGGAGGACCTGGCGCCGGTCGCCGCGCTCGAACACCAGGCCGGCCTGCGCCGCCGCCCGCCGTGGCACTTCGACACCGACAGCGGCGAACGCGCGCTGTGCGCGTTCTTCGGCACTTGCGACCTGGTCGGGTTCGGCGTGGCGCCGCTGCGGGCCGCGATCGGCGCCGCCGGCGCGCTGCTGCAGTACCTCAAGGACACCCAGCGCAGTGCCCTGCCCCACCTGGCCGGCCTGTCGGTCGAGGCCGCCGCCGACAGCGTGGCGATGGACGCCGCCACCCGGCGCAACCTCGAGATCGACCAGCACCCGCAGGGCGAGCATCGCGCCACCCTGGCCGGCGTGCTGGACCGCTGCGTCACGCCGATGGGCAGCCGGCTGCTGCGTCGCTGGCTCAACCGGCCATTGCGCCAGCCCACCGTGGTCCGCGAGCGCTCGCAGGCGATCGGTGCCCTGCTCGATGCCGGCGCGCACGAGCCGCTGCGCGAGCGCTTCCAGCGCCTCGGCGACGTGGAGCGCATCCTCGCCCGCGTGCACCTGCGCTCGGCGCGCCCGCGCGACCTGTCGACGCTGCGCGACGCGCTGGCCGACCTGCCCGGCCTGCGCGCGCTGCTCGCCGGCGTGGACAGCCCGCGCATCGCGGCGCTGGCCGGCGGGCTCGGTGAGCACGGCGAGATGGCGGCCCTGCTGTCGGCCTCGCTGGTCGAACAGCCGCCCGCCCTGCTGCGCGACGGCGGCGTCATCGCCCCGGGCCACGACGCGGAGCTCGACGAACTGCGCCTGCTGAGCACCGACGCCGATGCCTTCCTCGTCGCGCTGGAGACCCGCGAGCGCGAGCGCACCGGCATCGCCACCCTGAAGGTCGGCTACAACCGCGTGCACGGCTACTACATCGAGCTCGGCCGCACGCATGCCGACAAGGTCCCGCCGGAGTACACGCGCCGGCAGACCATCAAGGGCGCCGAGCGCTACATCACCGAGGAACTCAAGCAGTTCGAGGACAAGGTGCTCTCCGCCCGCGAGCGCGCACTGATGCGCGAGCACGCGCTGTACGAGTCGCTGCTCGATGCGCTGAACGCGCGGCTGGCCGAACTGCGCGACTGCGCCGCGGCGCTGGCGGAACTGGACGTGCTGGCCTGCCTGGCCGAGCGCGCGCGCGCGCTGCGCTGGTCGCCGGCGGTGCTGGTCGACGAACCGGTGCTGGCGATCCGCCGCGGCCGCCACCCGGTGGTCGAGGCGCTGCGCGACGAGCCGTTCGAACCCAACGACCTCGGCCTCGACCCCACGCGGCGCATGCTGGTCATCACCGGCCCCAACATGGGCGGCAAGAGCACCTACATGCGGCAGGCCGCGCTGATCGTGCTGCTCGCGCACGTCGGCGCATGGGTGCCGGCCGACGAGGCCACGATCGGCCCGATCGACCGCATCTTCACCCGCATCGGCGCCGGCGACGACCTCGCGCGCGGCGCGTCGACCTTCATGGTCGAGATGGCCGAAACCGCAGGCATCCTGCACAACGCGACGCCGCGCAGCCTGGTGCTGATGGACGAGGTCGGCCGCGGAACCAGCACCTACGACGGACTCGCGCTGGCCAAGGCGGCGGCGATGCACCTCGCGACCGTCAATCGTGCGTTCACCCTGTTTGCCACCCACTACTTCGAACTCACCGCACTGGCGGGACAGGTCGAGGGCGTGGCCAACGTGCACCTCGATGCGGTGGAGCACGGCGACAGCCTGGTGTTCCTGCATGCGGTGAAGGACGGCCCGGCCGACCGCAGCTTCGGCCTGCAGGTCGCGGCGCTGGCCGGCGTGCCACGCGCCGTGATCGCCCAGGCGCGCGAGTTCCTCGACGCCTTGCAGCGCGGCGCGCCAGCCCTCGGGCCCGCGCCGGCGCCCGCCACGCCCACGCCAGCACCGCCGCAGCTCGGCCTGTTCGACGCCGAGCCGGCCGCGATCGGCGAACTGCGCGCGATCGATCCCGACAGCCTCACGCCGCGGGCGGCGCTGGAACTGCTTTACCGCCTCAAGAAGCTGGTCTGACGCGACCGCGAACGCTCAGCCGCGCGGCGCCACGGTGCCGGCGAGCAGGTCGGAGAAGGCAGCCAGCGCCGCAGCGCCGTCGAACAGCACGCCGGCGCGGGGCGCGATCAACGCGCCGAGGTCGCGATGGCGCGCGCGGTCCCGCAGCAGCGCCAGCGCGGTGGCGACGAAGGCATCGTCGTCCGCGGCGACCAGCCCGTCGATTCCCATCAGGTCGAGCATTCCGGCGGTCTGCCGACCGCGCGCCGCCGTGCTGCGCGTCGTGAGCACCGGCACGCCCAGTGCGAAGGCATCGAGGCTGGTGCCGCCGCCGGAGAACCACGGCGTGTCGAGCACGAGGTCGGCGGCCTGCAGGGCGCCGAGGAACTCGGGATACGGACAGGCGCCCAGCAGTTGGACCCGACCGTCGAGCGCGACGCCCTCGGCGGCCGCCGCGCGCGACAGCCGCGCGAGGTAGCGGCGGCTCAGCGGCCCTTCGCGGTCGAACAGGAACAGGCGGGCGTCGCTGCCGGCGAGGATGCGCGCGAGCACGCGGTCGAAGGACGGCGTGATCTTGGACAGGTTCTGCGGGCACAGCACCGCAGGGCGTCCCGCGGCACGCGCCCGGAACGGCGCGGGCTCGGGCTGCGCGTCCCAACGGCGCGGCATCGCGCCGAGGCCGGGCAGGCGCACGAGGCGCTCGCGGTAGTGGGCGTCGGCCCCGGCCGGCTCCAGCGCCGCCGCACCGGCGAACACGTCCACCGTGGGCAGGCCGGTGGTCAGTGGATGTCCGTAGAGCACGACCTGCCGCGGCGCCAGCCGGCAGGCGGCCAGCACCTGCTGCCGCGGATCCATGCCGACATCCGGGAACACGACCACGTCGGGCGACGATCCGCGGATGCGGTCCGCAAGCGCGACCACGCCCTCGCGCGCGTGCTCGAAGCGTTCGACCGCCGCGGCCGTGGCCGCGCTGTCGGCGTCGGTGCTCGCGCCGGTGTGCCAGACCGTCACCGCGAAGCGCGCGCGGTCGAGCGCGGTCGCGAAGCCGGCGAAGTAGCGCGACACCGTGTGGCGGGTCCAGTACGCGGACACGAAGGCGACCCGGAGCCGCCCGTCGATGGCGGCGCGTGGCAACGGTGGCTCCGCCAGCGCCGGCACGGCGCGCGCCACCAGCGCCGCCAGCAGGTCGCCGAACGGCGCGAGCACGGGCAGCGGATCGCGCGGCAGGTAGGCGAGGTGGAACGGCGCGACGCTGGCCGCCGCCTCGAAGTGCTCGGCGAGTTCCGCCGGCGGCGCCTTCGCGATCCGCGCGCGCAGGCGGTCGACGCCCTCGCCGAAGGCACGCAGCGCGGCCTCGACCTCGGCCTCGTCGGACGGCAGCGCCGGCAGCGCCAGCGCGGCATGCCACGCCAGCTTGGCGGACTTGCCGTCGAGGCTGCGCGCCTTCGACAGCGCGGCGCGCGAACCGGGCCAGTCCCCGGCGGCGCCGCGCGCGAGACCCAGTTCGAACCAGGCGCCGCCACGCCGGGGTTCGCGCGCGACCGTCGCCTCAAGCGCGACCAGCGCACCGTCCACGTCCTCCGCGAGTCGCGCCGCCACGCCCTCGAGTTCGAGCGCGTCGACCAGCGACGGATCGCGCCGCGCTGCTTCGGCGGCCAGCGCGCGCGCCTGGACCGGATCGCCGCGGTCGAGCGCCAGCAGGCCCAGGTTGAGCGCGCTGTCGCCGCTCGGCGCCTCATCCTCGGCGCGCTGCAGCAGCGGCGCCGCTTCGTCGAAACGACCCTGCATGCGCAGGAGGTTGCCGAGATTGGTCAGGCTCAGCGCATGCGCGGGCTGCCACTGCAGCGCCTGTCGCCAGCTCGCTTCCGCAGCCGCCGCATCGCCCGCCTGCTGCTGCAGGATGCCGAGGTTGTAGGCCGCCTCGACGTACTCGGGTCGCACCGACAAGGCGCGCGCGAAGGCCTCGCGCGCAGCTTCGGGTTCGTCCATCGCCTTCAGCGCCAGCGCGAGGTTGTTCCAGGCCTGCGCGAAACCGGGCCGCACCGCCACCGCCTGCCGGAAGTGCTTGGCCGCCTTGGGCAACTGCCCGGCCTGGAAGGCCACTACCCCGAGCAGGTGCCAGGCGTCCGCGAGCGCGGGATCGAGCTTCACTGCGCGCAGGTAGTGGCTCTCCGCCAGTCCGGCCTGGCCCTGGCGATGCAGGGCCAGCCCCAGTTCGAACTGGCGTTGGGCTTCCGCGGCCGACACGCTCAGGCCTCGTCGATCAGGCGCAGGATCTCGCGTCGCGCGCGCTTGTCGGGCCGCGCGGGCGGCGCCTGGTAGCCGGCGCCGTGCAGGCGGCGCTGCTCCCGCGCCGCCTCGCGCGCGGCGCGGCTGGCAGCGGTTTCCTCATACAGCCCCTGGGCGACCGGCGCGGGGCCACGCTGGTCGGACAGCGCGCGCACGTCGAACTCGATGCGCTCGCCGCCACGCGACACCACTAGGCGGTCGCCGACGCGCACCTGGCGCGAGGGCTTGCAGGCCACGCCGTCGATCGCCACCCGCCCGGCCTCGATGGATGCCTTGGCCAGCGAGCGCGTCTTGAACAGCCGCGCCGCCCACAGCCAGACGTCGATCCGCACGCCGGCGGTTTGTGGCCGCGCGTTCATGCCGCGGCGGGACGGCGGTTGATCCACCAGCCGAAAAGCGCGGCGGTGACGAACATGATCAGGCTGTAGATCGCCGCCGGCACCGACATGGTCGCGTTGCCCAGCACGTTGAGGGCGACGAAGATCGCCAGCGTGCCGTTGTGGATGCCGATCTCCATTGCGATCGCGATCGCCTGCCGGCGGTCGAGCCGCAGCGCCCGCGGCACCACGTAGCCCGCGCCCATGCTGGCGAGGTTGAACACCAGGCAGGCCAGGCCGACGGCGGCGAAGTACTCGGGCAGGCGGTTCCATTCCGCGGCCAGCGCGGCGCCGATCACCAGCACCAGCACCGCCACCGAGAACACCTTCACCGGGCCGGCGAGCTTCTCCGACACCCGCGGCGCGAGCGCGCGCAGCAGCATGCCCAGCGCCACCGGCCCGACGATGATCACCGCCACCTCGACCACCTTGCGCACCGGCGGCGGGACGTACTGGCCCGCCTCCATGAAGTGCGCCAGCGAGAAGTTCACGATCAGCGGCAGGGTCAGCAGGCAGAGCACGCTGTTGGTGGCGGTGAGCGTGATGTTGAGCGCCACGTCGCCGCGCGCGAGATGGCTGTAGATGTTCGCCGTGGCACCGCCCGGCGAAGCCGCCAGCAGCACCAGGCCGACCGCCAGTTCCGGCGCCAGCCCGAATCCGACCGCGATCGCGAACGCCACCGCGGGCAGCAGCACGGCCTGCACGGCGAGCCCGACCAGCACCACGCGCGGCATCGCGAACACGCGGCGGAAATCGGCCAGGGTCAGGCCGAGCCCGAGGCCGAGCATCACCACGCCGAGCGCGAGCGGCAGCAGCAGGTTGGTGATCAGTCCGGCCTGCATGGGGTGGGCCTCAGCGCGGCGCCGCGTCGCGGCGTTCGAGGTAGGCGCGACCGGCGTCCATCAGCCGCACGAAGCCCGCCTCGTCGCCGGCGCGGATCGTCGCGAGCACCTTGGACAGCGCCGACTCCAGCGCCGCCAGCGCCTCGCCGCCGTGTTCGTTGAGGCGCTGGATCTCGTAGTACAGGTGCGGGTTCTCGTTGGCCAGCCCGCGCGCGATCGCGAGCTGCCGGTCGAAGGTGGTGCTGGACGCACGGTCCAGGGTCTCGGCCATCTCGTGCGATTCGGCCAGCGCGGTGAAGAACGTGATGTTGAGCGCATGCGACAGGCCCAGCACGTAGCCCATCAGGCGGTCGTGCTGGTCGAGCCCCATCGACACCGGCACCGCCATGGTCTGCGCGAACAGCGCGCGCGCCGCGGCGTTGGCGTCCTCGTCGCCGATGTCGACGAAGATCACGTGGCGGCCGGCCAGCACGTTCACCGAGGGGCCGAACATCGGGTGCACCGACGTGGCGCGCACGCCCGCCGCGCGCAGCGCGCGCAGACCGTCGGCCAGCGGCGACTTCAGCGAGCCGATGTCGAACACCACCCCCGACGGCCGCCGCGCGGCGAGTTCGTGCAGGATCCCGGCGCTGCTGCGCAGTGGCGCCGCGACCACGATCAGCTCGTGCACCAGGTCCAGCACGCGCCAGTCGGCGACATGGGCGAACGCATCGGGACAGCCCGCGGGATCGGCCACGGTCACGGCGTAACCCTGCGAATCGAGGAAGCGGGCGAACCACTGGCCCATGCGCCCGCCGCCGCCGATGACCAGCGCCGACTTGCCGCTGCCCTCGCCTTCCGCGCGCACGCGCTCGGCCTCCTGCGCGGCCAGCGAGGCCTCGATCAACTGGCGCAGCAGTTCCTGCCCGAGCGCGGGTTCCAGCCCGGCGGCCCGCGCATTCGCCGCGGCCCGCTCCAGTACCTGGCGCTCGCGCGCGAAGTCGCGCACCTGGCGCCCCTGGGCGCGCTTGAAGCGGCCGATCTCGCCCACGATGCGCTGGCGCTCCGCGGCGAGTTCGATGAAGCGGGCATCGACGGCATCGAGCTGGTCGCGGAGAGCCTTGAGGTCCATGGTCGGGAGGAAACGCAGGCGATCCGGCGAGGGTAGCAAGGCGCGTCGCCGGCTGCGACGTGGACGGGTCCTTTCGGCGAACGGATGCGCAAGCCCGTGGGAGCCGCTGAAGCGGCTCCCACAGGCGCGCCGCGGCAACCGCCCTCCGGGGTGCGGCCCTACAATGCCGCTTTGTCCGGCACCCCGCCCATGACCTTCGCCCTGACCCTCACCCCACCCGACGGTGTCCGCTGGTCGGACGCCGACCGCGCGTCCATCGTCGCCGAGCTGCGCGGCCTCGACCCCGACCTGGGGGAGCCGATCCGCGACGACGAAGGCGGCATCAGCCTGGTGCCGCGCAAGGGGATCGGCCTCGACTGGCTGATCGAGCCGGCGCGCATCGTGGTGGCGCCGCAGGTGTCGGGCGTCAAGCCGGCGCGCGCCGAGCAGGCGTTCGGCCTCCTGCTGCAGTCGGCCGGCCACCTGCAGCAGCGCTTCGGGCTGCAGGTGCACGCCGAGCCGCTCGCGCGCATCGTGGACCTCGACGCCGACCACGAGGCGCTGGCGCGCGCCTGGATCGCGCACTGCACGGCGGCCGCGAAGGCGCATGTCGAAGCCACGCGCGCCGGCAGCCGCTTCAACATCGTGGCGGCGGCGGTGCTGCTGGCGATCCTGGTCGCAGTGGCGCAACTGCCGATCGCCGCGCACCCGCTGGTGGCGCTTGCGGTGTCGGTGCCGCTGGCGGTGCTGGTGCTGCTGTGGTTCCGCAACCGCGCGCGGCGCCGCTGAGGCGCCGCGCCAGCCTCAGGCGGCCAGCAGCGCGTTGACGCGCCGCACGTAGGCCGCCGGGTCCTCGAGTTGCCCGCCCTCCGCGAGCAGGGCCTGTTCGAGCAGCACCAGCGCGAGGTCGCCCGCGCGCGCGTCGTCGGCCTCCGCATCGAAGCGCTTGAGCAGCGGGTGGGCGAGGTTCACCTCCAGCACGGGTTTGGCGGCGTCGACCGCGTGCCCGGCCTGCTTGAGCAGGCGCTGCATGTGCATGGCCATGTCGCCGCGATCGAGCACCAGGCAGGCGGGCGACTCGGTCAGGCGCCGGCTGGCGCGCACGTCGGACACGCGGTCGCCGAGCAGGCCCTTGATGCGTTCGACCAGCGGTGCGCCGGCCTTCTCGGCTGCCTCGCGCTCGGCGGCGTCCGGCGCGGGACCGAGTTTGTCGAGGCCGATCTCGCCCTTGCCGACATGCTGCAGCGGCTTGCCGCCGTAGGTGGACAGGTAGGACGACATCCACTCGTCGATGCGGTCGGACAGCAGCAGAACCTCGACCCCGCGCGCGACCAGGGCCTCGATCTGCGGCGAGCCCTTCGCCGCGGCGAAGGAATCGGCCGTGACGAAGTAGATCGCCTCCTGGCCCGGCGCCATGCGCGCGACATAGTCGTCGAGCGACACCGTCTGTGCCGCGCCATCGCCCTTGGTGCTCGCGAAGCGCAGCAGTTTTGCGATCCGCTCGCGGTTGCCGTGGTCCTCGGCGATGCCTTCCTTGAGCACGTTGCCGAACTCCTTCCAGAGCCCGGCGTACTTGTCCTTGTCGTCGGCGGCGATCCGGTCCAGCAGGTCGAGCGTGCGCTTGGTGCAGGCGGCGCGGATCTGCGAGACGAGGCGGTTCTCCTGCAGGATCTCGCGCGAGACGTTGAGCGGCAGGTCGTCGGAGTCCACCACGCCGCGCACGAAGCGCAGGTAGGCCGGCAGCAATTGCTCGGACGCGTCCATGATGAACACGCGGCGGATGTAGAGCTTGAGCCCGCGCCGCTCCTCGCGGCCGGAGAACATCGCGTCCCACGGCGCCTTGGCCGGCACGTACAGCAGCAGGGTGTAGCCCTGGTTGCCCTCGACGCGGTTGTGGGTCCAGGCGGCGGCGTCCTGGAAGTCGTGCGAGAGATTCTTGTAGAAGCCCTGGTAGTCGTCGTCCTTCAGCTCCGACTTGGGGCGCGTCCACAGCGCCGACGCGTGGTTGACGGTTTCCCAGTCGGCGGCCGGCTTGCCATCTTCCTCGCGGCGCATGCGGATCGGGAAGCCGATGTGGTCGGAGTACTTCGACACCAGCGAGCGCAGGCGCCAGCCGGACAGGAACTCGGACTCGTCGGGCTTGAGGTGCAGCACCACTTCGGTGCCGCGGCGCGGCAGCACCTCGTCGGCGATCGTGTACTCGCCGCTGCCGGTGGATTCCCAGCGCACGCCCTCGGCTTCCGGCGCGCCGGCGCGACGCGTGCGCAGCACCACGCGCTCGGCGACCACGAAGGCGGAATAGAAGCCGACGCCGAACTGGCCGATCAGGCGGCTGTCGGCGCGCGCATCGCCCGACAGCGACTCGAGGAACCGCTTGGTGCCCGAGCGCGCGATGGTGCCGATGTTCTCCACCACCTCGTCGCGCGACATGCCGATGCCGCTGTCGCGGATCGTCACCGTGCGCGCCTCAGCGTCGTACTCGACCTCGATCCGCAGGTCGGGGTCGTCGCCCAGCAGTTCCGGCCGCGCGATCGACTCGAAGCGCAGCTTGTCGCAGGCATCGGAGGCGTTGGAGGCCAGTTCGCGCAGGAAGATCTCCTTGTGCGAGTACAGGGCGTGGGTGACCAGGTGCAGCACCTGGTCGACTTCGGCGGCGAAGCGGCGGGTTTCGGTCGTGCTCATGGCGGTCGGTCGGGTCGGGGGCCCAGCGACGGGCCGACGCGCAGCGATTGCGGTCGGCGGCGCGCTTTTTCAAGGGGCGGAAACGACGACGGCCGCCCCGAGGGCGGCCGTCGCGGGATCCGGGTCGTCGCCGCCGGGATCAATCGCCCAGCGAGGCGCCCAGGTCTTCCCGGATGCGGGCGCTCTTGCCCTCGCGCTCGCGCAGGTAGTACAGCTTGGCGCGGGCCACCTTGCCGCGGCGCTTGACCGTCACCGACTCGATCGCCGGGCTGTAGGTCTGGAACACGCGCTCGACGCCGGTGCCGTGGCTCATCTTGCGCACGGTGAACGAGGAATTCAGCCCGCGGCTCTTGATCGCGATCACCACGCCCTCGTAGGCCTGGACGCGCTCGCGGTTGCCTTCCTTCACCTTGACGTTGACCACCACCGTGTCGCCGGGCGTGAACGCCGGCAACTGGCGGGCCATCTGCTCTTTCTCGAACTGCTGGAGGATGTTCATGTTGTCCCTCGGGTCGTCTTCTGGTCGGTTCGCAGAGGCCAAGCCCGGGCACCCGGCCGCCTCGCGGCGGTGACGGTGGTGCAGCCGGTTGCATGCGCAACGCTTTGTGTCCCGGCAGCCGCCGCGGTTGCCCGCGCGCCGTCCGGCCCTGGCCGCCCCTCGCGGGACGGATGAATCAAACCTGCGCCGCCAGCCACTCGCGGCGGAACTCCTCGAGCAGCGCACGCGCGCCGGCGTCGAGTTCGCAGCGCGCCAGCAGGTCCGGCCGGCGCAGCCACGTCCGGCCGAGCTTCTGCTTCAGGCGCCAGCGCGCGATCGCCGCGTGGTCGCCGGACAGCAGCACCGCCGGTACCGCATCCCCGCCCTCGCGCTCGGGGCGCGAGTAGTGGGGACAGTCCAACAAACCATCCGAAAAACTGTCCTGCGCGGCCGATTGCGCGTTGCCGAGCGCACCCTCCCGCAGGCGTCCGATCGCATCGACCAGCACCGCCGCGGCCAGTTCGCCGCCCGACAGCACGTAGTCACCGATCGACAGCTCCTCGTCGACCTCCCGCTCGATCAGGCGCTCGTCCACGCCCTCGTAGCGGCCACACAGCAACACCAGCCGCGGCAGGGTGGCGAGTTCCTCGACCCGGCGCTGCGTCAGCCGCGCGCCCTGGGGCGACAGGTACACCACCCGCGCCGGTCCTTCGGCTGCCGCTTTCGCGGCGTGGATCGCCTTGCGCAGCGGTTCCACCAGCATCACCATCCCCGGCCCGCCGCCGAACGGCCGGCCGTCGATGGTGCGGTAGTTGTCGGTGGCGAAGTCGCGCGGGTTCCACCCGTGCACCGCCAGCAGGCCGCGCTCCTGCGCCCGCCCGACCACCCCGACCCGCGCCGCCTCGGCGACGAAATCCGGGAACACCGTGACCACGTCGATCCGCATGGTCAGAACGCCGGATCCCAGTCGACCTCGATCAGCCCCGCGTCGAGATCCACCTTCACCACCTGCAGGCCCTGCACGAAGGGGATCAGCCGTTCGCGCTCGCCCTGCACCACCATCACGTCGTTGGCCCCGGTCGCGAACAGATGCGACACGCGCCCGAGGTTGACGCCTTCCGCCGTGCGCACCGCGAGGCCCTCGAGGTCCGCCCAGTAGTACTCGCCTTTCCGCGGCTTCGGCAGCGTGGCCCTCGGCACCCAGACCTCGGTGCCGACCAGGGCTGCGGCCGCGTCGCGGTCGCCCACGCCGTCGAGCCGGACCACCACGCCCTTGCCCTGCGTCCGTCCCTGCGGCGCGGCCACCATGCTTTCGCCGGCGGGCCCGCGCAGCGTCCAGGGACGGTAGCGGAAGATGTTCTCGCGCGGCTCGGTGAAAGAGTGCAGCTTCACCCAGCCGTCGACCCCGAAGACGCCGACGATCCTGCCGAGCAGAACCTGCCGGTCGTCCACGGGCGCACGATCAGGCCGCGGCCTGCTTGGACGCCTGCTTGATCAGCTGGCGCACCTTCTCGGTCGGCTGCGCGCCCTTCTTGATCCACTCGGCGGCCTTGGCCGTGTCGAGCTGCAGCTTGACGTCCTTGCCGGCGGCGATCGGGTTGTAGAACCCGAGGCGCTCGATGCTGCGGCCGTCGCGCGCATAGCGCTCGTCGGCGACGACGATGTGATAGAACGGGCGGCCCTTGGCGCCGCCGCGGGACAGACGAATCTTCACCATGATGCTGTTCTCGGTGCCGGTGTTCGAACGTTGCCGGCCCCATGCAGCGGGGCATGGGCCGGGGAAAAAGGCCCGGTATCCTACCGAGGGCCCCTGAAAAAATCCAGCGCGGCGGGGACTTGCGGCGCGGAAGCGCCGCCGCCGCCGGCCGCGCGCGGCGCTCAGCGCGGGAACATGCCGCCGCCACCGGGGCGCAGCATGCCCCCCATCTGGCGCATCAGGCCCTTGATGCCGCCGGCGCCCAGCTTGGACATCATCTTCTCCATCTGCATGAACTGCTTCATCAGCCGGTTGACGTCCGCCGGCTGGGTGCCCGAGCCGCGCGCGATGCGCGCGCGCCGCGAGCCGTTGAGCAGGTCCGGGTGGCGCCGCTCCTTCTTGGTCATGGCCTGGATGATGGCGATCATCCGCTTGACCTCGCGGTCGTTGACCTTGTCCTTGAGGTTCTGCGGCACCGAGGCCATGCCGGGCAGCTTGTCGAGCAGGCCGGCCATGCCGCCCATGTTGACCATCTGTTCCAGCTGGTCGCGCATGTCGTTGAGGTCGAAGCGCTTGCCCTTGGCGACCTTCTCGGCCAGCTTCTGCGCCTTGTCGGCGTCGACCTTGCGCTGCACGTCCTCGACCAGCGACAGCACGTCGCCCATGCCGAGGATGCGCTGCGCGGCGCGGTCGGGGTGGAAGGGCTCGAGGGCGTCGGTCTTCTCACCCGCGCCGACGAACTTGATCGGCCGCCCGGTGACGTAGCGCACCGACAGCGCCGCGCCGCCGCGCGCATCGCCGTCGGTCTTGGTCAGGACCACGCCGGTCAGGGGCACCGCAGCGGCGAACGCCTTGGCGGTGGCAGCGGCGTCCTGGCCGGTCATCGAGTCGACCACGAACAGGGTCTCGATCGGCGACAGCGCGGCATGCAGGCGCGCGATCTCGTCCATCATCGCGGCATCGACCGCCAGCCGGCCGGCGGTGTCGACGATCAGCACGTCGACGTAGGACTTGCGCGCGGCATCCAGCGCGCCGCGCGCGATGTCGAGCGGGTCCTGCGCACCGGTCGAGGGATGGAACAGGCAGCCGACCTGGGTGGCGAGCGTCTCCAGCTGGTCGATCGCCGCCGGGCGGTAGACGTCGGCGCTGACTACCATCACTTTCTTGCGCTTGCGCTCGCCGAGGAAGCGCGCCAGCTTGGCCACCGTGGTGGTCTTGCCCGCGCCCTGCAGGCCGGCCATCAGGATCACCGCCGGCGGCTGCGTGGCGAGGTCGAGGTCGGCGTTCTGCGAGCCCATCACCGCGGTGAGTTCGTCGCGCACCACCTTCACCAGCGCCTGGCCGGGCGACAGGCTGCGCAGCACCTCCTGGCCGACGGCGCGCACCTTGACGCGTTCGATCAGGGCCTGCACCACCGGCAGCGCCACGTCGGCCTCCAGCAGGGCCACCCGCACCTCGCGCAGGGCCTCGCGGATGTTCTCGTCGGTGAGCCGCGCACGGCCGCGCAGCTTGTCGACGGTGGCGGCGAGGCGCTGGGTCAGGGATTCGAACATGGCGGCGGAACCGGCAACCGGGGGTCGGGTCCCGCGAGTATAGGCCCAGCCGCGCCGACGGACGACGAACGCGCGCCGCCGTGTGCGACACTGCACGGATGGGCGTCGGATACTTCACCTGGGCCTCGGGCCTGCTGTACGCGTTGTCGACTGCGATGCTGGTCAGCCGCCTGCGCGGCGACGAGTACCAGCCCGGCGGCCGTCGCACCCCGCTGGCGTTCGCCTTGATGGCGGTGGTGCTGCACCTGGCCTACCACTGGGCGACCAACCGCGCGGTGGGCGGCTTCGACCTGACCTTCTTCGCCGCACTGTCGCTGGTCGGGCTCGGCATGGCCGCGGTGACGGTCGCGGTCGCCTGGGTGCGGCCGGTGGAGACGGTCGGTGCCGTGGTGTTCCCGCTGGCGGCCTTCCTGCTGGTCACCGACCACGCGCTCGGCCACGCAAGGGCCAGCACGATCGCCGTCTCGTGGCAGATCAACCTGCACGTTCTGATGGCCCTGCTCGCCTACGCCGTGCTCTCGATCGCCGCCCTCGTCGCAGTGATGCTGGCGGTGCAGGAAACCGCCCTGCGCCAGCGCCGGCTCACCGGCCTGCTGCGCGTCTTCCCGCCGCTGACCCTGGTCGAGGGCCTGCTGTTCCAGTTGATCGCCGCCGGCTTCGTCGGCCTGACCCTGACCCTGGTCACCGGGGCGCTGTTCGTCGAGGACCTGTTCGCGCAGGACCTGGCGCACAAGACCGTGCTGTCGTTCGCCGCCTGGCTGGTGTTCGGGCTGTTGCTGTTCGGCCGCTGGCGCTGGGGCTGGCGCGGCCGCCGCGCGGCGCGCATGACGCTGTCCGGCATGGGCCTTCTGCTGCTGGCCTTCATCGGTTCCAAGTTCGTCCTCGAAATCCTCCTGCAGCGCGGCTGAGAACCCCGGGAAGAGAGCGGATGGAGAGCGATCGGCGCGCGACTGGCGCCGCCTCGTCGTTCTGATAATCTCGCTGCAAGCCCTTGTTTCAAGGACCGAACCCGTGCACGCCATCGTGCGCCCCGAAGATCGCCGCGCGTTCCGTCGAATCCGCTTCGACGGCGAGGTGCGGCTGTATTCGGGAAAGGCCATGTGGCCGACGCGCCTGCACGACATCTCGCTGCACGGCGCGCTGATCGAACGCCCGGACGGCTGGGAGGGCCAGGCCGGCCGCACCCAGCGCCTCGAACTGCGCGTCGCGACCGGACTGATCATCAGCGTCAGCGCGGTGATCGCGCATGCCGGTGGCCGCTATATCGGCTACCGCTTCGGGCGCATCGACTTCGACTCCTTCGTGCGCCTCAAGCGGCTGGTGGAACTGAACCTCGGCGACGCCGAGACGACCGCGCGCGAACTGGCCTCGCTCGGCACCTGAGGCGCGCCGCTCACAGGGCGGCGATCGCTTCCGAGAGGCGATCGCAGGCGATGATCTCCAACTCGCCGATCTTCTTCTTCGGTGCGTTCCCGCGCGGCAGCACCACGCGCTCGAAGCCGTGGGTGGCGGCCTCGCGCACGCGCTCCTCGCCATTCGGCACCGGGCGCAGTTCACCGGACAGTCCCACCTCGCCGAAGGCGACCAGCTTGCGCGACAGGGGACGGTTGCGGAACGAGCTGAGCACGGCCAATAGCACGGCAAGGTCGGCGGCAGTCTCCTGCACGCGCAGGCCGCCGACCACGTTGACGAACACGTCCTGGTCGTAGGCCGCCACCCCACCGTGGCGGTGCAGGACCGCCAGCAGCATCGCCAGCCGGTTCTGTTCCAGTCCCAGCGCCACCCGGCGCGGATTGGCCAGCGGCGAGGCGTCGACCAGGGCCTGCACCTCGACCAGCAGCGGCCGCGTGCCCTCGCGGGTGACCATGATCGCGCTGCCGGGCGCAGGCTCGCCGTGCGAAGAGAGGAAGATCGCGGAAGGGTTCGGCACTTCCTTCAGCCCGCGCTCGCCCATCGCGAACACGCCGAGTTCGTTCACCGCGCCGAAGCGGTTCTTGAATGCGCGCAGCACGCGGTAACGGCTGCCGCTCTCGCCCTCGAAGTACAGCACCGCATCGACCATGTGCTCGAGCACGCGCGGGCCGGCGATGCCGCCCTCCTTGGTGACATGCCCGACCAGGAACACCGCGGTGCCGGACTCCTTCGCCATCCGCACCAGTCGCGCGGCGCACTCGCGGACCTGGCTGACCGAACCGGGGGCCGCGGTGAGCAGTTCGGACCACAGGGTCTGGATCGAGTCGATCACCAGCAGGTCCGGCCGGTGCGCCGCCACCTGCTCGGCGATCCGCTCGACGCAGGTCTCGGCGAGCCCCTCGATGCCCTCCAGCGGCAGGCCGAGCCGCTGCGCGCGGTTGGCGATCTGCGCCAGGCTCTCCTCACCGCTGACATACAGGCTGCGCTGACTGCCGCGCACCGCCGCCACCGTCTGCAGCAGCAAGGTGGACTTGCCGATGCCCGGGTCGCCGCCGACCAGCACCACCGAGCCCTGCACCAGCCCGCCGCCCAGCACGCGATCGAACTCGCCGATGCCGGTCGGTCGACGCACTTCCTGCACGCCCAGCACCTCGGTCAGCGGGGTGACCTTCGGCGCGCCCGCGGCGCCGCCGGCATAGCCGGCGCGCGCCGGGGCCGCAGCGGCCGCGCGCGCCGGTTCCAGGCGGATCTCGGCCATCGTGTTCCACGCCCCGCAGTCCGGGCACTGGCCCTGCCACTTGCTGGAACTGCCCCCGCACTCGGAGCAGACGAACGCGGTCTTCGCCTTCGCCATCTCAGTTGTTCTCGAGGTGGAAGCGGTGCAGGAAACGATGCACCACCGGCGCGAACACGATGCCGGCGATGCTGATCAGCGCGAGCCCGCTGTAGATCGCGTAGAGGCCGGCGAACACCTTGCCGGCCGGGGTCACCAGCGGCTGCAGCGGGCCCATGCCGGACAGGATCATCGCCGCGTTGGCGAAGGCATCGATCCATGCCATGCCTTCGAACCATCGGTAGCCCAGCATGCCCGCCGCCAGCGAGATGCCGATGATCGCGGTGCCGAATCCGACCGCACGCAGCAGGCGACCCGCGAAGTCGCGCCGACTGGGCAAAGCCCTCGATACCCGTGCCATGGCACCACCTCCGGTCAATGCAGCGGAGCGTGATCTTCGACGAAATCGACGCGCCGCGTCATGCCGCAGACCAGTTCGTAGCCGATGGTGCCGGCCGCCTCGGCGACGCGCTCGACCGGCAGCGCGGGCCCCCACAGCAGCACCTCGTCGCCGACCCGCGCGTCGGGATGCGCCCGCAGGTCCAGCGTCACCAGGTCCATCGACACGCGCCCGACCACGGGCGCCTCGCGTCCGCGCAGCAGCACCGGCGTGCCCGGCGGCGCGTGGCGCGGATAGCCGTCGCCGTAGCCGATCGCGGCCACGCCGACGTCCATGTCCTCGGGGCACTGCCAGGTGCCGCCATAGCCGATGCGCTCGCCGCGTGCGACGCGGTTGATCGCGATCAGCCGCGTGCCCAGGGTCATCGCCGGGTGGAAGCCGAACGCAGACCCGCTGCGTCCCGCGACCACCGAGATGCCGTACAGCAGCCCGCCCACCCGCACCCAGTCGGCATGCGCCTGCGGAAAGCCGAGCACGCCGGCCGAGTTGGCGAGCGAGCGCTCGCCGGTGAACGCGCGCGCCACGCCTTCGAAGCGGTCGATCTGCAGCATGCTGATCGGATCGTCGAACACGTCGGAGTTGGCGAAGTGCGTCATCAGCACGCTGCGCGGATCGACGCCGGGCAGCGCGCGCAGGCGCGCCTGCACGCCGGCCACCCGATCCGGCGCGAACCCGAGCCGGTGCATGCCGGTGTCCACCTTGAGCCAGGTCCGCAGCGGCTTCGCGCCGGCCGGCGCGCTGTCTTCCTCCAGCCAGGCCAGTTGCGATTCGTGGTGCAGCACGGATTCCAGGTCGAGCCGGCGCATCTGCGCGATGTCCGACGGCTCGTCGATGCCGGACAGCACCACCACCCGGTTCGACAGCCCGGTGGCCCGGATCCGCTGGCCATCGGCGATCGAGGCCACGCCGAAGGCATCGGCCGCCGACAGTTCGCGCGCCACGCGCTCCAGCCCGTGGCCGTAACCGTCGGCCTTGACCACCGCCATCACCTTCGAGCGCGGCGCCACCTCGCGCACGCGCTTGAGGTTTTCGCGCAGCGCGGCGAGGTGGATCGTCGCGCGGGTGGCGCGGCTCATTCGAAGCCCCCGGCGTAGGTCTCCCCGGCGAAGTTCTCGAACCGCGTGTACTGGCCGAGGAAGGCCAGCTTGACCGTGCCGGTGGGGCCGTTTCGCTGCTTGCCGATGATGATCTCGGCCAGCCCCTTGTCGGCCGATTCGGGGTTGTAGTACTCGTCGCGGTAGATGAACACGATCACGTCGGCGTCCTGCTCGATGGCGCCGGACTCGCGCAGGTCGGCCATCACCGGGCGCTTGTCGGTGCGCTGCTCCAGCGAGCGGTTCAACTGCGACAGCGCGATCACGGGCACCTGCAGCTCCTTTGCGAGGGCCTTCAGGCTGCGCGAGATTTCTGAAATTTCGGTGGCGCGGTTCTCCTTGTTCCCAGGCACCTGCATCAGCTGCAGGTAGTCGATCATGATGATGCCGAGGTCATGCTCGCGCTTGAGCCGGCGCGCGCGTGCGCGCAGTTCCAGCGGCGACAGCGCCGGCGTGTCGTCGATGAAGATCTTTGCGTCCGCCAGCAGGGTGATCGCCGAGGTCACCCGCGGCCACTCCTCGTCGGCGAGGTCGCCGGTGCGCAGGTGCTGCTGGTTGATCCGGCCGAGCGACGAGATGAGTCGGAACGCGAGCTGCGAGGCCGACATTTCCATCGAGAACACGGCCGCCGCGCGGCCGGTCTTGAGCGCCGCGTACTCGCACATGTTGAGCGCCAGCGCGGTCTTGCCCATCGAAGGACGCGCGGCGACGATGATCAGGTCGCCGGGCTGCATGCCGGCGGTCTTGTGGTCGAAGTCGGTGAAGCCGGTGGGCATGCCGGTCACCGCGCTCTTGTTCTCGGCCCGCTGGCGCAGCTGTTCGAAAGCGTCCTTGACCGCGTGGCGCATCGACACGAAGCCCTGGCGGCCGCGGCTGCCGGCCTCGGCGATCGCGAACACGCGCTGCTCGGCGGCCTCCACGATCTCCTGTGCGGAACGCCCCTCGGGCTGGAAACCGTCGCCGGCGATCTGGCTGCCGGCATCGATCAACTGCCGAAGCACGCTCTTTTCGCGCACGATGTCGGCATAGGCCGCGATGTTGGCCGCGCTCGGCGTGGCGTTGGCCAGCTCGATCACGTAGCGCGTGCCGCCGACCTGCTCCGACAGCTTGTTGGCCTCGAACCACTCGCCGAGCGTGACCGCGTCGCAGGGCCGGCCTTTCTCCGCCAGTTCGCCGATCGCGCGGAAGATCAACTGGTGGTCGCGGCGGTGGAAGTCCTCCTCGCGCAGTTTGTCGGCCACGCGATCCCAGGCTTCCGGCGCCAGCATCAGGCCACCGAGCACGGCCTGTTCGGCTTCCAGCGAGTGCGGCGGCACCCGCAGTGGCTGGATGCGCTGGCTGGACTCGAAGCTGCTCGGGGTGGCGGACATGGGGAATTCCCTCGGCGCAAGCGTTCCATGTTAGCGGCCCGGGGCCGCGCAGGCTGCGCACAACCCTGTGGATATCCGGGGGATATCTCAGCGGGCGAGACCGCGCGCCCGTCGTGCGAGCGACGCGGGCCTCAGCGGGCCGCCGGGACTGCGCTCAGCGTCCGCCGCGCGCAAAAAAAAAGGCCGCCGGGGTCGACGGCGGCCTCAACATCCATGGAAGCAGCATCCACCAGCGCACGAAGCCGGCGGAGTTTTTCGGCCAAATCACTCTTCCGGAACGACCACGACCTTCACGGTGGTCTGCACATCCGCATGCAGGGCCACCTGGACGTCGAACTCGCCCGTACGACGGATCGGACCTTCGCCGAGCAGCACCTCGCTCTTCGCCAGCGGGTAGCCCGCTGCCGTGAAAGCTTCGGCGATGTCCCGGGTGTTGACCGAGCCGTAGAGCTTGCCTTCCGTACTGGCATTGGCGCGAATCGTCACCGCGGCGTTCTCGAGGCGGGCCTTGCGGGACTCGGCGTCGCCCAGGAGGGCGGCCGCCTTGGCCTCGTATTCGGCACGACGCTTCTCGAACTCCGCGACGTTGGCCGCAGTGGCAGGCACAGCCTTGCCATGCGGCACCAGGAAATTGCGACCGTAGCCCGGCTTGACCCGGACCTTGTCGCCGAGGTTGCCAAGGTTCACCACCTTGGTTAGGAGAATCAGTTCCATCGTCTATCGCCTCGCTCGATCAGTGGTTGTCGCAGTACGGCAGCAGGGCCAGGAAGCGCGCGCGCTTGATCGCGGTGGCCAACTGGCGCTGGTAGCGCGCCTTGGTCCCCGTGATGCGGCTCGGCACGATCTTGCCGGTCTCGGTGATGTACTGGCGCAGGGTGTTGAGATCCTTGTAGTCGATCTCGACCACCTTCTCGGCGGTGAAGCGGCAGAACTTCTTGCGGCGGAAAAACTTGGACATGGGTCGATTCCTTCAGGCACCAGGTCAGGCGGCACGCGCTTCGTCGGACGAATCGCCGCGGCTCTCGCCGCCGCCGAAGCCTTCCTCGTCGCGCGGGCGACGCTCGGGCTTCTCGTCCTTCTGCTTCATGATCGGCGACATCTCGGTCACCGGACCTTCGCGGTGGATCACCAGGTGGCGCAGCACGGCGTCGTTGAAGCGGAAACTGGAGACCAGTTCCGCCAGCACGTTCTGCGAGCACTCGATGTTCATCAGCACGTAGTGCGCCTTGGCCAGGTTCTCGATCGGGAAGGCCAGCTGGCGGCGCCCCCAATCCTCGAGCCGGTGGATCGTTCCCTTGTCGCCTTCGATGAGCGAGCGATAACGCTCGACCATCGCCGGCACCTGTTCGCTCTGGTCCGGGTGGACCATGAACACGACTTCGTAATGACGCATGACAACTCCTCTCGGACGAATGGCCTCCCGTCGGTGCGGTGAGGCAAGGACCGCAGCCGGAAAACACTGCTGCGGGGCGGCGAATGGTAGGGCAATCGGCGCTCCGCCTCAACCCGCGCGGCGCCGAACCGTCGCCGGCAGGCAAACGAAAAAATCAATAAAATCATCGGCTTAATGAAAGACTGACAATTCGCGGGCGCGAGGAGAACAAAATAGAGCGATTGGTCGACCGACGGCAGGCGGCTGCCTCGCTGCAAGTCATTGATCCTTCGTTCCGCACGGCGATTCCAATCCGTTCTCCACGCCGGAATGGAGAACGGAAAGCCGCCCGATGGCGAGCGTGCGCAGGATGCCGTAGAGGGAATCGTGGGGAAACCGCTTACCGCGACGCGGCATGCGGAGCACTCAGGCGGTGCTGAAGCTCTCGCCGCAGCCGCACTCGCCGGTCGCATTCGGGTTGCGGAACACGAACTCCGCGTTGAGCCCGCGCTTGGCGAAATCGATCTCGGTGCCGGCCACCAGCGGCAGGCTGCGCGCATCGACCACCACGCGCACGCCGCGCAGCTCGAACACCGTGTCGTCGTCGGCGACGGCATCGGCGAGGTCGACCGTGTAGGCCCAGCCCGAGCATCCCGTGCGGCGCACGCCGAAGCGCAGGCCCACCGCGCCCGGCCGACCGGCGACGAACGCGGCGACGCGCGCGGCGGCAGCTTCGGTGATCTGGATCGGGCGGGCTTCGACGTTCATGGCGGGCATCCTCGCATCCTGCACCCGGTGTGGTGGCGGGCGCGCGCCGGATCAAGGCGCCGACCCGCGTGCAGGCTTGCTTTGGTTATCATCGCAGGTCTGCGCGGCCGCCGTCAGCCGCACGCCATCGGAGCCTCTCCCCCATGAAGACCGTCAGCGTCGCCGAGGCGCTCTCGGGCCGCGTGCCGGCCGGCACGCAGGTCGAAGTCCGCGGCTGGGTGCGCACCCGCCGCGATTCCAAGGCCGGCATGTCCTTCGTCAACCTCAGCGACGGCTCGTGCCAGGCAGTGATCCAGGTCGTCGCGCCCGCCACGCTCGCGAACTACGAGTCGGGCGTGAAGCACCTCTCCGCCGGTTGCTCGGTGGTCGCGCGCGGCGAACTGGTGCCCTCGCAGGGCAAGGGCCAGGCCTTCGAGATCCAGGCCGCCGCGGTGGACGTGGTCGGCCTGGTCGACGACCCGGAGACCTACCCGATCCAGCCCAAGGCGCACACGATGGAGTTCCTGCGCGAGGTCGCCCACCTGCGCCCGCGCACCAACACCTTCGGCGCGGTCTCGCGCGTGCGCCACTGCATCGCGCAGGCGATCCACCGCTACTTCCACGAGCGCGGCTTCTTCTGGGTCAACACGCCGATCATCACCGCCAGCGACGCCGAAGGCGCGGGCCAGATGTTCCGCGTGTCCACGCTCGACCTCGCCAACCTGCCGCGCAGCGAGGCCGGCGCGATCGATTTCTCGAAGGATTTCTTCGGCAAGGAGGCCTACCTCACGGTCTCCGGCCAGTTGAACGTCGAGGCCTACTGCCTGGCGCTGTCGAAGGTCTACACCTTCGGGCCCACGTTCCGCGCCGAGAACTCCAACACCACCCGGCACCTCGCCGAGTTCTGGATGATCGAGCCGGAGATCGCCTTCGCCGACCTCGCCGACGACGCCAGCCTGGCGGAGGATTTCCTCAAGTACATCTTCAAGGCGGTGCTCGACGAGCGCGGCGACGACATGGCCTTCTTCGCCGAGCGCGGCGACAAGACCGTGATCGAGCGCCTGGAGCAGGTCATCGTCCAGCCCTTCGTGCGGCTCGACTACAGCGAGGCGGTCGAGATCCTGCGCAAGTCGGGTCGCAAGTTCGACTACGCGGTCGAGTGGGGCTCGGACCTGCAGACCGAGCATGAACGCTTCCTCACCGAGGAACACGTCAAGCGCCCGGTGGTGGTGATGAACTACCCGGAGAAGATCAAGGCCTTCTACATGCGCCTGAACGACGACGGGCGCACGGTGGCGGCGATGGACGTGCTCGCGCCCGGCATCGGCGAGATCATCGGCGGCAGCCAGCGCGAGGAGCGCCTCGACGTGCTGGACGCGCGCATGCGCCAGTTCGGCCTCGATCCCGCGCACTACCAGTGGTACCGCGACCTGCGCCGCTACGGCACCGTGCCGCATGCCGGCTTCGGGCTGGGCTTCGAACGGCTGGTGGTCTACTGCTGCGGGCTGGGCAACATCCGCGACGCCATCCCCTACCCGCGCGCGCCGGGCACGGCCGAGTTCTGAACGGAGGAGACCCGGATGTTCTGGCCCGACCTCGTCCTGATGACCGGCCTCGGCGTGCTGACCGCGGGCTTCACCGGCTATCTCATCTTCGGACCGCTCTCGTTCCGCCACCTCGAGGACCGCGAGGCCGAGGCGGGACTCGGCGGCACCTCGTTCGCGCCGGCGTTCTGGGCGTTCCTGCTCAGCGGGCGCTACCGCGCGCTGAAGGATCGCGCGCTCGATCCGCTGGCCACCCCGGCGCGCATCATGCTGTGGACGATGGCGGTGGGCATCGTCGGCACCGCGTTCGGGTTCTGGCTGCGCGCATGAACGCGACGCGTCCCGACTGGTGGCTGTGGTCGCCCGAGCCCGGCGTGCTGCTGTGGGCGCGATTGCGGCTGCGCGAGGACACCGGCGCCGAGGTGCTTGAATCCAGCGGCCTCACGGTGCGCTTCGACGACCTCGACAGCGGCCGTCACTACCTGCTCGGCGCCGACTACCGCGCCTTCGACGGACTCGACGCCGAGGACGCCGCGGCGCTGGGTTTCGCGCTCGACGACCTCGCGCCGCCCGACGCGCCCGACGGCCCGGGCCTGGTGCGCCTCATGACCCAACGCCTGCGGTGACGGCATGGACCTCGACCTTTCCGGCAAGCATGCCCTCGTGTGCGGCGCCAGCCAGGGCATCGGCCGCGCGGCGGCGGTCGAACTCGCGCTGCTGGGCGCCGACGTGACGCTGCTCGCGCGCCGCGCCGACGTCCTGCGCGCACTGGTCGACGAACTGCCCCGCCCGCGCGCGAACCAGTCGCACGCCTGGCTGGCCGCCGACCTCGCCGATCCCGCCGCCGCCGCGCAGGTCGAGGCGCTCGCGACCCAGCGTCCGGTGCACGTGCTGGTCAACAACTCCGGCGGCCCGCCGCCCGGCACGGTCGCGGATGCGAACGCGGAGGCCTTCCTCGCCGCGTTCCGGCAGCACCTGCTCGGCGGCCACGCCCTGCTGCAGGCCGTCCTGCCCGGCATGAAGGCCGCGCGCTGGGGCCGGGTGGTGAACGTGATCTCGACCTCGGTCAAGGAGCCGATCCCGGGCATCGGCGTGTCCAACACCATCCGCGGCGCCGTGGCGTCGTGGGCGAAGACACTGGCGCACGAACTCGGCCCGCACGGGATCACGGTCAACAACGTGCTGCCCGGCTCGACCGAGACGCCGCGCATCGCGCAGATCGTCGCCGCCCGGGCGCGCGGCGGCGGGCGCAGCGAGGACGAGGTGCGCGCCGAGATGCGCTCGCACGTCCCGGCCGGCCGCTTCGCCGATCCGTCGGAGATCGGCGCCGCGATCGCCTTCCTCGCCTCGCCCGCGGCCGCCTACATCAACGGCATCAACCTGCCGGTCGACGGCGGGCGCACGCAGTCGCTGTGAGCGTGGACGCGGAACGCCTGCGTTTCCGCAACTTCATCGACGGCGCGGTCGCCGATCCCGCCGGCGGCGCCTGGCTGCCGGTCCATGAACCCGCGACCGCGGCCGCCTACGCCGAGGTCGCCGCATCCGGCGCCGCCGATGTCGACGCCGCGGTCGACGCCGCCGCGCGCGCGTTCCCGGCCTGGCGCGACACGCCGGCGGAACGGCGCGCGCACCTGCTCTCTCGCATGGCCGACGCGATCGAGGCCGATGCGGCGCGCTTCGCCGCCGCCGAGTCGCGCGACACCGGCAAGCCGCTGTCGCTGGCCGCGCGCATGGACATCCCGCGCGCGGTCGCCAACCTGCGCTTCTTCGCCGCCGCGGCGACCCAGTTCGCCAGCGAATCGCACGCGATGGAGGGCGTCGGCCTCAATGTGACGCTGCGCCAGCCGCTCGGGCCGGTGGCGTGCATCTCGCCGTGGAACCTGCCGCTGTACCTCCTGACCTGGAAGGTCGCACCGGCGCTGGCCGCCGGCTGCACGGTGGTCGCCAAGCCGTCCGAGGTCACTCCCGCCACCGCGACCCTGCTGGCCGAGGTCGCACGCGCCATCGGCCTGCCCGCCGGCGTGTTCAACCTCGTGCATGGCGGCGGGGACGCGGCCGGTGCGCCGCTGGTGGCGCACCCGGGCGTGAAGGCGGTCTCGTTCACCGGCAGCACGCGGGTCGGCACCGCGATCGCAGCGGTCGCTGCCCCGCAATTGAAGAAAGTCTCGCTGGAACTCGGCGGCAAGAACCCCTTCGTGGTGTTCGCCGACGCCGACTTCGAGGCCGCGCTGGACACCGCGCTGCGCGCGGCATTCACCAACCAGGGGCAGGTCTGCCTGTGCGGCTCGCGGATCCTCGTGCAGCGACCGCTGTACGCCCGTTTCCGCGACGCCTTCGTGGCACGCGCGCGCACGCTCGCCCCCGGCGATCCGATGCAGCCGGAGACGGCCTTCGGTGCGCTCGCCTCGCAGGCCCACTTCGACAAGGTCCTGGCGGCGATCGACACCGCGCGGGCCGAGGGCGGCACGGTATTGTGCGGTGGCGCGCGCGCCGATGTCCCGGGCCGCTGCGCCGGCGGCTGGTTCGTCGCGCCGACCGTCATCGAGGGCCTCGGGCCGGGCTGCCGCACCAACACCGAGGAGATCTTCGGCCCGGTCGTGACCCTGCAGCCGTTCGACGACGAGGCGCACGCGCTGGCGCTCGCCAACGCGGTCGCCTACGGGCTCGCCGCATCCGTGTTCACCCGCGACCTCGGCACCGCGCACCGCATGGCGGCCCGTCTGGAGGCCGGCGTGGTGTGGATCAACTGCTGGCTGCTGCGCGACCTGCGCACGCCGTTCGGCGGCATGAAGCAGTCCGGCAGCGGTCGCGAGGGCGGCTGGGAGGCGATGCGCTTCTTCACCGAGCCGCGCAATGTCTGCATCGCCTACTGAGGATCGCATGGAAGACATCATCCACACCGGCAAGGCGCCGCAACCGGTCGGCGCCTACCCGCACGCACGACGCGTCGGCGACCTGCTGTTCCTGTCCGGCATCGGCCCGCGCACGCCGGGCAGCAACGTGATCCCCGGCAACGTGCACGACGCCGACGGCCGCCTGGTCGCCTACGACATCGAGGCGCAGTGCCGGCAGGTGTTCGCCAACGTGCGCGCGGTGCTGGAAGCGGCCGACGCGCGCTGGGAGGACCTGGTCGACGTCACCGTCTACCTCACCGACATGGCGCGCGACTTTCCCGCCTACAACCGCCTGTGGGCGGAATACTTCGCGGTCGATCCGCCGTGCCGCACCACGCTCGGCATCAGCGCCCTGCCGACGCCGATCGCGATCGAACTGAAGTGCGTGGCGGCCCTGCGCCGCTGACCGCGGACGCCAGGGCTTCAGCGCAGCGGGCGCAATTGCGCCAGCAGCGGCGTGCCGCCGCGCGCCCACAAGGCAGGCCAGGCGACGAGGGCGCGCGCCAGCTGCTCCAGCGCCGACCGCGCCAGCGCGACCCGCGCCGGTGGGACGACCCGCTCGCGCAGCGCCGCCTCGTTGGCGGCGATCGCACGCCGCACGTGTTCGATCCAGGTCGGCGGTGCCGACGCGCCGGACTCGCGCAGGCTGCGCTGCAGGCCTTGCAACGTCCCGAGCAGCAGCCGGTCGCGCCAGGCGCCGTAAATGCCGGCAATGGCCTCGTCCGACCCGCCGGCGAGGTCGCGCATCAACGCCGCCACCGCCGCCAGGCGCAACGCCCGGTCCGTGGAGCGCAGCATCGGCGCGATCGACAGCGCCACGCCCGCACAGAAGATCGACACGTCCTCGATCGCCGACTGCTCCGCCGCCGCGCGTCGCGCGCGACCCGCAGGCGGGAAATGGCCGATCGACGCCGGCACCGCCATCGCGATCGCCGCCGGCGCGCAGGTCGAGAGCAGCGCGTTGAACAGCCCATCGTCGGACTTGCCCAGGGTGCCGGTCGGGGGCAGCAGCGCGCGCGCGTCGAGCAGCAGCGGCGTGAAGCCGCCGGTGGTCATGAAGTGCGGGCGCCGCCGGCCCTGCCAGAGGTCCTCGCCTTCCAGCCGTCGTTCGTCGAAGGGTGGCTTGAACAGGCTGCCCAGGGTGCTGCGGTTCGGCATCGACAGGTGGATGCTGCTGTCGTAGTTCAGCGCCCCGTGGATGCCGCCGCAGATCGCCGCCACCTGGGCCGGCGGCGCAAGGCAGGCCAGCGAGGCCGCGCTGCGCAGGCGCGCCGACTGCGGTGCGTGTCCGTGCTTGCGCAGCAGCGCCCCGGCCGGCTGGCCGAGCAAACGCAGCAGCAGGGCGTACGGATCCTCGTCCGGCGGCGCCAGTTGGCGCAGGCCGTCCGGCCCGTCCAGGAACTCGGTTTCCAGCGCGTACTCGGTGACCAGGTCGATCTCCGGCGCGGCGCCACGCGGCAGGCGCATCGGGAAGCGAAAATCGTCGTCGAGCAGGCCCAGCGTGCCGCCGGCCGCCAGCAGCAGGGCCCAGTTCCAGGCGCGCCCGCCGCTGGCCGAATCGAGCGCGCGGCGATCGAACAGGTCGGCGCAGGGGTCGACGTCCTTCCCCAGCCAGCCCAGCAGCCTCGCGCGCTCGGCGCCATCCAGCAGGCGCACGTCGGATCCGGAGCGGCGCGCGAAGGCCTCCACCTCGCCACGGGTCGCCGCGTCGGCGTCGGGCGGCGTGTCGTCGATCACCACGTAGCGGCGTCGCAGGTCGAAGCGGCGTTCGTCCTCCAGCAGCGATTGCAGCAGCAAGCCCAGCGAGGCGGGACGCGCGCAGGTACGGATGCACAGCAACGGCGGCGGCGGCGGCGGCGCGGCCGCAGCCGCGGGAACGAACGCCGCCAGCGGCAGGAGCAGCCCCTGCTCGGCCAGGCGGGTCAGCGCGGCATCGATCCGCTCCCGCGGCAGGCGGGTGGCGGCGACGATCGCCTCGAGGTGGTACGCGTGCGTTTCGAAACGGCCGGCATGGGCCAGCACCGTGGCCTCGATCGCCGGCAGCGCGGCCACCCGCGGGCCGCCGTGCTGCTGCCACAGCATGCGCTCGCCATCGAGCGGCGCTGCGTGGCCCGGCACCGCGGCGATGTAGGCGTCGGCAAGCATCGGCGCTTCACTCGTGTCCGCGACGCCCTCGCGCCGCTAGAATGTGCGGCCGCCGCGGAAAGTTCGGGTTCCAGGATACGCCATGACCGCCGCCTTTCCCATTCCCCTCGCCCGCTGGATCGACGAGCACCGGCACCTGCTCGTGCCGCCGGTCGGCAACAAGTGCATCGTCGACGGCGACTTCATCGTGATGATCGTCGGCGGCCCCAACGAGCGCGCCGACTGGCATGTCGAGGAAGGTCCGGAGTTCTTCCTGCAGATCGAGGGCGAGATGGTGCTGCGCGTGCAGGAAAACGGCGCTGCGCGCGACATCCCGATCCGCGCCGGCGAGCTGTACTACCTGCCGCCACGCGTGCCGCACTCACCGCAGCGCAAGGCCGGCTCCGTGGGCCTGGTGATCGAGCGCCGCCGCCTGCCCGGCGAGCAGGACGCGCTGCAGTGGTACTGCGAGCGCTGCAACCACCGGCTGTACGAGGAGCGCTTTGCGCTGCTCGACATCGAGACCCAGTTCGCGCCGGTATTCGAGCGCTACTACCGCTCCACCGCGCACCGCACCTGCGGCGCCTGCGGGCACCTCAATCCCGCGCCGTCGCGCTACGCCTGAGCCCGCGCCGACCATGCAATTCTCGCCGGAACTGCTGACCGCCAACCTGCTCTCGCCGGTGGTGCTGGCTTTCGTGCTCGGCATGGTCGCGCGCCTGATCCGCTCCGACCTCGAGGTGCCGCCGCAGATCCAGCAGTACCTCGCGATCTTCCTGCTGCTGGCGATCGGCCTGAAGGGCGGCGTGGCGCTGCGCGCGCAGCCGCTGGGCGAACTCGCGCTGCTGGTCGCGGTGACCCTGGTGGCCGGCGTGGTGACCGCATTCACCGCCTACTCGGTGGCGCGCGCGTGGCTGCGCGACGACCGCCTCAACGCGGGCGCGATGGCGGCGCACTACGGTTCGGTGTCGGCGGTGACCTTCATCGCCGCGCAGCAGTTCACCGAGCGCACCGGCGCGCCCGCCGAAGGCGTGCTGGTGGCGCTGGTGGTGGCGCTGGAGATCCCCGCCATCCTGCTGGGGCTGGCGCTGGCCAAGGGCGGCGGCGGCATCGACCGCAAGGCGCTGGGCGAGGTGCTCGCCGGGCGCACCGCGGTGCTCTTGCTCGGCGGCCTCGCGATCGGCGCGATCGCCGGCCAGAAGGGCATCCGCGCGGTCGACGACATGTACTTCCAGCTGTTCCAGGGCACCTTGATGTTGTTCATGCTCGACATGGGCATGGTCGCCGCCGCGCAACTGCGGCAACTGCGCGATGGCGCGCTGCGCCTGGTCGCCTTCGGCACCGTGGTGCCGCTGGTGCACGGCATCGCAGGCACGTTCGCCGGCCATCTCGTCGGCCTGTCGCCCAGCGGCGCGACCGTGTTCGGCACCATGGTCGCCAGCGCGTCCTACATCGCGGCTCCCGCCTCGGTGCGCAGCGCCCTGCCCGAGGCCGACGCGGGCCGCTGCGTCACCGCAGCCCTCGGCATCACCTTCCCGTTCAACCTCGCGCTCGGCATCCCGGCGTACGCCGCGTTCGCGGCGTGGCTGGCGCCGTGAGGGCCGCGCCGTGCTGAAGATCGACACGCATGCCCACATCCTGCCCGCGCGCTGGCCCGACCTCGCGAGCAAGTACGGCGACGACCGCTTCCCGGTGATGCACGTCGCCGAAGGACGGCATCGCATCTACCGCGGCGGCAAGTTCTTCCGCGAGATCGGCCCCAACACCTGGGACCCGGCGCTGCGCATCGCCGAATACGCCGCGCACGGCGTCGACGTGCAGGTGGTGTCCACGGTGCCGGTGATGTTCTCCTACTGGGCCAAGCCGCACCAGGCGCTGGAACTGCATCGCGCGCTCAACGAGCACACGGCGGAGATCTGCCGCGCGCATCCGGCGCACTTCGCCGGCATCGGCACCGTGCCGCTGCAGGCGCCGCGGCTGGCGATCGAGGAGATGTCGCGCTGCGTGGAGTCGCTGGGGCTGGCCGGCGTGCAGATCGGCTCGCACATCGGCGAGTGGAACCTCGATGCGCCGGAGCTGTTCGACTTCTTCGCCGCGGCGGAAGACCTCGGTGCCGCGATCCTGGTCCACCCCTGGGACATGATGGGCAGCGAGTCGATGCCCAAGTACTGGCTGCCGTGGCTGGTCGGCATGCCGGCCGAGCAGGCGCGCGCCGCCTGCTGCCTGGTGTTCGGCGGCGTGCTGGAACGGCTGCCGCGGCTGCGGGTGTGCCTCGCGCACGGTGGCGGGTCCTTCCCGTACACGATCGGCCGCATCGAGCACGGCTTCCGCATGCGCCCGGACCTGGTGGCCACCGACAACCCGCGCAACCCGCGCGACTACCTGTCGCGCCTGTACTTCGATTCCTGGGTCGCCGACCCGCGCGCGCTGCGCTACCTCATCGACACCGTCGGCGCCTCGCAGGTGATGTTCGGCACCGACTATCCGTTCCCGCTCGGCGAGCAGCAGCCGGGGGCGCTGATCGACGCCCTGGCGCTGCCGGACGGCGAGCGCGCGCGCCTGTTCCACGGCACCGCGCTCGAGTGGCTGGGGCTGCCGGCGTCGCGCTTCGAAGGTTAGGACACTGCGGGCCCGCGTGAAGCGCGCTCAGTCGAAACCGTCGGCGAACAACGCGTCGGCATCCGGGTGCATCCAGGCCGAACCGGCCGCCGGGTTGACGGCGGTGGCGCGCAGCGGCCCCCCGACCGCGAGCAGGCCGACGTCGCGCGAGAGCGAGCGACCGTAGAACGACTGCGCGATCGCGTCCGCCGGCTCCAGCGTCCCGGCCGCGGCCCATGCGCCGGCGTCGCGGCGCCACAGGTGCACCCGGCCGCGGTTCGCGGCGCCGTCGATGTCCTCGCCGGAAGCGCCGACCGCGAGGCGCGCATCGTCCAGCGCCACCGCGACACCGAAGCCGGCGCCGGCCTGGCGTTCCGCCGGCAGCAGGCGCGCCTCCTGCACCACCGGAGCGTCGAGCCGGAACACGTAGGCTGCGCCGGCGCCGCCGTTCATCGCATCGATGCGCACGCCGGGGGCGCCGACGGCCAGCCGCGTGCCGTCGGGCGACAGCGCCACGGCATTGCCGAACAGGTCGCCGGTCGCGCCGTCGGCGGCGATCACCGGTTCGATCTCGGCCCAGGCGCTGCCGTTCCAGCGGAAGCGCGCCACCATGCCGCGCCCGGCGCGTCCCTGCACGGTGGCCTGCGGCGCGCCCATCGCCAGCAGGTCGCCCTGCAGCGCGAGCGCGATCCCCGCCAGCCCGCCCGCCGGGACGCTGGCAGGCACCAGTTTGCCGTCGAAACGCAGGGTGCCGTCGTCCAGCAGCGTCCAGGCATAGGCGCCACCGCGGTCGACTTCGCCGTCGTCGCGACCCGGCGCCGAGACCACCAGTCGCCGGCCGTCGAACGCCAGCGCCAGTCCGAATCCATCGTCGGACACGGCATCGCTCGGCACCAGCTTGCGCGAGAACGTCCAGCCGGCCGCGACGCGTCGGAACAGATAGGCCGAGCCGGTGTCGGCGACGCCGCTGGTGATGTCGCGCGGCGCACCGACCAGCAGCCAGTCGCCGGCCAGCGCCACGCTGCGGCCGAACCAGTCCTCGGGCGCGCCGTCGAATGCGTCGAGCCGCACGCTGCGCGTCCAGCCCGCGTCGCCGCGCGTGAACAGCGTGACCGTGCCGGCATCGTCACCGCCGAACGCGGTGTCGTCGAGATAGGCACCGACCGCGACCCGGTTGCCGTCGACCGACAGCGCGGTGCCGAAGAACTCGCCCGCCACGCCATCGCCGCGATCGATCCGCGGTGCCGCGGTCCAGGTCGCATCGGCGCCGGTCCACACGCGCACCAGGCCCTGCGCACGGTTCGGCAGCACCACCGCGAGGTCCGCGCCGAGCAGGGCGCGCGTGCCGAACAGCGCGACCGCGACGCCGGTCAGGCCGTCGCCTTCCGGCGTGCTGCGGTCTTCGAGCAGCGCGCGCTGCACGAGGCTGCCACCCACGCGCGAGAACACGTAGCCGCCACCCGCGCCCTGGAACCGGCCGGGCGCGCCGACCAGCAGGGTGTCGCCGACCCGGTCGAGGGCGAAGCCGAAGCCGTCGCCGGACAGCGCATCGGACGCCGCGATGCGCTCGGCGACGCCGAAGGTCCCGCCGCTGCGGACGTACGCGCGCACGAAGCCGCGAGTCGCGGCCAGGTTGCCCGGCGCGCCGACCAGGGCGAGGTCGGCGTCCAGCCGCAGGCTGGCGCCGAATCGCGCGTCTGCCGCGGCCTGCGCCTCCTCCAGCCGCCCCAGCCACGGGAACGCACCCGCGGTGTCGAACACCTCCACGCGGCCCGCGTTGGGCGCGCCAGGCGCATCGCCGCCGGGCACGCCGACCAGCAGGCGGTCGCCGTGCGCGGCGATCGCCGCGCCGAATCCGTCGCCGGCCGCGGCATCGGGCGACTGCAGGGTGGCGACCGCGCTCCAGGTGGCGGCGACACGGCGGAACACCACCACTTGGCCGGCCTCCGCGGCGGCACCGACCGCTCCGCGCGGCATGCCGACCGCGATGGTCGTGGCATCGACCACGCGCACCGTGGTGCCGAAGCGCTGGCCGGCCGCAGGCACCGGCGGGGCGAGTTCCGCCTCGTGCACGAAGGTGGCTCCGGCGCGCCGGAACACATGCGCGCTGCCGCGGTCTTCGATGCCGCCGGCATCCACGCCGCCGGCGCCGACCAGCAGCAGGTCGCCGGACAGCGCGACCGACTCGCCGAACAGATCGCCCTCGCCCGGCAGCGGCGGCAGCAGGCGCTGCACCGGCTGCAGGCTGCCGGCGATGTCTTCGTAAACGAACACCGCCCCGCTCTGGACGCCTTCCGCCGCCTCGGCTGAGGGCAACACGAGCTGGCGCGCCGCGACCACCAGGGTCGCGCCGTCGCGCGCCAGCGCGCCACCGAACTGGTCGCCGACCGCGCCATCGCCGACGGCCAGTGGATCGAGCCGCTGCGGCGGGCCGAAATCGCTCGTGCCGGCGGGGGCCGTCACGGGCAGGCAGGACAGGAGCAGCAGCAGCAGAGGGCGCACGGGCAGGGACCACGAAGGAGAGTGGCGAAGCATCGCATGGCGCGGCGGAAGGGAATGCCAACGCCGCGGCGGAACCGGCAGCGCGCGTCGCGGCGCCGCAACCAGGATCGATCACAATCACGATCCCCTGACCGACGCTGGATCGCCCATGGGACTGCGTGCCCTGACCGCTTGCCTCGCCCTGCTCGCCGCCGGATGCGCGACCGCGCCGATCCCGGCCGCGGCACCTCCCGTCGCCCAGGTCGACGTGCCGCGCATCGCGCGCCCCGACGGCGAATCCAGCGCCTGGTGGTTCCGCGCCGGTGCCGCCGACGCCGCCCGTCGCGGCGCCCCCGCGGGGCGGGCGCGCAACGTGATCCTGTTCGTCGGCGACGGCATGGGGTTCACCACCGTCGCCGCCGCGCGCATCCTCGAAGGCCAGCAGCGGGGTGCGCCGGGCGAGGAGCATCGCCTCGCGTTCGAGGACTTCCCGTACACCGCGTTTTCGCGCACCTACAACACCGACCGGCAGACGCCCGACTCCGCCGGCACCATGACCGCGATGGCCAGCGGCGTGAAGACGCGCATGGGCGTGCTCGCGGTCGGTCCGTCGGCGCGCCGCACCGACTGCGCGGCGGCGCGCGCCGATGAACTGGCGAGCCTGCTGGAGATCGCCGCGCTCGCCGGCATGGCCACCGGCGTGGTCACCAACACGCGCATCACGCACGCCACGCCGGCGGCGACCTATGCACGCTCGGCCGAACGCAACTGGGAGGACGACGTCGCGTTGGCGCCGGCCGCGGCGGCGGCCGGCTGCATCGACATCGCGCGGCAACTGGTCGAACTGCGGCTTGGCCGCGGTCCGGACGTCGCCTTCGGCGGCGGGCGCGATCGGTTCCTGCCGCGCGAGGCCGGCGGCACGCGCGGCGACGGCCGCGACCTGGTCGCCGCCTGGCGCGCCCGCACCGGCGGCCGCTACGTGGAGGACGCCACGCAACTCGCCGCCCTCGATCCGGCCGACCGCGTGCCGTGGCTCGGCCTGTTCGCGCGCGACCACCTGCAGTTCGAGCATGACCGGCCGCGCGTGGCGCCGGGCGAGCCGCGTCTAGCCGACCTCACCCGCGCCGCGATCGCGCGCCTGTCGCGCCACCCCGAGGGATTCGTGCTGGTGGTCGAGGGCGGGCGCATCGACCATGCGCACCACTTCGGCAACGCCTGGCGCGCGCTGACCGACACCCTCGCGCTGTCCGACGCGGTCCGCGCCGCGGTCGAGGCGACGAATCCCGAAGAAACCCTGGTGGTGGTCACCGCCGACCACTCGCACGTGCTGAGCTTCGCCGGCTACCCCGCGCGCGGCAACCCGATCCTCGGCCTCGTGCGCGGCACCAGCGGCGAGGAAAGCCCCGCGGGTCCCTACGCCCTCGATGCGCTGGGCCTGCCCTACACCACGCTGTCCTACGCCAACGGACCGGGCTATGCCGGCGAATCCGATCGCCAGCCCGAGGGCGCCAAGCGATACCGCCACGACTTCAGCGCGATGGCCGCGATACGGCGCGGGCGCCCCGACCTGCGCCAGGTCGATCCCACTCACCCCGATTTCCTGCAGGAAGCCATGGTGCCGATGAAGGACGAAACCCACGGTGGCGAGGACGTGCCCGTGTATGCGCTCGGGCCCGGCGCCGACGCGTTCCGCGGCAGCCTCGAGCAGCACGTGCTGTTCCACCTGATGGTGCAGGCCACCCCGCGCCTGCGCCAGCGCCTGTGCGATGCCGGGCTTTGCGATACGCAGGGCATTCCCGTCCAGGTGCCGAGACCCGCTAACCTCGGCGGCCCGTGACCGCCATCGAGGACACCCCATGACCGACCGCCGCAGCCTGCACCTATTCGCCCGCCCCGAGGGCCTGCCCAAGGACGAGGACTTCGAGATGCGCCACGAAGCGCCGGCGCCGCTCGCCGATGGCCAGCTGCGCATCGCGGTGCGCTGGTTGTCGATCGATCCGGCGATGCGGGTGTGGATGAGCGAGCAGAAGTCGTACTGGCCGCCGGTGGGCCTCGGCGAAGTGATGCGCTCGGCCGGCATCGGCGAGGTGGTCGAATCACGCCATCCGCGCTACCCGGTCGGCACCTGGGTCAGCGGCATGACCGGTGCGCGCGAGGAACTCGTTTGCGACGGCAAGGGGTTTCGCGCTTTCGACGCGCGTGCCCTGCCCCACCCCGCCTGGGCGTTGTCGGTGTTCGGCGCCACCGGCCTCACGGCGTACTTCGGCCTGAAGGAGATCGGCCAGGTGAAGCCCGGCGAAACCGTGGTGGTATCGGCCGCGGCCGGTGCCGTCGGGTCGACCGTGGTGCAGATGGCGCGCAACTACGGCTGCCGCGTGGTGGCGATCGCCGGCGGACCCGACAAGTGCGCCTGGGTCAAGGACGAACTCGGCGCGCACGAGGTGATCGACTACAAGCACGAAAAGGTCGCCAAGCGCCTGGCCGAGACCTGCCCCGACGGCATCGACGTGTACTTCGACAACGTCGGCGGCGAGATCCTCGATGCCGTCCTGCGCCGCCTGAAGCTGCGCGCGCGCATCGTGCTGTGCGGCGGCATCTCGCAGTACAACGCCACCGGCGTGCCGGTCGGGCCAGCCAACTACCTCTCGCTGATCTCGGCCCGGGCGCGCATGGAGGGCTTCGTGGTGATCGACTACCTCGACCGCGCCGGCGAAGCGATCGCCGAATTCGGCCCCTGGGCCGCCGCCGGCAAGCTCACCAGCCGCATCGACGAGGTCGCGGGCCTCGACCACTTCGCCGAAGCCCTGCGCCGCCTCTACACCGGGCAGAACTTCGGCAAGCAGGTGGTCAAGGTCTGAGCCACCCCCGAGGCCGCGCACCCGCGGGCTCTCGCAGGAGCCCGCTTGCGGGCGACCGGCACCACCACGCTCGCCGCGGCATGTGGGCTTGCGGTCGCGCGCAAGCGCGCTCCTACGAAAGG
>JAJTHZ010000034.1 GCA_021299185.1 Lysobacteraceae bacterium | reverse complement strand
CGCTGGTGTACAGGCTCTCCAGCCGTCCAGTCGCCGGGTTGTAGACCCGCGTCGTTTCCATCGACGCCGCGCCCGCCAGCCGCTCCCGCGTCACGTTGCCGCGCGCATCGCTGTCGAGGCGCTCCCACAGGATCGGCCCGGTGGTGCTCGGGGCGGTGATCGTTCCCGCCTCGCGAATGCGCAGCACGTAGCCTTCCGGCGAATACTCGTTCGCAACGCCCTCGCCACTGGCGTCGAACGACTGCTTGGCCCGCCCGTAGCGGTCGTAGGTCGCACACTCCGTGAACCACTCGCCGTCGATCCGCGTGTGCGTCTTGGTCCGCCGCGCCAGCGTGTCGTAGCGGTGCTCGCGGCGGTATTGCGAAAGGCTGTCCTGCTCTACCGCCAAAGCACCAAGCACGAAGCTGCCCGCGGTGTCGGCGGGCGGGGCCGTGCCGCGCTGCTCGCAGGTGAAGGAAACGCCAGGTACGACGATGGCGTCTGCCGTGTCGTACTCCCAGGTCGACAGACTTTCGCTGATCAGGGTACCGCCGACGAGGCGCTGCTCGCTGCGCCGCCACAACCTGCCGAGCGCGTCATAGTCAAGACGCGTGGTCTGCCCCTTGGCATCAACCTGCGTGATCAACTCGCCGAGCGCGTTGTAGGTATAGGTCCACGCACCCTTGTCTGGATCGATCAGGCCCACCTTGCGTCCGCGCGTGTCGAACTGCATGCGGGTCACGATGTCGACGTTGCGCACGTTGGGGCTGCTGGTCGCATCGGGCGTGCGCGAAACCTTCTCCAAGGTTCCGAACGGCGCGTAGTCGAAGGTCTGAACGAAGGCCGTGGCGTCTTCGATCCGCTCGGTCTCGCCCAGCGCGTTCTTGCGCTCGGCCACGATGAAGCTCTCGGTCGCCGTGCGCTGGGTCGTCGCCCTGACCTCACGGGCGGTCGCGTCGTAGCTCAGCTTGAGCGTGCTGTTTGCGCTTTCAGGGCGGGTTTCGCGCACGATCCGCGACGCGACGCTGTACTTCAGGCTCGCCTTCGCGACCGAACCGAGGCTGCCGGACGCGGGCGCCTCGGGGTCGGCGGCCGACGGACCTGCGCTGAGGTAAGGCACGCTCGTGGTGGCGACGCGTCCCAGCGCGTCGTACGTCGTGCGGGTCGCCGACCAGCGCGTGCTGCCGCCACTGGCGGGCTGGAAAACGCGCGTGAGCGTGAGAACTTCGCGGCCGAGCCGGTCGAAATACGCGTAAGCCCGGGGCGCGATGTCGCCGGATTGACCCTGCGCTGCTGCCGTGGACTGGCGCTCCATTCGGAACACGGCCGAACCAGGGCAGGCAACGCCGGGCGTGTTCGTTGGCCGTGTCGGCGCGCTGCTGCACCAAGCGTAAATCTGCCGTTGGAAGCCGCCCGTGCTGCTGCGTCCGAAGCGTTCTCGGCCGAGCGAACCGAAGCTCGAAAACGTCGCGACAGCATTCGCGTCCTGAGCCTGGGTCGCGCTGCCCAAGGCGTTGCGCGCAATGACCGCGGTTGCGGTCGCCGTGCGCACCTCGTTGGCCGACGCCGGCCCGAAGAAGGGTAAGGTCGTCGCCGTCGGATAACGTCCTAGTGGATCGAACGTCGTGCCCTGATAGCGATGGACATAGGTCGGATCGCTGGGGTCACCGCGCTGGCGTAGGGTACTGAGGTCGATGCACGCACTGCGCGTCGGCATCCGGTTGCTGCAGCGGTAGGTCGCCGTGCGATTGCCGAAGCTGTCCAACACGTAAGCCGTGCGAAGGTAGAGCGATGCACTGCCTGAGGGCTCTTCGATTTCGTCGGTCAGCACACCCGTAGCCACGTCGTACTCGAACGCCGTGGTGCGCGTGCGCGAATCCGTGGTCAGCGGATCGTTGTCCGGGCGATTGCTGGTGATGGTGACGGAGAGCGGACGACCGATCCGCCAACTCGCGGCATCGTTGGAAAAGCTCGTCGTGGTGGTCAGTGTTTCCACGATCGCCGACGGCGAGACGCTGTCGTCGTGGGTGACCACGCCAACCGTGCTCGGGTTGCCGAAGGTGTCGTATTCGTAGCTGGTCTCCACTCGATGGCTGCCGCGACCGCTGGGGCCGGTCGGCGCCGAGTCTGCCGCATCGCTTTCCGGACTGCGGTAGATCGTCTCGGTGGACGATCCGAGGGACACGAAGAACGGCGTACTGCCGGATGTTCCGCTGAACGCTGGTGTGGACTGCCAGGTGCTGCGTTGCAAGCTGAGGATGCCGAGCTGGAACTCGCCGCTCGGCTCTGGCAACGCAGCGCATGTCGTGGTGGTGGTCGCGGCGACTGGGCTCGGGGCTTCGGCCGGTCGGCACGTCGGACAAATGTCGATCCGGCAGTCCGGATGCCCGGGATTGAGCGCGCAGAACTCGGGATCGGTCGGCAACGTCACGATCTTTCGTGCCTGCGTCCATGCGGGCCGCCCCGTGAATGGGAAGTTCTGGCAGTACGCGGTGGTGGTCTCGATCTTGTTCTGAAGATCGAAGGTCTGCACGCTGGCGAATCCAAGGAAGCCGCGGCCGCCGGCTTGCAGGCGCGCACCTGTGTACTTGTACTGCACGGCCGCCAGCGACGCGGGGCCGGTCTCGGGTTGCCCGGCCACCGACTCCGTCGGCGCCGACGATTCGGCCTTCACCACTACATACATCGGACTCGCGACTTCGAACACAGGCGAGCCGTAGCCCCAGATCGCATTGGGCGCGTCGAAACGGCGGGTATAGCCGGGCGCAGCAGTGAGCTGAAGGTATTGAATCTGGGTTTCCGAACCGAGCCCGTTGACGATCCGCGCGATCCGGTCGCCGGTGGTCAGGTTGAGACCCCGCGCGACGAGCAGGGTGTTCGACCCGTTCCAGTTGCCGGCGCGCAGCAAGTCGACCCCACCGTTGGCATCGAGGTCGACGGTGAAGGTTGCCGCGAGCGTCGGCGGTGCGCCGATCTGCTGACAGCGTTCGAAGCCAGGAGCGATCCACTCCTCTTCGTCACCCCATTGCGCACCACCCCAGCGGCGGACCATCCAGGGGTAGGTTGTCGTCGCGCCGCAGCCGATGTTGCTGCTCACGGTCTTTGGATAGACCACGTCGGCGCGACCATCGCCGTTGACATCGAAGAAGTACACCCGATCGCCGAAACCGTCGGCGCCCACATTGAGCGGGCTGCTGCTGCTGGGCAACTTGAAATCGCCAAAGGCGGCCGCAGCGCCGCCCGAGGTCGACCCGAGGTTGGTGCGCCAGCGCCATTCCTTGTCGGCTGTGCGCACCAGAAGTTCCGGCAAGCCATCGCCGTTCAGGTCGGCGGTCTGGACACTGCCGGCTCCTTCGCAACCCTCTCCGGGGAAGATCGAAAGTCCGTTCCCCGATGGCGACTGACCTGGATTGGCGACCCGGCCGATGTAGTCGTATTCGACGAAACGGATCGTGCCGTTGGCGGTCGGTCCTTCAGAGACGAACGCGTACCAGTCGATCGTTGCATTGCAAGCGTTGGTCCCGGCGATCTGCAGCGGTACCAGCAAATCGGAGCGCCCGTCGCCGTTCAAGTCCACCGTGTCAATAGGGCGCCGACGTTGGGCGGTGAGGGTGACCGATACCGGGTTGCCGCCCCGTAGCAGTTCGACGTTTCGGGGGCCGTCGGCGCCGGCAGCGGTCTGGAAACGGTAGACCAGGCCGTTTGCGGGAGAACGGACGAGGCGGAACCACCGTGGAGTGCCAGCCACCCGCGCGCCCACCGCGCCCGTGAAGTTGACCACGACCAAGTCGGGCAGGCCGTCGCCGTCGAAGTCGCCGAAGCGCGCGTCCGAATCGAAGTCCGAGGGCACCCCGGTGTCGATACCCGTGTTCGTGAATGTCCAGCGGCCGGAGAGATTGTCAAGCGTCGCGAGGTGTACCTGCCAGGTCGATGCCTGAAATCCCTGCGGCACCTGGACGGTACGCGTACGCAATAGATCGTCGCGACCGTCGCCGTTGAAGTCGAACAGGAACCATGCATTCCCGAATCTCGCGTTTCGGATTGCGCCTGCGTCATTTCCCACGTTGCCGCGTACGATCTCGACCGGCGTGGCAAGCGGTTCAATGAGGGTATCGCCGGTCGATTCGCTGATCCGCACGCGGAAACGCCCTGCTCCCGTGACATTGGGATCAAGATTCGCGATCCAGACGAGGTCAGGAAGCCCGTCGCCGTCGACGTCGCCCTGCTTGGAGTCGACCGACCTGCCGAGACGCGCCCATTCCGAGTTCAGTGACGTTCCGAACGTCTCGGGCACCCGCGGCGTCAGCTGGAACGCGTTACCGAACCACTCGAAGGTCGTCGGCGGGTAGCATGTCGTCTGCCCCACTGTGGCGCCGATGCGCGGCGCACACTCGGTGATCGACGTCAGGCGATCAAGCCGACTGCCGTTGCTTGCGCTGGCGTACGCGAGCCGGTAGCGGCGAACCTCAGCGGCCGTTCCGCCTGCGCCCTGACCGGGAAGCGCGTAGGACACGACATCACGGAGTCGTCGGATGACCCGAGAGATGCTGCCAGCTTGCAGATCGAAACGGGTTGACTCGTAGCTGTGCTCTTCGTACTCGAATTCGATCCGATTGTACGGCTCCACAGCTGGTACCGCGCGCGCGTTACCGGTGTAGCGAATGCGAAGAAGCACCACGTCGCCTTCCACATTCGAACCGTCCGCCGGCTGGTCCCATTCATAGGCGACGAAATTGCCGCTCGGATCGCTGCTGCGGGCGAGCAACCATGTAGCGACCCGATCGGTTCGGCGTTGCCACGCAAGGCCCTCAAGTCGAAACGGGAGGACGCGGCTGTCGCCCGTGGTGCCGAACTCCAGCAGGCCGCCTTCACGCTGCTGCACCAGCCAGAATGTGGGGCCAGACGTCACCGCGCCGCCCGTCTCGCGATAGGCGCAGGCGCGACGCCAGCTTTCCAGTTCCGTTCGGTAGGACTCAAGAACTGTCGCTCCTGCACGCGCAGGACATTGCCCAGAATCTGCTGCGGGCAGCAGCCGCTGACCATCGAGGCAGAACGCGTCGGTGTCGGAGAAATCGACCGCCCTCAGCGGACTGCCGGGAACTTCGCTGTCGCCAAACTCGCGGTGGCGCCTGCACCGTGCAATGGAGGACACCCCACTGATGGACCAGCCTGGGCCCATCGGCCCATGTGGCGCACGGCTGCTGTAATCCAGTGCGATTCCGGGCGCGTAGCCGCCGCTCGCGGGGGCTGTGACGATCGGGACACGGTAGGTCGCCGCACCGCTTTCGTCGACCCGGAACTCGCCGGGGGTTGCGCCGACCGAGTCGGAGGCATCCCACTCGGTCGCGGGGGGTCCACAGTTCACGGTGCCCGGAGGACACTCGGCGTGCGCTGCGTCGGTAGTCAACTGGGCGGCCACAGTGGCCGGAAGCACCAGGAAGGCCAGGGCAAGTGCGGCGCTACGCCGCCACTTTCGCGCATGGAGGGCGGTGCAAGACGCACTGGCGCCACGGCAGGCAGCCGGCTCCCGGGCGTTTCGTGTCCAAGCCACGCCAATCAAGGTCCGTCTTGAGTTGCTCTTCATGAGCGATCCTCCAAGTCCGCCGGTCCCCTGGCCACCGCGGCCTACGCCTCAACCGACGCGGGTCAGGAGGTTACCTTCGAGACCACCGCTGAAGCAAGGTCAAGCAGGTTTCCGATCCCGGCCACATCATTACGACCACCGATACGCGGTTTGTCTGCGAGCGGCTCAGCCGATCGCCGCCCGCATCGCGGCGATCGTCGCCGCGTAGTCCTTGGCGTTGAAGATCGCCGAGCCGGCGACGAAGGTGTCGGCGCCGGCGCGCGCGATCTCGCCGATGTTGTCGGCCTTGACGCCGCCGTCGATCTCGAGGCGCACGGCGCGGCCGCTGCAGTCGATGCGCTCGCGCACGCCGCGCAGCTTGTCCAGCGCGGACGGAATGAAGGACTGCCCGCCGTAGCCGGGGTTGACCGACATGATCAGCACGAGGTCGAGCTGGTCCAGCGTGTGGTCCAGCCACGACAGCGGCGTGGCCGGGTTGAATACCAGCCCGACCTGGCAGCCGTGGCTGCGGATCAACTGGATCGTGCGGTCGACGTGCTCGCTGGCCTCGGGGTGGAACGAGATCAGGGTGGCGCCGGCCTTGGCGAAGTCGGGGACGATGCGGTCGACCGGCTTGACCATCAGGTGCACGTCGATCGGCGCGCTGATGCCGTGCTTGCGCAGGGCTTCGCAGACCAGCGGGCCGATGGTCAGGTTGGGGACGTAGTGGTTGTCCATCACGTCGAAGTGCACCCAATCCGCGCCTGCCTTCAGCACGGCGTTCACTTCGTCGCCCAGCCGTGCGAAGTTGGCGGACAGGATGGAGGGGGCGATCACGGGTGGCTGGCGCATGGATGTCGTCCTCGAAAAGCCGCAGGAACCGTCCCTGGTGTGGTGCTCCGGCCCGGCCATCCATGGCCGGGCGCTCGGCGGGCCGCGATGCGCTTCAACGCATCGCGGCAATTCTCGCCTCGCCCCAGTCCGCACCTGCCTTCAGCACGGTGTTCACTTCATCACCGAGGCACGCGAAGTCGGCGGACAGGATGGAGGGGGCGATGACGGGCTGCTGGCGCATGGACTTCACTCCGGATTACTTCAGGCCGCGCCGCGCGCGGATCAGTTCCCACGCGGCGTTGATGCGCGAGGCCTCGGCCTCGGCGGCGGTGCGGGCCGCGGCATCGACGTCGCCGAGGCGATCGGGATGGTGCTGCGCGATCAGCCGGCGGTAGGCGGCGCGCACGGCCTCGTCGTCGGCGTCGCGGGCCACGCCGAGCACGGCGTAGGGATCCTCGACCGCATGGCCCTGCGCGCCGCCGCCGCGACGGCGGGCGAGGATCTGCTCCAGCACGGCGGCGTCGAAGTCCAGCGCCTGCGCGGTGAGTTCGATCAGGCGCCGAGCGCGCGCATCGAGCGCGCCGTCGGCGCAGCCGATGCCCGCCAGCACGTCCAGCAGCACGGCCTTGAAGTCGCCGGAGAAGCCGGCGAAGGCGCGCAGCGAGCGCGCGCAGGCTTCCGGGTCGATGCGGCCCTCGCGGCCGCGCGAGAAGGCGTTGACCGCCTCGCGGCGCTTGCGGCCGGTCAGTTGCAGGCGGTCCAGCAGGCGCTCGCCCTCGGCGACTTCGGCCTCGGAGACGCGTCCATCGACCTTGGCCACGAAGCCCGCGAGTTCGAACAGCGGCACCACGAAGGCACCCTCGCGGCGGCCGGGCGCGGGCTTGAAGTGATCCAGCAGGCCGGCGTCCCAGGCATGCCCGATCGCCACGCCGATCGCCAGCCCGATCGGGTGCCGTGTCACGGCGAATCCGAGCAGGCCGCCGACGAGCTTGCCCAGCCAGCGCTTCACGGCGGCGGGCAGGCCGGCCGGGTGCTGTACCAGCGCGCGAAGTCCTCGACGTCGCGGTCACTGAGCGCGCCGGCGATGGCGCGCATCGCGCTGTGGTCGCGCTTGCCGCGGCGGTAGGCGTTCAGGGCATCGCGCAGGTAGGTTTCGTCCTGGCCGGCGATGCGCGGCACGCCGGGTTCGCCGGCGCGACCGTCGTCGCGGTGGCAGGCGGCGCACAGGCCGAGCTGGGCGGGGGGCGGGACGTCGGGCGCGGCGAGCACCGACGCGGGCAGGCACAACAGCAGGGGCAACAGGCTTCGCATGGCGGCGCGGAGTCTAGCAGCGGCCCGGTGGAGGCCCCGTCGGACGCTACAATCGGGGTTCGCCCCGCCGGAGCCTGCCGTGCCGACCACCCTGCTCGATTCCAACCTGCCGGGCCTGGAACGCATCCATCGCGGCAAGGTGCGCGACGTATACGCGCTGCCGGGCGAGCGCCTGCTGATCGTGGCCACCGACCGCCTGTCGGCCTTCGACGTGGTGCTGCCGGACCCGATCCCGGGCAAGGGCGAGATGCTGACCCAGATCTCGAACTTCTGGTTCGACAAGACCGCGCACCTGCTGCCCAACCACCTCACCGGCACCGACGTCGCGAGCGTGCTGCCGGCCGGCGTCGACCTGCGCGCGTACGCGCGGCGCAGCGTGGTCGCGCGGCGCCTGAAGGCGCTGCCGGTGGAGGCGATCGCGCGCGGTTACCTCATCGGGTCCGGCTGGAAGGACTACCAGGCCACGGGCGCGGTGAGCGGGATCCGGCTGCCGCCTGGCCTGCGCCAGGCGGAGCGCCTGCCCGAGCCGGTGTTCACGCCGTCGACCAAGGCGGCGGTCGGCGCGCACGACGAGAACATCGACTTCGACCGCGTGGTGGCGCTGATCGGTGCCGACCTCGCCGAGCGGGTGCGCGCGGCCACGCTCGCCGTGTACCGCTTCGCCGCAGCTTACGCCGCCGAGCGCGGGATCCTGATCGCCGACACCAAGCTGGAGTTCGGCCTCGACGCGGACGGCACGCTGCGCGTGATGGACGAGATGCTGACCCCGGACTCGTCGCGCTTCTGGCCGGCCGACGAGTACCGCGTCGGTACCAGCCCGCCGAGCTACGACAAGCAGTTCGTGCGCGACTGGCTGGAGACCCAGCCCTGGAACAAGACCGCGCCGGGCCCGCGCCTGCCGCGCGAGGTGATCGAGGGCACGGCCGCGAAGTACGCCGAGGCACTGCGCCGGCTCGCCGGCATCATCATCGACTGAGCAAGGGGACCCGCATGGCGACCACCGATCCGCTGCACGATGCACCCGTCGACACCCGTCGCGCGGTCGACCGCTGGCTCGGCAACTACAGCGAGGACCACCGGCACCCGACCAACATCCTGCTGCACCATGTGTGCGTGCCGCTGATCGTGTGGACGGTGGTGGCGTTCTTCTGGGTGATCCCGGTGCCACCGGGGATCGGCGAGCCGGGACTGTGGGCGGCGCTGGCGATGGTCGGCGCGCTCGGCTGGTACCTGCGGCTGTCGCGCCCGCTGGGGCTGGCGATGGTGGCGGTGTTCGTCGTGCTGGGCGCGATCACGCACGTGCTTTACGGATGGCTCGGCGCGACGCAGTTGCTGTCGCTGGCGATCCTGGTCTTCGTGCTGGCCTGGATCGGCCAGTTCATCGGCCACCGCATCGAAGGCAAGCGGCCGTCGTTCTTCACCGACCTCGTGTACCTGCTGGTTGGCCCGCTGTGGATCACGGCCAAGGCGCTGCGTCGCCTCGGCATCGCGTACTGAGCGGCGGGGTGCCACCGGTCCGCGCGCCGCGGCGGCCTGGACGCGGCGCAGGCTGAGCCGTGCCGCTGGCGCACTTCGGGCTGGTGCTCTTGATCTGCCTCGCCTGGGGCGGCAATTTCCTGGCCGCCGCGGCGGCGCTGCAGCAACTGCCGCCGTTCCTGTTCACCGCGTTGCGGCTGGGCGTGGTGCTGACGTGCCTGTTCACCTTCCTGCGTCCGCTGCCGCGCGACCAGTGGCACCGGCTGGCCTGGGTGGCGCTGCTCAACGGGGCGCTGCACTTCGGTCTCAATTTCTGGGCCCTGCGCGTGGCGGGCGACATCAGTTCCACCGCGGTGGCGCTGCAGAGCTACATCCCGATGAGCGCCCTGCTCGCCGTGTGGCTGCTCGGCGAGCGCATTCCCCGGCGGGTGGTGGCGGGCATCGTGGCGGCGTTCGGTGGCGTGCTGGTGCTGGGCTTCGACCCGCTGGTGCTGGATGCACCGGCCGCCCTGCTGCTGACCCTGGTGTCCGCCTTCACCTTGGCGCTCGGCACCACCCTGATGCGCGGCATGCGTGGCGTCGGCACCTTCGAACTGCAGGCCTGGAGCGCGGTGATCGGCATCCCGTTCCTGCTGGTCGCCTCGCTGCTGTTCGAGCGCGAGCAGGTGTCCGCGCTGGCCGCCGCCGACTGGCGCGCCTGGGGCGGCGTGCTGTACTCGGGGCTGGTCGCTTCGCTGGTGGGCCATGGCCTGCTGTACTGGCTGGTACAGCGGCACCCGGTATCGACGATCACGCCCTACCTGCTGATGGCGCCGATGTTCGCGATCGGCCTCGGGGTGATGGTCTGGGGCGACGAGCCCGGGCCGCGTCTGTGGCTGGGCGCGGCGATGGTCCTCGGCGGCGTGCTGCTGATCTCGCTGCGCGCGCTGCCGGCGCGCGGGCGGTAGCGCCTGGCGCGACCGCAGGGTCGCGGGACGCTCGATTCGGTGGCAGGTGCTTGCCGCCGGCGGCGAGGTACCGGTCGCCCGCAAGCGGGCTCCTACAACGGGCGGTCTCGCGCGTAGGAGCGCGCTTGCGCGCGACTGCGGCAACCGCTCCTCGCCGCAGGCGCCGAGGGGGCGATCGCCCGCAAGCGAGCTCCTACGACGGGCGGTCTCGCGCGTAGGAGCGCGCTTGCGCGCGGCGAGCGCCTCAGGCCGCGATCTCCTTCGGCGGCGTCCAGTCGTCCTTTTCCATCGGACGCATGAGCCAGCGGCACAGCGCGGGCAGGAACACGATGGCGGCGATCATGTTCACCACGAACATGAAGGTCAGCATGGTGCCCATGTCGGCCTGGAACTTGAGGTCGGAGAAGATCCACATCGCCACGCCCACGGCCAGCGTCAGCGCGGTGTAGAAGATCGCGATGCCGGTGGTCTTGAGGGCGACGAAGTACGACTCCGACAGGGTCTTGCCGGCGCGCATCGCCTCGTTCATGCGGGCGAAGATGTAGATCGCGTAGTCGACGCCGATGCCGACGCCGAGCGCGACCACGGTCAGCGTGTTGACCTTCATGCCGATGCCGAGTTCCACCATCAGCGAGTGGCCGAGTTCGGTCACCAGGATCAGCGGCAGCACGATGCAGGCCGCGGCGAGCGGGCTGCGGAAGGACAGCAGGCACATCACGAACACGGCGGCGTAGAGCAGGTAGAGCATCACCGCCTCGACCTCGCGCACCTTGTCGTTGATCGCGGCCATCACGCCGACATTGCCGGTGGCCAGACGCAGGTTGGCCTTGTCGATCATCGGATTGTCGCCGCCTTCCGCGGTGGCGCGCTCCACGGCCTGCTCCATCTCCACGCGGAAAGCCACGTCGTAGGCGTGGTTGTCCTCGCGGAACTGCTTGACCGCGGCAACCACGCGGTCGATGGTGTCGGCGCGGTGGTCCTGCATGAAGATCAGGATCGGGATCGCGCTGCAGTCGTCGTTGAGCAGGCCGGAGTCGGTCTCGAAGCCCTGGGTGGCGACGCGCAACTGGTCGTTGTCGCGCGGCAGCACGCGCCAGCGGATGTTGCCCTCGTTCCAGCCGGCGTTCACGATCTTGGCGGCCATCGGCAGGCTGATCACCTGCTGCACGCCCTCGACGTTGGACATGTGCCAGGAGAACCGGTCGATGAGCTCCATCGCGCGGAAGCTCTGCGTGCACGCCGACGGCGCGGCCTCGGCGATCACGTTGATGATGTCGACGCCGAGCGCGAACTTGTCGGTGATCAGGCCGGCATCCTGGTTGTAGCGCGCCTCGGGACGCAGTTCCGCCACGCCCTCCTGCGCGTCGCCGACCATCACCTTGTCGCCATGCCGCTCGGCGAAGAACCAGCCGGCGGCGCCGAGCGCGATCACGATCGCGGCCGGCACCGGTCGCGACAGTCGCGACAGCGCGGCCCAGATCTTGTCGAACTGGGTCAACTGGCGCAGGCGGTACTCGCGCTTGCGATCCATGTTGCGCAACTTGGTGTACGACAGCAGCAGCGGCAGCAGGATCAGGTCGGTCAGGATGGTCAGCGCCACGCCGACGGTGGCGGTGATCGCCAGCTCGAAGATGATCCGGATCGGGATGATCAGGATCGTGGCGAAGCCGATACAGCCGGCGATCAGCGCCACCGCGCCCGGCACCAGCAGCAGGCGGAAGGAGCGCTTGGCGGCTTCCAGCGAGTCGACGCCGCGGCGGGTGCGCAGTTCGGCCACCGTGCCATCCTCCAGCCCGCCGAAGAAGATCTCGCCGCGGAAGCGGTTGATCATCTGCTCGCCGTGGCTGACCGCGATGGCGAAGATCAGGAACGGCGTGAGCATGTTCATCGGGTCGATGCCGAAGCCCATCAGGCGCAGGGCGCCGAGCATCCACACCACCGAGATCAGGCCGGCGAACACGGTCAGCGAGGCGAGCTTGACCGAGGTCGAGTACAGGAACAGCAGCAACCAGGTGAAGGCGATCGTGAGGAAGAAGAAGTAGATCACCGACCGCGCGCCGTCTGCGATGTCGCCCACCATCTTGGCGAAGCCGATGATGTGCACGCAGGTGCCCGTGCCCTGGGCCTGCTGGCCGGCCTCGTAGCGACGGCAGGCCTCGGGATCGGTCTCGTACTTCTTGCGCAGGTCCTCGAGCAGCCCGGCCACCTTCTGGTAGTCGAGCTTCTGCTGGCCGGCGCCACCCTCGGGCACCAGTTCGCCCCAGATCATGGCGCCGGAGAAGTCCTTCGCCACGTAGCGGCCGACCGCGTTGGCCTTGACCATGTTGGCGCGGATGGTGTCGAACAGGTCGGACGTGGCGCTGAAGCCGTCGGCGTTGGGCACGAACTCCTGCGGGATGACGTTGCCGCCGGCGAAGCCGTCCTCGACCACTTCGACGAACCGCACGTTGGGGGTGAAGATCGAGCGCACGCGCGAATCGTCGACCTCGTCGAGGGCGATGATGTCGTTGGTGAGCTTTTCCACCGTGCCGAAGAACTTCGTCGCCCGCTCGAGCTCGGCGGGCGATTCGTCCTTGGGGAACATGCTGCCGCCGCGGTCCATGACCGCGACCAGGACGCGGTTGGCGCCGCCGAACTCGCGCTCCCAGTCGAGGAAGGTCTTCATGTACTCGTGGTCGAGCGGGATCTGCTTCTTGAATCCCGCGTCGACGCGCAGTTGCGCGGCGAAGAACAGCATCACCGCGGTGATCGCGGCGAACACCACGAGGATGGCGACGCGGTTGCCGAACACGAAGCGTTCGGCGGCGCGGTGGAAGGCGGTATCGGAGTTGCCGCTGGAGGTGGCCACGGTGTGATCCTCGGTGCGCGCTCAGTTCGGGGTCCAGCTCGTCACGCCGTTCTCGCCGGCGAGTACGAGGGTGCCGTTGGGCGTCAGCGCGAGCGCGCTGGACAGGACCGCGGCGTCGGGATGGGTGTGCTTGAGCAGGTTGCCGCCGGCGCCGGCGCGGGTCAGCACCACGCCGTTGGCGCCGACCAGCGCGGCGCCACCGTCGCCCCAGCCCGCGCCGCCCATCAGCGACAGGTCGGTGCCGGACTCGAGTTCGGTCCAGGTGTCGCCGAGGTCCATGCTCTCGAGCACGGTGCCGCGCAGGCCGTAGGCCAGCACGTGCCGGCCTTCGAAACCGATCACGCCGAACATCGAACCGTCGTAGGGCAGGGACAGCCGCTGCCAGGTGGCGCCACCGTCGGTGGAGCGGAAGGCCGCGCCGCGCTCGGCGACGATGAACAGCGAACCGTCGCCGGTCCGGGCCATCGCGTTGAGGTGGGGATCGCTCTCCTCCTCGATCGCCACGTCCTCGTCTGTCATCACCCAGCTTTCGTCGTCTTCCTCGACCACTTCCTCGTCGAGCGCGAGCTCGTCGCCGGCCGGCGCTCCGAGCGGCACGTCGGTCCAGGTGGCGCCGCCGTCGCTGGTGCGCAGCAGCAGCGCATAGGCGCCGAGCGCGAAGCCGTTGTTCTCGTCGAGGAAGAACACGTCGAGCAGCGGCGAGCCGTTGTGCAGGTCGTCGCTGGCGGGATCGAACGGCGCGACGCGCTGGCGCACCCAGGTCAGCCCGCCGTCCGGCGAGTGCAGGATCACGCCGTCGTGGCCGACCGCCCAGGCCTTGTTGCCCGCCGCGGCGACGCCGGTCAGGGTCGCGCGCGTCGGCACGCCCTCGATCTGGCGCCAGTCGGTACGTGATTCGGAGACCAGGATGTGGCCGCGTTCGCCGACCGCGATCGCGCGGTCGGCCGCATTGGCCAGATCGAGGATCAGCGAACGGGTCGCGCGCGGCATGACCTCGGCGACCTGGGTCGACGGATCGGGCGCGGGCTCGGCGGCGGTGGACGCCTGCTGCTGGCCGATCGCGACGCTGCCGGCGACCGCGACGGCGAGCGCGAGCCCGGTGGCGAGGCCGAGGGGTGGTTTGCGGAAACTGGAATGCATCGGTTCCTCCCGACTGGCTTGACGGCGCCTGCCCGCGCCGACGGACCGCCCGGACACCCCGGCCCGCACCGCGCAGCGCGCGGTGACGGCCCCTGTTGCCCGGGTGGCATGTTTCGTCGCTCCGGCGCCCCCACGCCCGCGGGTCCCGGAAGCGAAACCGCCCCGCCGGAGGGTCGCTCCGACGGGGCGGTACCGACTCTAGCGCAGGATCACGCGGCGATCGTCAATCGGCGACGATCACCGGATGCCGCGCTTGCGCAGCGACTGCGGCGAGAAATCGTCCGGCGAGGTCTGGAACGAGAAGTCGTAGGGCTTTTCCTCGTTGTCCAGCAGGCCGGCGATGTAGCGGCCCGACTGCAGGTCGTGGTGCACCTCGATGGTCGCCCAGAAGGTCGGCTGCTCGTAGTAGTTGATCGACGGGGCCTCCGACACGCGCCACAGCTGGCCACGGCCGTCGTAGTGGTCGAGCGCCAGGATGCCCCAGCTGTCTTCGTCCACGTAGAAGGTGCGGCGGCTGTTGATGTGGCGCTTGCCCGGCTTGCGCGTCGCCTCGACCACCCACACGCGGTGCAGCTCGTAGCGCAGCTTGTCCGGGTCCAGGTGGCCGGGGCGGATCAGGTCGGCGATCTTGGTCTTGTCGGAGTGCGCCTCGTACGAGTTGTACGGGACGTACATCTCCTTCTTGCCGACCAGCTTCCAGTCGAAGCGGTCCATCGCACCGTTGAACATGTCGGTCATGTCGTTGGTGCGCAGGCCGTCGGAGGCCGTGCCCGGGTTGTCGTAGGCGACGTTCGGGGCGCGGCGCACGCGGCGCTGGCCGGGGTTGTAGACCCACGCCTGGCGCGCCTGGGCGGCCTGGTTGAGGGTCTCGTGCACCAGCAGCACGTTGCCGGCCAGTCGCGCCGGGCCCTCGACCACCTGGAAGAAGTAGATGAGGACGTTGTTGATGTTCTCGGTGGTGTTGCCGGGCTTGTAGTAGAGGCCCAGCAGTTCCTCGCGCAGGCGGACCACGCTGTAGGCGCCCGAAGCGGTCGGCGCGACCTGGTTGGCCCAGCGCTGCACCGCGACGCCCTTGTACTTCAGCTTGTGGTTCCAGATCACCTCGTAGGCGTTCTGCGGGATCGGGAACGGGATGCCCTCGGCGCAGTTCTGGATGCCGTCACCGTCGGCGACCAGCTTGCAGGTGGTGGCGTTCTTCTTGGTGTACTCGTAGGTCCGCTCGGGGAAGGACGCCGAACGCCGGGTCGGGAAAACCCGCATCTTGTACGTGTTCGGGTACTTCTTGAGCAGAGCCTTCGCGCCCTCGGTGAGCTTGGACGCGTGGTCGTTCATGTTGGCCGCGGTGATGGTGAACAGCGGCTGGTCGCCCGGGAACGGGTCGGGATGGAACATGCCGACCTTGAAGCCCGCGGGCGGGCGCGTGATGCCGCCTTCCCAGGCCGGAATGGTGCCGTCGGCGTTGCCCGCCTTTTCGGCACCCACCGGGGTGAGTTCGTTGCCGAGCCGGGCGGCCTGTTCGGCCGACACCGCCGCGAAGGCCCCCTGGGCCAGGCTCATCAGGGCGGTGAAGCCCGCGATGGCGGCCGTCTTCTGCATGCGCATGAGTCGAATCCTCCCGGATCGGATCAGAACGAGTACCGCACGGTGAACGACATGAAGTCGCGGTCGCGCACCAGGTTGAGGATGCCTGCCCCGTAGAAGCGGGTGTAGCTGAGGTCGGCGACCCACTGGTTGAGGTAGTTGGCCTCGACGCCGAGCGTGGTGCTGCGGCGGCCTTCGATGAAGTTGCCGCCCGGGCCCGGGCTGATGCCGTTGACGTCGTGGTTGAAGGCGATGCGCGGCGACACGTTCACGCCGGCGAACAGGCTGTTGTAGTCGGCGCGCAGCGCGAGGCGGTAGCCCCACGAGTACGGCGTCGGGAAGCCTTCGACCTGGGTGATCGGGTTGCGCAGCGCGCCGGTGTTGAAGTCCGCGCCGCCGCCGGTGTCGGTGCCGTCGCCCTGGTAGCGCAGCACCGAGGGATCCGGCAGGTCCCACACCTTGGTGCCGCCGAACTCACCGACCGCCGCGATCTGGTCGGCGCCCATCACGTTGGCGAAGGTGCGGGTCAGGGTGAACTGCCACTGCGAGACCTCGTGGCGCTCCCAGCCGCGGATGTACTCGCCCGGACGGAACTGGCCCAACTGGCTGACGAAGCGGTTCACCGGCTGCGGGATCAGCGCGTTGATCGGCGACAGGGCGCTGAACAGCACCTCGACGTCGTCGATCTGCAGCGGCACGTTGTCGCGGTAGGAGATCTCGCCCTGCAGCGCGAGCCCGGTGTCGCCCAGCGTGGTGTTGAACGACAGGCCGTAGAGGCGGATGTCCTCCGGATACTCGATGAAGTAACGACCCGTCGACGCGACCGCGGTCGGCACCGCGAAGCCCGACACGAACGGCAGCCGGCTGTGGTAGTTCAGGAAGAACAGGCCGAACTCGGTGTCGTTGAGTTCCGGCGAGAAGTAGCGCAGCGCGATGCCGTACTGGCCCTGGTCGTCCGGGTAGACGTCCGGCAGGCGCGCGATCGCCGCACCGCAGGACGCGGCACGAACCTGCGCGCTGGCGTTGATCGCGGCGACATCGGACGGCAGGCCGCGGTAGCAGACGTCGTAGAACAATTCCGGGTTGCGCACCGGCTGCGGCGAGGTGCCGAAGCCCAGCATCGCGTAGGTCGCGCCCAGCGCCGCGATGTCGTTGGTGCTGAAGTACGAACCGGTCGGCTCGGGCTCGGTCTGCTCCCACTCGAGCAGGTACATGGCCTCCAGCGAGAGGTTCTCGTTGAACGTGAACGACCCCCACAGCATGTTGTTCGGCAGGAAGGCTTCCTTCAGCTCGGCGCCGGCCACGCGCAGCTGCGAGACATCGACCGCGTTGATGACGTTGATGCCGCTCTGGATGAAGGTGCTCTCGCCCCAGCTCACCACCTGCTGGCCCAGCCGAACGCTCAGTTCGGAACCGTTCTCGAACGCCGTGTTGTTGAAGATGAAGGCGTCGAGGATGCGACCGCGCTTGCCGACCTTCTCCTTGGCGAGATCGGACAGGAAGTCGGCGTCGACGTTCTCGAAGTCGTAGAAATACGTGCCGCGGACGAAGGCGCCCCAGCGGTCTTCGTAGTTGAGGCTCAACTCGGAGGTGATCTTGAACGCGTTGGAGAAGATGTCCCCGGAGTCGGCGTAGTTGAGGTTGCCGTCGTCGGAGTTGACCGACCAGCGACCCGGCGCCACGCGCTGGGCGGCGTTGCTCAGCGTGAACGTGGTCGGGTTGAGGTTGGCCTTGCCGATCAGCGCGCTGTCGGCGTCCTGCATGCGCATCGACACGCCATAGGACACGGTGGTGTCGAGGTTGCCGGTCCAGCCGTCGCCGAACTCGAACTCGATCGCGTGGACCGGGGCGGCGAGGCCGGCGAGCGCCAGCGTGATCGCCGCGCCGAGCGCACGGCGGGTCGGCAGGCCACGGGGATTGCGGATGGTCTTGTTCATAAGGTGATCCCTCGTTGCCTGGCCTTACTGCGTGCGGATGACGGACGGGTTGGCGACCTGCACGGCCGCGCCCTGCGAGGCGCTGAAGCTGGCCGCCTGGCCCTGCATCTCGAGCGTCGCCGGCAGCGAGGCCGTCGGGCTCAGCAGCGAACCGTGGTCGCCGGCGATGAAGCGGGTCACGCCGCGGATGCCGTTGGCGTTCTGGGTGCTGGCGGTGATCGCGGTCAGGCCGAGCGCGCGGACCAGCGGCTCGCCGCCGGACAGCGGCGCGCCGGTGACCGCGATCGGCACCACCTGGTCGGGCAGCACGTTGCTGCCGTTGCCGACCACCAGCTGCGCGAGGATGCGCTTGTTCTGCGCGGCGAAGCCGTAGTTGATCGGGTCGGTGGAGTCGATCACCGTCTGCGTGATCAGGAAGTACTGGTCGTAGGCCGGCGTGCCCGGCTGCAGGCCGGCGGCAGCGGCCAGCCCGGCGCGGATCTGCGGGCCGAAGGTCGGCGAGCCTTCCAGCAGGCGGGCGATGCCGCCGCCCGGCACGTTGAGCGTGGCGAAGCGCACGCTCGACTCGGTGGCCACGAACGGCAGGCCGGTGATCGAACCCAGCGACTGGCCGACGAAGCCGATGTTGGAGCCGTCGAAGTCCGGCGACCCGTCGGCGTTGATGTCCATCGTCGGGATGGTCTTGGCCAGGGTCATCATGTCGACCACCGACTGGCGGTTGTTGTCGCGCGAGGTCAGCAGGCTGCCGAGGTTGATGAAGTGCGCGCCGGAGGTGTCGATCTGGCCGTCGGGGCAGATCGGCTGGCCGGTCGGGCAGGGCTGGCCGTTGTTGCGGATCAGGTCGACGTCGAAGGTACGCTCGCTGGCCACCGGGCCGAACGGCGTGCCCTCGATGTAGAACGGGCTGGTCGGACCCACGCCGTGCAGCGGCTGGTCGATCGCGATCACCGCGCGGCAGACCGGCGAACCCGACTGCGAGGCGGCCAGCGCCAGCGCGTCGGTGCGGTTGCGGGTAATGCCGTGGTTGTAGATCGTCACCGGCCAGCCGGCCGCCGGGCGCGTGCAGCCCGAGGCCGCGTTCGGCACGGTCACCAGCACCGGCACGTTCTGCGTGCTCTGCTGCACCGGGAACGGGTTGGCGAAGGTCACGTTGGTCGACGTCGGGTCGAGACCGAGGGCGGCGAACGGCGGCAGGTAGGCGCCCGGTGCCGCGCGCCAGAAGGTCTGCAGCACCACCGCCTGCGCCTGCGGGGTGGCCGCGGCCGGGGCGCCCAGGTAGTACGGGACGGCCAGGGTGCCGATGAAGATGTTGGCGATCGGCGGCACGCCGGCGCCGGCGACGGAGATGTTCAGCCCGGTCGGGGCCAGGGTCGCCGACGAGGCGCGGGTGACGCTCTGGATGGCCTGGAACACGGTCGAGGTCGACTGCGTGGTGGCGACCCACGACAGCACGATGTCGGCGCGCGGGATGCCGCGGCTGGCGGCCGCGGTTTCCTGCGCGTTGGTCAACTGGCGCAGCGGCTCCAGCGCGCAGGCGTTGGCGTTGGGCAGCAGCGGGTCGTTCGACACGCAGGCCGCGCCGGTGCCGGTCGACAGCGGGCTGGTGCGCTGGGTCAGGAAGTACGTCGTGTCCGGCGTGGCGTCGTTGCCGGCGCCGTCGCGCACGTCGTCGGTGACCACCACCATGTAGGAAGTCAGCGGCTTGAGCGGCGCGGTCGGCACGATGCCGACGGTGCGGCCGGTGGTGTCGCTGCTGGAGACCGCGACCACGAACTCGGCGGGGCTGGCGAGTTCACGCACCACGCTGGTGACCGCGCCGCCGGGGCCGGTCAGCGTGACTTCGAAGACGCGGATCGAGGCGCCGGCGCGCAGCGTCGCCGGGTTCGGCGCCGCCGACATCGAGAACGACCACGGCGCGGAGGTCGAGAAGCCATCCAGCGCCGACAGCGCGACCGCGGGGTCGGCGAAGTTGGCCGGGTTCGCGACCGGCGGATTGAGCGTCAGGTCGCGGGTGCCCGAGAGCAGCAGGTTGATCGGGAACGGCAGCACGCCCGCGGTGGGATCGAATCGCGCACCGATGATGCCGGTGACGATGCTGCCATCGTCGTTGCGCGCCGGAGGCGCGTCGACCGCGCGGGGGCTGTTGCTGCTGCTGCTGCATGCGGCCAGCAACAGGGACGACAGCGCGATGGCGAGTTTTGCTCGGGCCTGCATGCGGGGATTCCTTCTGGGAATTCGAGTGGTATCGGGTGCGGCGACGCGCGAGTGCCCGGCTATCATAGGTAGCCGCGCAACACCTTGGCAACGAGCGCATAACGAAAAATGAAGGCGGCTCAGCGTGTTGCGGCGCAACATTGCAGGGCGTTCGAGGACCGCACCGACCCATGAGCCGCCCGCTGCTGACCGCCGTCATCCCCTGCCACAACGAGGCCGAGGTGCTGCCGCTGCTGCATGCCCGGCTGGGTGCGGCGCTGGACCAGTTGGATGCCGATGGGCGCATCCTGTATGTCGACGATGGCAGCACCGACGGCACCACCGGCGCCCTGCTGGCGCTGGCCACGGCCGATCCGCGGGTCGGCGTGATCGTGCTGTCGCGCAACTTCGGCAAGGAAGCGGCGCTGACCGCCGGCCTCGACCATGCGGTCGGCGACGCGGTGGTGGTGCTGGATGCCGACCTGCAGGACCCGCCGGAACTGATCCCCGAACTGTTCGCGCGCTTCCGCGAAGGCCACGACGTGGTCTATGGCGTGCGCCGCTCGCGCGCCGGCGAATCCTGGCTCAAGCGCGCGACCGCGAGCGCCTTCTACCGCACCATCGGCCGCCTCAGCCGCACCCCGGTGCCGGCCGACACCGGCGACTTCCGGCTGCTCAGCCGCCGCGCGCTGGACGCGCTCAAGGGCCTGCGCGAGCGGCACCGCTTCATGAAGGGCCTGTTCGGCTGGGTCGGCTTCCGCCAGATCGGCGTGCCCTACGACCGCGCCCCGCGCGCAGCCGGCCGCACCAAGTGGAACTACTGGAAACTGTGGAATTTCGCCCTGGAGGGCATCACCAGCTTCAGCGCCGCGCCGCTGAAGGTGGCGACCTATGTCGGCGTGCTCACCGCGCTGGCGGCCTTCGCGTACGGCGTCTGGATCGTGGTCAAGACCCTGCTGTGGGGCGACCCGGTGGCGGGCTATCCCTCGCTGATGACGGTGATCCTGTTCCTCGGCGGCATCCAGTTGATCGCGCTGGGGCTGATCGGCGAGTACCTCGGGCGGCTGTACGAGGAGAGCAAGCAGCGGCCGCTGTACCTCATCGATCGCGCGACGGTGCCGCGCGGGGGCGGCGATGGCGCAATGTCCGCCCGCGACAGGCGGTGCGCGGCGAAGGAATCCGTCCCGGTGCCCGACAGCCTGCCGATCGATTGACCTGGCTTCGGGTCGACGCGCGCCGGAAGTGCGATGGGCGTGACGGCGGCCTGGGGTGGTCGTTCACCCGCCCTGTGCGCGACAGCAGACGCTCCCCCCGAACACTGTCCTGTTTGTGCTCCCGGTGTTGCGCCATGCACAGAAGGTGGGGCTGCTCGGCGTGCCGCCGTTGTGCCCGCTGCCCTGGGCGAAAACGTCGGGCGCATCCGTGTAGCAGTAGGGCGTCACCGCCGTGAAGCCCGCAGGGCAAGCAGGATTGTTGAAGAAGGTTTGGCCGCCTGCGGGAATGGAGAACGTTGCGATCGGGGTGTTGCTGCACTCGAGCGCCGGTCCCCCGCAGACGACTGTCCCATCGGCATTGATCGCGCGGATCGTCTGCCCGCTGGGGCAACTCGACGCCACCCGCGTCTGGACCTGGTCTGGATTGATCTGCGCCGAACCCACGCCGCCCGCCGCGATGCCCAGCGCCACGCTGCCGCTGGCGCCGCCGCCAGTCAGCCCTGGACCCGCGGTCACGCCGGTGATCGTGCCCGTACCAAAGGTGCCGCAGACCACCGTGCCGTCCTGCCCGATCGACTGCACGCCCTGCGAGGCGGCGCACGTGCCGATAACCCGGCGCTGCACCTGCGTGGCGTTGACCTGCGTCGTGCCCACCGCGCCCGCGGCGATGTCGCCCGCCTGCACGCTGCCGTCCACGATGCTGGTGCCGGTCACCGAGTTCGCCAGCGCTGCCACCGCGCCCAGGGCGTACGGTGACGCCGTGATCGCCGTGCGCGGCACCAGGGTCTCGAAGGCGCCGCCGGTGGCTGGGCGCACGCTGATCTCCAGCCACTGCGCATCGCCCGCGAACTGCGCCGGGCCGAAATCCAGCGGCACGGAGAACAGGCCATTGATCACCGACACCCCGGCGAGGGTCAGTGTCGGCCCGACCTGGGTGGTGCCGCCCACCGAGTTGTAGAGGCGAAACTGGAAGTCGTACGCCGCGTTGGCCGGCGCGCCGGCGGCACGCAGTTCACCCTGGTAGGTGAAGGCACTGCCGACGGATTGCGCGTGCGCGATCGGCAGCACGATGGCGAAAGCGGCCGCGGCAGCAGCGCGGCGAAGACGGGCAATGGACATAACGGGCTCCCCTGTAGCGGCTGCCAGCGGGCGGCCGTGTGTGCCCGGGATACGCGATTCGCAGCCCACGCCTATCAGCGGCCCGCCCGGCGGCACCAAGCGGCGGGTTCGCCGCTCAGGGCTCGAACCCGTTGGCGAAGATCGCGTCGGGCTGCGCGCCGGACGCGGCCGCGCGGTGGAAGCCGCCGCGCACGCTGAAGGTCGCGCCCGACATCGACGGCCCGGCGTCGGGCTGGCCGATGGTGCCCGCGAGGCTGAAGTTCGCGCTCGCGGCCCGCTGGGCGCCGCCGTCGATCGACTGCCGCGGCACGCTGAAGCTGGCGCTGCCCGACTGCGCCAGCGCCACGCCCGCGGCGAGCGCGAGCAGGACGCCGCCGATCCGCGCCGCGCGCAACCGCGCGGCGCTCACCGGCCACCCCCGAGGCGCGCCTCGATCGCGTCCATGCGCGAGCGCAGCGCTTCGTTGTCCTGCTGCAGTTGCACCACCTCGGCGGCGAGCGCGTCGCGCTCGGCCTCGAGCTTGGCGTTCAGACCCTGGATCGCGGCCAGCGCCACGCCGTCGGCGTCGACGGTGGAGATCGTCTTGTCGTCACCACCGAGCTTGAAGGCGGCGAAGAAGTCCTGCGCCACCGGGCCGATGTGCCACTGGTCCGGCGCGTTGCGATAGAACCAGCGCGACATCGGCATCGCGACCACCTTGCCGAGCACGTCGAGCGGATCGATCGCGGAGAAGCCGTCCTTGGCGGCGCGGTCGCTGACGTTGACGAAGCTCTGCGCGCGGGCGAAGCCGAACGGGTTGGTGCTGATCGGGGTGGTGGTCAGCGACATCAACAGGGCACCACCGGTGCCAGGATTGAGCGCGCCATCGACGTGACTGCCGGCCTGGAACCACCCGAAGTTGGCGTTCGACCGGAAATACTGGGTGTCGCTCTGAACGCCGATGCCGTAGTCGCGCGGCCCCCAGAGGTTGATCATCTGCCGCGTCTGCGAGCCGAACGTCAGGTTGGTGGAGGTGTGCAGGTTCACCCCGCCCGCCGCGCGGATGTTGAACTGGTTGGGCCCACTGGAGACAAAGTTGCCGACTTGGCTGTCGGCCCAGACGAAGGTGCCGTTATCGCCCACCAGGGTTCCCGAACTGGGAACGCCATCGCAGGCCAGGCCCGGCTCTCCCACGCCGGTGCCCACCCTCACTTTGGCGAGCGTGCCGAGCGCGAGGCTGTTGTCCCCGCCGGCGCAGTTGCCCGCGCCCCCCAGGGTCGCCGAGCGGAAGCCGCTGGCGGTGTTGTTCAGCCCAGCCAGCGCCGCGGCTTCCTGGCCGCTCGCAACCGAGCCCCGCCCGCCCGCCATCACTGCGCCCCCACCGGACGCCCGGCCGTCGACCCCGCCGATCGCGACGGCGTTCGCGGCGGTTGCCTGGACGTCGGTGCCGGCGAATCGTCCGCGACCCACGCCATCCAGCGCCAAGCGCCGCAACTGAGAGCCTGCACCCCCCGCATTGCTGTACTGGTCGATGAAGAATCCGCGGTCGTTGCCGTCGATGGTGCCGCCCCCAGCGGACAGCAGGATTCCGCTTCGCGTCCCTGACACGACCGTGGGCTCGAGGAGGATGTTGGCGAACGGTGCGAGGCCATTCGACCGTACCGTGAGCTCGGCCGCCGGGTCCCACGTGTCGCCGCCGATGCGCACGCCGTCGGGCGTGAAGCGCGCGGACTCGAGGCCGTTGGCGCGCACCACCAGCGGCTGGTTGTCCGTGGTGCCGATGAACTGCGCCAACGGATTGATTCCCGCATTGCCGGCGAGGCTCCAGTCGCTGCCCGTGCTGTCCGAGCTGCATTCGACGTTGCCGGTCTGCAGCACCTGGCGCATGAACTGGCCGGCGGGACAGGTCCCTGCGACCCGCAACTGGACCTGGGCGGGATTGACCTGCGCCGAGCCCACGCCGCCGGCGGCGATGCCGAGCGTCACGCTCCCGCTGGTGCCGCCGCCCGCGAGCCCGGTGCCCGCCACCACGCCAGTGATCGAACCGCCACCGCCGCCGAAGGTGCCGCACACCACCGTGCCGTTGGCCGCGATCGACTGGATGCCCTGGCTGCCACTGCATGTCCCGCTGACCCGTGCCTGGAACTGCGCGGCGTTGACGTCGGAAAACTGCAGCGTGCCGTCGACCACGCTGGTGGTCGTCACCGAATTCGCCAGGGCCGCCACCGCGCCCAGCGCATAGGGTGTCGCCGTGACCGCCGTGCGCGGGCTCAGCGTCTCGAACGCACCGCTGCCGGTCGGGCGCACGCTGATCTCCAGCCACTGCGCATCGCCTGCGAACTGTGCCGGCCCGAAATCCAGCGGCACCGAGAACAGTCCGTTGCTCACCGTCACCGCGTTGGCGCTGACCTGCGCGCCGAGCTGCGTGGTGCCGCTGGGCGAGTTGTAGAGCCGGAACTGGAAGTCGTAGGCGGCGTTCGCCGGCTGGCCGCTGGCTCGCAGCTCGCCTTGGTAGGTGATGGCGCTGCTGACCGACTGCGCGGTCGCCGGGGCGCCGATGGCGAGCAGCACGGCAAGGGCAATGGGACGAAAGCGGATCATGCGCGGGGCTCCCGATCGATGGAGGGCGCGGTGCACCGCGCCCGGCGCCGCAGGCTGCGTCGCCAATGGTCCCCACGATGCCGGGTCCTGCGTCCTATCACCGGCTTTGCGCGGGTAGCGCCGATGGCCTATAAATAGGCCGTCCGCAGGAGCGCGCATGGACCCGTCGAACCCGCCGCCCGCCGGGGCGGACCCGGAGATCACCCGCCTGCTGCGCCGCTGGCAGGCCGGCGAGGCCGGCGCCCGCGAGCAATTGGTGGACGCCGTCTACGAACAGGTGCGCGCCATCGCGCGGCAGTCGATTCGCGGCAACCCGCACGCCACCCTCGGGCCAACCGACCTCGCCCACGAGGCGCTGATCCGCCTGCTCGGCAGCGATCCGGGCTGGCGCGACCGGCATCATCTGTTCAATGTGCTCGCCCAGGCCACGCGACAGATCCTGGTCGATGGCGCGCGGCGGCGCCTGCGCGACAAGCGCGGCGGCGGGCAGGCGCCGCTGAGCCTGTCGCACGCCGAGGAGGTCGCGCTCGACGGCGATGCCTCGATGGTGCGGGTCGACGATGCGCTGGAAGCGCTTGCCACGCGCGATGCGCGCCGCGCGCAGGTGGTGGAGATGACCTACTTCGGGGGCTTCTCGCGCGAGGAGATCGCACAGGCGCTGGAGGTGTCGGTGCCGACCGTCGACCGCGACCTGCGCTTCGGGCGCGCCTGGCTCAAGCGAGCGCTCGAGGCCTGAGGCCATGGGCGGCAGGGACGACACGCTGCTCGCCGCGTTCGATCGGCTCGCCGCGCTGGAGCCGGCCGCGCGCGAGCGTGAACTGGCGCTGCTGGCGCTGGACCCCGACACCGAACGCACGCTGCGCGACCTGCTGGCCGCCGACGGTGACGACGACCAAGGTTTGCGCGACGCGCTGGAACAAGCCGCACGCCGCCTGCAGGACGACGTCGTCCCGCCGACCGCGGCCGGCGCGCGCATCGGCCCCTGGCGGGTGCTGCGCGAGATCGGTTCCGGCGGCATGGGCACGGTGTTCCTCGCCGAGCGCGCCGATGGCGCATTCGCCCAGCAGGTGGCGATCAAGCTGCTGCGTGGTTTTCCGACCGAGGACGGCAAGCGCCGACTGCGCCGCGAGCGCGAGATCCTCGCGGCACTCGATCATCCCCACATCGCGCGCCTGCTCGACGGCGGCGAAACGCCCGACGGCCAGCCCTACCTGGTGATGGAGTATGTCGACGGCGTGCCGCTGACCGAATGGCTCGCCGGCGCGCCGGCGCGCGACGCCCGGCTGGCCCTGTTCGACGCGCTGTGCGCAGCGGTGGCGCATGCGCACCGGCAACTGGTGGTACACCGCGACCTCAAGCCCGGCAACGTGCTGGTGCGCGCCGACGGCACGCCCAAACTCCTCGACTTCGGCGTCGCGCGGCTGGCCGACCTCGACGGCGGCACCGAGTCGACCCGCGTCGCCAGCGCCGGCTGGGCCAGCCCCGAGCAGCGCGCCGGCGGCGCGATCACCACCGCGTCCGACGTCTACAGCCTCGGCGTGCTGCTGCGCGTGCTGCTCGGCGGACGCAACGACCTCGACGAGGCGCACGCGATGCCGCTGGCCGATGCCGAACTGCGCGGCGTGGTGGCGATGGCGACCGCGGCCGATCCGGGCGCCCGCTATCCCGGCGTGGAGGCCCTGCGCGAGGACCTGGTGCGCTGGCGCGAAGGCCGGCCGCTGAAGGCCGCGCGCGACAGCGGCTGGTACCGCGCGCGCAAGTTCGTGCGGCGCCGGCGCGTGCCGCTGCTGGCGACGGCGGCCGTGCTTGCGCTGCTCGGGGTGTTCATCCATCAGGTCGTCGCGCAGCGCGATCGCGCGCTGGAGGCCGAGGCAGCCGCGACCGTCGCGCGCGAGGCCAGCGAGCGGGCGCTCGCGGGCAACGCGCGTGTGATCGGCTTCCTCGCCAACGTGTTCGCCGGCGCGGGCGGCTTGGGCGACGATGGGCGCCCGATCGCCGCGATGGCGCTGGTCGAGCGCGCCGAGCAGCGGCTCGAGGACAGCGTCTTCGACACGCCGCTGGAACGCGCCGAGATCGAGGCCGCGATCGTCTCCGCCTACATGAACGCGCTGCGCTTCGACGACGCGGTGCGGGTGGCGGAGCGGATGGTCGAGCACGACGCCGGCAACCCCAACCCGGTGATCGGCGCGTTCCGCTGGCGGCTGCTGGCGCGCAACCTGGTCGACGCCGGCCGGCATCACGAAGCGATCGAGGCCGTCGCCACGGGCGAGCGGCGGCTGGAAGGACTGCCGATGGTCGGCGACGCGATCGGCGCGCGCGCCCAGCTCTACATCACGCGCCTGCAGGCCTTGCGCGCCCTGGGTCGCGACGAGGAGGCCGACACCGTGACCGACGAGGCGATCATCTTCGTGCGCCGTCACCAACCCCCCGCGGTGCAGGCCAGCATGGTGCTTTCGATGGCCGCGCTGCGCGCCGAACTCGCGCAGGACGCCGCGAACCATGTCGCCCTGCGCCGCGAGGCACTCGCGATCTTGCGCCGGCAGACCACCTTCGTCACCGACATCGCGACGCAGCAGATCAATCTCGCGCGGGCCCTACGTCTGGTCGGCGATTTCGACGCTGCAAAGGCCGAACTGGATACAGCGGAGGCCGCGCTGGCGACCGATCTCGGCGACCGCCCGACCTACGCGCGGTGGCTCGCCGCGCTCGAACGGGCCAACCTCGGGCTCGATCGCGGCGACTTCGATGCTGCGTCAGGTGCCTGGGACAACGCCATGCTGCAGGGCCGGCGACTCGCCGTGCAGGTGGCGAAGGATTTCGACGCCATGCTGATCGACGCCCGGCTTGCCGCCGCACAAGGCCGCCACGCCGAAGCCGAGGTCGGCTTCGAACGCGCCGCGGCGCTGGCCAATGGCACGCGCGGCCTCGCGATCGTCGAGAACGCGCGCCAGTGGGCGGCGTCCCTGCCACCCGTCGCGAAGTGAAGCGAATCGCCTGGGACGCCGCTCAGCGATCCCGTTCGGCCCGTGCCTCGAGCGCCAGGACCCGCTGCAGCAGGGCTCGGGTCTGCTCGCGCAGGGTGGCGTTCTCCGCCTCCAGCGTGGCGATGCGCCGCGCCTGGTCGTCGTCGACCACCGCGTTCTCCTCGTGCAGTTGCCGCACCGCTTCCACCGTCAGCGCCTCGAAGCCGGTCGGTACCACCGACAGGATCCCGTCCTCGCCTTCGCGCACCCATTCCGGCACCGCCGCGCGCACTTCCTGCGCCACGAAACCCATGCGCTCGCCTTCGTCCGCCATCACCGATTTCGGGTCGATGTACTCAAACCAGTGACCGCGCAGCTTCAGGTAGGTGTCCAGTGGCGAGGCGATGTCGCGGATGTTCTTCTTCAGGCGCGCGTCGGAAAGAACGCTCCATGCACCGGATGTGTTGCGCGTCTGCCCCGTGACGCGATCGATGCCGAAACGGACGTTGGACTCCGTGCCGACGTAGAACGACCCCGCGCTGAGGCCGAAGAATTCCCCGCGATTCATCACCACATCCCAGCGAATCGCCAGCGGCGAGCCGAATCGCAGCGAGAGCGAAGGCGAGCCCGTCGCGATGTCGCCGAACAGGTTGCTGTTGGTGAGCGCCAGCTGTGCAGTGGCCGCGTCCAGCCGCATGGGGATCGCGCCACCATTGCCGGGATCGAGCGACGCGTCGCTGTGCACTCCGCCTTCGAACCAGGCGAACGATCCGCCCAGGTCGGTGCGGAAGTACTGCGTGCCCGACTGGACCCCGATGCCGTACTCGCCGGCTCCGCCCCAGAGGTTGAGCATCTGCCGGGTCTGGCTGCCGAACGACAGCACACCCGCCGGCGCCACCGACAGGTTGCCGTCGACGCGGGTCGCGCCGTTGACGGTCAATGATGCGCCGGCGGCGGGCGTGTTGGTGTTGACCGCCATGCCGCCGGCGGCACGCACCAGGAACTGGTTGCTTCCGCTGGACACGAAGTCCGTATCAGCGTCATCGGCCCACACGAAGGTACCGTTGTCGCCGTCGGCATCGCCCGAGCCGGCGACATTCGCGCACGCGCCGGCGCTGTCCGCCGGCGTCGCGGTGCCAGGCCGCGCCTTGGCGCGCCGGCCGAATGCCCATGACCGGTTGCCGCCCGCACAGGACAGGATGCCGCCGACAACGGCGTGGTCGCCGCGCGCGGTGTTCAGTCCGCCGCCCACGACCACGCTTCCCGAGCCGGACGACCGACCCTGCGCGCCGCCCGCAACCACCGCATCAGCGCCGGAAGCGATGTTCTCGAAGCCGCCGGCGATCGTGGCGTTGGGTCCTGACGCCGTGTTGCCCTGGCCTCCGCCGACCGTGCTGCCTTCGCCGCTGGCGATGCTCGTCTGACCTCCACCGACGGTGCTGAAGGCGGCGATTGCGGCTTTGAGTTGGCCGCCACCGATGGTGCTGGCGAACTCCGTGGCCACGTTGACCTGACCGCCACCGACCGCACTGAAGCCCCCGCGGGCGCCGTTGCTGTTGCCCCCGGCCACGGTCGCGAACGGGCCATCGCCCGCAGAGCCTGCGCCATTGCCGGCCTGGTTCCCCCGCCCGCCTCCCACCGTGCCGTAATGATCGGTCACGCGGTTCGGAGACCCGCCGCTGAAAGCCGGATCGCTGTTCGCAGGCGCCCCTCCCCCCGTGATGGTCGCGCCACGCACGCCGGCGGTCACGTCGTTGGCACTGGAGCCGGCGATGGTGTTGGTCGTGATGGGCACGCCGCCGGACAGGATCGTGCTCGGTTCGATGCGCAGGCTCGCCGCATTGCGCGTGCGCACGACGAAAGGCTGGTCATCCGTGGTGCCGATGAAATTCGTCGCCGGATTGGTTCCGGCATTGCCCGTCCGCGACCAGGCATCGGCCGATCCCGCTGGACCCTGCGGCCCCGCCGGACCGGCAGGACCCGTCGGCCCGGCGGGCCCGGCAGGACCCTGCGGTCCCGTTGCACCGGTGGCGCCCGTCGGGCCCACCGGCCCTGCCACACCCGCGGGACCCTGCGCACCCGTCGCGCCCGCAGGTCCGGTCGCGCCCGCAGGCCCTGTGGCCCCTGCGGGCCCCTGCGGTCCGGCCGGCCCTTGCGGACCCGCCGGCCCCTGCAGCGGCGTCTCGCAGGTCACCGTGCCATTGGCCGCCACCGCCCGGATCGCCGAACCCGCCGCGCAGGCGCTCGCAATGCGCGCCTGCACCTGCGCGGTGTCGATCTGCGCCGCACCGATGCCGCCGGGCGCGACGGCAATCGTGCCGCTGCTGGTGATCGGACCGCCCGTGAGGCCCGCGCCGGTGGCGATGCTCGTCACCGTGCCGCTGCCGCCGCTGAACAACCCGCAGACCACGGTGCCGTCCTGGCCGATCGACTGCACGCCCTGCGAGCCCGTGCAGGTGCCGGTGACCCGCCGCTGCACCTGCGCGGCATTGATCTGCGTGGTGCCCACGGCGCCGGCGGCGAGGTCGCCCGCTTGCACGCCGCTATCCACGGTGCTGGTGCTGGTCACGGAGTTCGCCAGTGCGGCCACCGCGCCGAGTGCATAGGGCGTTGCCGTCACCGCCGTGCGCGGGCTCAGCGTCTCGAACGCCCCGCTGCCGGCCGGACGCACGCTGATCTCCAGCCACTGCGCATCCCCCGCGAACTGCGCCGGCCCGAAGTCCAGCGGCACGGAGAACAGCCCGTTGGTGACGGTCACCGCATTGGCCGTAACCTGCGCACCCACCTGCGTGGTGCCACTGGGCGAGTTGTAGAGGCGGAACTGGAAGTCGTACGCCGCGTTGGCCGGCGCGCCGGCAGCACGCAGTTCACCCTGGTAGGTGAAGGCACTGCCGACCGATTGTGCGTGGCCCACGGGCATGGCGATAGCCAGCGCCAGTGCGAGCAGGCAGCGACGGAATCGAACGACTGACATGACGGCTCCCCGGCTGCGGCCGCCGGTGGACGGCCGTGTGGCTCCGGGGTACGCGATTCGCAGCTCCCGCCTATCAACGTGCCGGCCCGGCATTGCGCCCGGGCCGGCTGTGTCGCTCAGGGTTCGAAACCGTTGGCGAAGATCGGATCCGGTTGCGGCCCGCTGGCAGCCGCGGCGCGGTGGAAGCCACCGCGCACGCTGAAGGTCGCACCCGACATCGCGGGCCCGGCGTCCGCCTGGCCGACCGTGCCGCTGAGGCTGTACGAGGCGCTCGATGCCCGCTGCGCGCCGCCGTCGATCGACTGCCGCGGCACGTTGTAGGTCGCGCTGCTGGATTGCGCCAGCGCGACGCCGACCGCCACCGTCGCCGCGATCGCCGCCACCGCGAGGCAGAGCCGACGGTTCATCGCGGGCTCCCGAGGCGCGCTTCGATGGCTTCGAGGCGGGCACGCAAGGCGGCGTTCTCCGCATCGAGCCGCTCGACCCGCTCGCTCAAGGCGTCACGCTCCGACTCCAGCTTGGCATTGAGCCCCTGGATCGCCGCCAACGCCACGCCGCTCGCGTCGACCGTGCTGATCGCACGGCCATCGGCCCCGAGGCCAAACGCGGCGTGGAAGTCCTCGGCGATCGGGCCCAGGTGCACGCCCTCGGCGGGCGATCCGCGGTACTGCCAGCGGGTGAGCGGCAAGGCGAGCAGCCGCGACAGCACGTCGCCGGCATCGATCGCCTCGAACGCGGTCTTGAGCGCGCGGCTGGACGCATTGGTCCAGGTGCCGCCGGTGGTGAGGTGGGCGCCGGTGGAGGTGTTGATGAAGCGGCCGGCCGGGATGCTGACGGGGCTGTCGGTGCCCAGATAAATACCGCCCGCGGCCCGCACCAGGAACTGGTTGGAACCGGTCGAGACGAAGCTGGCGATCTGGCTGTCCGCCCAGACGAAGGTGCCCGCGTCGCCGGTGTCTGCCAGACCCAACGACACGCCGAAGCAGGCTCCGCCGGCCGCCGCCGTGCCCGGCCGCACCTTGGCCCTGGAGCCGCCGGCCCAAGAACCGTCGCCACCGGCGCAATTGTCAAAGCCCCCGCTGACGGTGCTTCGAATGCCGCTCGCGGTGTTGCTTTCGCCCCCGCCGACGGTGCTCACGATGCCGCTCGCGACGTTGCCAATGCCCCCGCCGACGGTGCTCTGGGTGCCACTCGCGGTGTTGCTGATGCCCCCAGCGACCGTGCTGACGATGCCGCTCGCGGCGTTGTTGCCGCCCCCGCCGACGGTGCTCACGATGCCGCTCGCGGCGTTGCGGACGCCCCCGCCGACCGTAGCCCAGGGACGATCAGCGATCGTTCCCGCATTGTCCCCAGCCCGGTTGGCATAGCCGCCGCCAACGGTGCCGTAATGATCAGTGACTTGATTCGGTGCTTCATCGAGGTTGTCGGGATCGCTGTCGCCCGTCGGCACGCCGCCGCCGGCGATCGTCGCCCCGCGCACACCCGGCGTGACGTTGTTCGCATGACTGCCGCCGATGGTGTTGGTCGTGATCGGCAACGCAGGCGTGCCGAATGTCGGGCTCGATGGTTCGATGCGCAGGCTGCGGGCATTCGCGGTGCGCACGACGAACGCTTGCGCGTCCGTGGTGCCGATGAAGTTCGTCGCCGGGTTGGTGCCGGCGTTGCCCGTGAGCGACCACCCGGACGTACCGGTCGCGTCGGTGCCGCACACGACCGTGCCGTTCTGGTTCACCTCACGCACATACTGGCCGGCGGCGCAGGTTCCGGTCACCCGCGCCTGCACCTGCGCTGGATTGATCTGCGTCGAGCCCACCCCACCGGCCGCGATGCCCAGCGTCACGCTGCCGGTCGTGCCGCCGCCGGCGAGCCCGGTGCCCGCCGTCACCCCGGTGATCGTGCCGCTGCCGAAGGTGCCGCAGACCACGGTGCCGTCCTGGCCGATCGACTGCACGCCCTGCAACGCCGCGCAGGTGCCGTTGATCCGTCGCTGCACCTGCGCCGCATTGATCTGCGTCGTTCCCACCGCGCCCGCTGCCAGATCGCCCGCTTGCACGCTGCCGTCCACGATGCTGGTGCCGGTCACCGAGTTCGCCAGTGCGGCCACCGCGCCCAGCGCGTAGGGCGTGGGCGTGACGGCCGTTCGCGGCACCAGGGTCTCGAAGGCGCCGCCCGTTGCGGGGCGCACGCTGATCTCCAGCCACTGCGCATCGCCCGCGAACTGCGCCGGGCCGAAGTCCAGCGGCACCGAGAACAGGCCATTGATCACCGACACCCCGGCCAGCGTCAGCGTCGGCCCGACCTGGGTGGCGCCGCCCGCCGAGTTGAACAGCCGGAACTGGAAGTCGTAGGCGGCGTTCGCCGGCGACCCCGCGGCGCGCAATTCCCCCTGATAGGTGAACGCGCTGCCCACCGACTGCGCGTGGGCGGCGGGCAGCGCCGCGGCGATGCATAGCGCCAGCAGCCAGCCGGCAGAATGGAAGCGGATGCGACGCATGAAGACCCCCTGGGCCTGCGGCTGAGGAGGGCAGCCGGTCGCAGTGGAATACGCCGGCAGGCGCGCCGGCCTATCACCGGCGCGCGAACGCTTGTGCTCCGTGGGTCCGACTGCGCTTGGCCGCCAGCCCCAGCGGCCCGGTCCTGGACCGCCGGGGCCCGTCGCGGCTCACCGGGTGCCGTCGCTGCGCGCCTCGAGTGCGGCCACGCGTTCGAGCAGGGCCTGCGTCTGCGCCTGCAGGGAATGCGCCTGCTGGCGCAGTGCCGCATTCTCGGCCTCCAGCGTGGCGATGCGCCGCGCCTGGTCGTCGTCGACCACCGCGTTCTCCTCGTGCAACTGCCGCACCGCTTCCACCGTCAGCGCCTCGAAGCCGGTCGGCACCACCGACAGGATCCCGTCCTCGCCTTCGCGCACCCATTCCGGCACCGCCGCGCGCACTTCCTGCGCCACGAAACCCATGCGCTCGCCCTCGTCGGCCATCACCGATTTCGGGTCGATGTACTCGAACCAGTGGCCGCGCAGCTTCAGGTACGTATCCAGTGGCGAGGCAATGTCGCGGATGTTCTTCTTCAGGCGCGCGTCGGAGAACGTCGCCCAGGTGCCCGTGCTGTTGCGCGTGACGCCATCCGGCTGGATGCCGAAACGCGCACCGGCGTTGGTGCGAACCAGCAGCGACCCGGCGCCCAGCCCTGCGAATGGGGACCGCAGGCCGCTCATGACCCATGCGGACACACCGCCCGCGGGAGTGCTATCGAAGTTGATGGACATCGAGGGTTCCGCGTCCGACGAAAACACGGAGAAGCCGCCCGACCCGGTCAGGGACGCCGCGCGGCGACCTCCCGGCCCGGGATTGCCCTGCGCGTTGTTGTGGGTGCCACCCGCGAACCAGGCGAAACCACCGTCCGAATTGGTGCGGAAGTACTGCGTGAAGTCCTGCACGCCGATGCCGTACTGGCCTTCGGCGCCCCACAGGTCGACCATCTGCCGCAAGCTCTGTCCGAAGGCCAGCTTGGCCGGCGGGCTGATGCTCACGTCGCCCCCGATGTTGGTCGCGCCATCGATGCTGACGCTGCCACCGAGACTGGTTGCCCCGTTCACCGTCAGCGACGCACCCGCGGCCGGGGCGTTGGTGTTGATCGCCATGCCGCCGGCGGCGCGGACGAGGAACTGATTCGGCCCCGTCGATTGAAAGGCGCCATCCTGCGCGTCGGACCACAGGAACGTCCCTTCGTCGCCCGTGTCGTCGCCGCTGTTCGCCACGCCCGTGCAGCCGATTCCGGGCTCCGCGATGCCGGTCGGCACCCGCACCTTGCCGAAGCGCCCGGCCGCCCACGAAAACACTCCGCCCGCGCAGTTCTGGTCACCGCCGCCAACCGTGCTCCATCTGCCGGCTGCCGTGTTGCCCAGCCCGCCGACCACTGCGCTTTGCTGGCCACTGGCCGTGTTGCGCTCACCGCCAGCGACCACCGCCGCGAAGTCCGCGGCGTGGTTCTCGGTCCCGCCGCCGACGGTCCCGACAGTCCCACTGGCCCGGTTCCGGTCACCACCACCGATCACCGCCCACGGCGCGCTGGCGGTGTTCGCGACCCCGCCGCCCACCGTACTGGCGAAGCTGCGCGCGACGTTGTTCGAGCCACCACCCACGGTCCCGAATGCGGCGTTGGCCAGCGTCGAATCGTTGTTTCCCGACTGGTTCGCGATGCCGCCCCCGATCACGCCGTAGTGGTCGGTGATGCGGTTGGGCCCCGGGTTGGCGAACTCGGTGTCGCTTGCCCCGAGTGGCACACCGCCACCGCCGATCGCCGCGCCGCGCACGCCAGGATTGACGTCGTTGGCGCGGCTTCCACCGATCATGTTGCTGGTGATCGGCAATGCCGGCGAGCCGAAGGTGAGGCTCGATGGTTCGATGCGCAGGCTGCGCACGTTCGCGGTGCGCAGCTCCAGCGGCTGCGCATCCGTGGTGCCGATGAAGTTCGTCGCCGCATTGGTGCCCGCGTTGCCGGTCAAGCCCCAACCGCTCGCGCCGCCCGCATCGGTGCCGCACACCACCGTGCCGTCCTGGTTCACGATGCGAACGTACTGCCCGCTGGGACAGGTACCCGACACGCGTCGCTGCACCTGGTCGGCGTTGACCTGTGCCGCGCCCACGCCCGCCGCCGCGATGCCGATCGTCACGTTGCCGCTGGCACCACCCCCAGTGAGTCCCGTGCCCGCCGTGACGCCGGTGATCGTGCCACTGCCGCCGCTGAACGTGCCGCAGACCACGGTGCCGTCCTGGCCGATCGACTGCACGCCCTGCGAGCCCGTGCAGGTGCCGGTGACCCGCCGCTGCACCTGCGCGGCGTTGATCTGCGTGGTGCCCACGGCGCCGGCGGCAAGGTCGCCCGCCTGCACGCCGCCATCGACGATGCTGGTGCTGGTCACGGAGTTCGCCAGTGCGGCCACCGCGCCCAGTGCGTAGGGCGTTGCCGTCACCGACGTGCGCGGGCTCAGCGTCTCGAATGCCCCGCTGCCGGCCGGACGCACGCTGATCTCCAGCCACTGCGCATCCCCCGCGAACTGCGCCGGCCCGAAGTCCAGCGGCACCGAGAACAGCCCGTTGGTGACCGTCACCGCATTGGCCGTAACCTGCGCACCCACCTGCGTGGTGCCACTGGGCGAGTTGTAGAGGCGGAACTGGAAGTCGTACGCCGCGTTGGCCGGCGCGCCGGCGGCACGCAGTTCGCCCTGGTAGGTAAAGGCACTACCGACCGATTGCGCGTGCGCGATCGGCAGCGCGACCGCCAGCATCAGCGCAAGCAGGGTGGGACGAAAGATGGGTTGCTTCATGGTTGCCCTCGTTCGGATGCGTGGACCTTGACCGCTGCGCGGTGCGCGCGGATCAGGGTTCGAAGCCGTTGGCGAAGATCGGATCCGGCTGCGGCCCGGCAGCCGCGGAGCGGTGGAAGCCACCGCGCACGCTGAAGGTCGCCCCCGACATCGCGGGCCCGGCGTCCGGTTGGCCGATGGTCCCGTCGAGGCGGTACGAGGCGCTCGATGCCCGCTGCGCGCCGCCGTCGATCGACTGCCGTGGCACGTTGTAGGTCGGGCTGCTCGCCTGGCCGAGCGCTACGCCGAACGCGGCGACACCCGCCAGCGCGAGCAACACCTCCGCCAGTCGGCGCGCGGTCACTGACGCTGCTCGAGACGCGCTTCGAGGGCTTCGAGGCGCGACTGGAAGGCGGCGTCCCGTCGCTCCAGCTCGGCACGCAGCGCGGCGTTCTCGGCCTCGAGTTTGGCGTTCAGGCCCTGGATCGCCGCCAGCGCGACACCGTCGGCGTCGATGGTGCTGATGTGGCGCTCGCTGTCGCCGAGGCCGAAGGATGCGAAGAAGTCCTGCGCCATCGGACCGATGTGGCGCACCGCGTCCTCCGCACCGCGATAGCTCCAGGAAGAAATCGGCATCTGCAGCAGGCGATCGAGCACCTGCCCCACGTCGATGCGCTCGATCGCGGTCTTCACGGCGCGATCGGACAGCGACGACCACGCACCCTCGTTGGGCCCGATCCGCACGCCGTTGGTCGGCACGCCGCCACCGCCGACCGCAGTGACGAAGCGCGCGCCGCCGGTGGAGCGCACGGCGAAGGAGTTGGGCGCGTTCGAGGTGAATGGCGAATCGATGGCCTGGTCGGCCCAGACGAAGGCACCCGGGTCCTGCGCACGCACCTCGGCGCGGAAACCACCGGCGAAGCTGAGGTTGCCTGCGGCGCTGTTGCGTTCGCCACCGGCGACGATGGCGTTCGCGCCTGTCGCAGCGTGCCCGGTGCCGCCGAGCATCACCGAATTGGTCCCGGCATTCCCGAAGATGTTGGAATTGAGGCCGCCGAAGACGCCGCTGCCATTGCCTTCGAGCGACAGCAGCCGTCAGGTCACCTCGAACGGCGCAGCTGGCAACGTCGCAAAGGCGTCGAGATAGAAGTTGGCATTGGCCGCACCGGCTGCACCGTTGGCGGACATCAGGATCCCGGAGTTGTTCGTTGCGCCGCTGATGTTGCGTCCGGTAAGCCAGACATTGGCGCGTTCGCCACCGTCCCGCGCGGCGATGTGCATCGTGAGGAATTCGGGCACATCGAGGTAGTGGTTGGTGTTGATGCCCACACCGCCGCCGGCGCGAACCAGGAACTGGTTGGGGCCACTCGACTGGAACGCACCGTCCTGAGAATCCGACCAGACGAAGGTGCCGTTGTCGCCGTCGCCGTCTCCGGTGCTGGGGACGCCCGCGCATCCCTGCCCCGCCGGTCCGGAGAAGCCGCCGAGCCGGACCTTGGCGAAGCGCCCGCCGGCCCAGGAGAAGGCGCCGCCTGCGCAGTTCTGGTCGCCGCCGGAGACCGCGCTCCAAGGACCTGCGGCGGTGTTGGCGAGACCACCGGCGACCGCGCTGTGCTCTCCGGTCGCGGCATTGCGCTCGCCACCAGCGACCGTCGCATTGGTCTGGCTCGCAAGATTGCCGCGCCCGCCGCCGACCGTGGCGTAGTGAGCATCGGCGCGGTTGGACAAAGTCGCGTTGCCGCCGCCGGCCACGGTCTGCCCGGTGAAGGTCCCGGTCGCACTGTTGCTGGCGCTGCCGCCGACGATGTTGACGCTGGTTCCGAAGGTGCCGGCGTTGAAGAACGACGCCTGCCAGGCGCGCGCGTTGTTCACACGGAACGCCAGCGGCTGGTTGTCGATGGTGCCGAGGAAGTTGGTCGCCGGGTTGACGCCGGTGTCGCCGGTCGTGCTCCAGCAGGCGCCGACCAGCGGCGCGGCCACCGCCTTGGCGCGGCCGGGAATCGCGGCGAACTCGCTCGCGGCCGCGCCGTCGCGCACGCCGAGTTCCAGCCAGGTGTGCTCGGCGTTCATCGCCGGCAGGTCGAACTCGAGGCGGAACTGCCCGCCGCGCACCTCGACGTCCTCGAACACCATCGGGGCGGCGAGCGTCGCGCCCTGCTTCTCGGCGGGATAGGGCGTCAGTGACAGGTCGTAGCGGCCGTCGGCGGGGCGGCCGCCGTCGTCGAGGCGGCCTTCATAGACGTAGGTCGACGCAGTGGCCGTCGCGCTGCACAGCAGGCCGATCATCGCGGCGAGCGGCAGGACGCGGAGGGTGGCAGAACGATTCATGGGAAGTCTCCGGCAAAGGGTCACGGTTCGAATCCGTTGGCGAACAAGGCATCGGTGGTGGGCGGGCAACCGCCGCTCGGCGTGTTGGTGGCCTTCAGCACGAAACGGCCGTCGGCGCTGGCCGCAGCGGGCGTCACCGTGACCTGGCCGCTGGCGACGAATCGCCCGTCGACGCTGCGCCCGAGCGGACGCACTTCGGCGCTGGCGTTGAAGCGGCCGCTGTCGGCGCTGGCCAGCGGGACGGGCGCTGCCCAGGCGGCCACGGCCAGAATCGTGGTCGGGATGGATCGCTTCATTCGGGTTCCCCGGCGCGCGCGGCGTGCCGGCCACGGGCGTCGCGTTGGGCGAAAAAGTCCTTTACGCCGTACAGCGCGCGCGGCTATAACGGGCGCATCGAAGGACGCAGTGCATGCCGTCGCCCGACCTCCCCGCGCCGACGCCGGTCGAAATCACGCAGTTGCTTCGGCGCTGGCAGGACGGCGACCTCGTCGCGCGCGAGCATCTGGTCGAAGCGGTCTACGCCCAGGTACGCGCGATCGCCGGCCGCACCGTGCGAGCCAACCCCGGCGCCACGCTGGGCGCCACCGAACTCGCGCACGAGGCGCTGGCGCGCCTGCTCGGCGGCGAGGCGAGCTGGGAGAACCGTCGCCACTTCTTCAACGTGGTGGCGCAGGCCACCCGGCAGATCCTGGTCGACACGGCGCGCCGGCGCCTGCGCGACAAGCGCGGTGGCGGCGCGGTGCCGGTCAGCCTGTCGGCCGCGGACGAGCAGGCGCAGGCCGAGGACGAGGACCTGCTGCGCCTGCACGAAGCCCTGGAGCAGCTCGCCGCGCGCGATCCGCGCAAGGCGCAGGTGCTGGAACTGACCTATTTCGGCGGCCTCGATCGCGAAGAACTGGCGCGCGCGCTCGACGTCTCGGTGCCGACCGTCGACCGCGACCTGCGCTTCGGCAAGGCCTGGCTCAAGCGCGCGCTGGAGGGCTGAGCCGGTGGCCGGCGGCGACGCGCTGTTCGCGCATTTCGAGGCGCTGCTGGCCCTGCCGCCGGCCGCACGCGCGGCCGCGCTCTCGGCGCTGGACGTCGACCCGTCGGTGCGCGACGAATTGCGCGCGCTGCTCGACGCCGACGCGCGCGGCGACACCCGGCTCGAGCGCGCCGTGGAAGGCGGCGCGCAGCGTTTGTCGGGCCTGGCCACCGGCTTGCGTCTCGGCCCGTGGCGGGTGCTGCGCGAACTCGGCGCCGGCGGCATGGGCACGGTGTTCCTCGGCGAACGCGCCGACGGCGCCTTCGCGCAGCAGGTGGCGATCAAGGTGCTGCGGGGCTTTCCGACCGAGGACGGCATGCGCCGGCTGCGCCAGGAGCGCCGCATCCTCGCCGAGCTCGACCATCCCAACATCGCGCGCCTGCTCGACGGCGGTGAGACCCCCGAGGGCCAGCCCTACCTGGTGATGGAGTACGTCGAGGGCGTGCCGCTGGCCGAATGGCTGGCGCGCGCGCCGGCCGATGCCGCGCCGCGACTCGCGCTGTTCGACAAGCTGGCGGCCGCGGTCGCGCACGCGCACCGGCAACTGGTGATCCACCGCGACCTCAAGCCCGCCAACGTGATAGTGCGCGCCGACGGCGAGCCGAAGCTGCTCGACTTCGGCGTCGCGCGACTGGTGGCGCTGGAGCCCGGCGAGGGCTCGACGCGGGTGGCGAGCCTCGGCTGGGCCAGCCCCGAGCAGGCGGCGGGTGGCACCGTGACCACCGCCAGCGACGTCTACAGCCTCGGCGTGATCCTGCGCGTGCTGCTGGGCGGCGGCGACGACCGCGAGCCCGGCGCACCGGCACCGCTGGCGGATGCGGAACTGCGCGGCGTGCTGGCGATGGCGACGGCCGCCGACCCGGCGCGCCGCTATCCCGGGGTGGATGCGCTGCGCGAGGACCTGCTCGCGTGGCGCGAGCGGCGACCGCTGCGCGCGGTGCCGGACACCGCCGGCTATCGCTTGCGCAAGTTCGTCGCCCGCCATCGGGTCGGCGCACTGCTGCTGTTGGCGGCGATCATGGTCGCGGCCGTCTTCACCGCGCGACTGGCCGCGGAGCGCGACCGCGCGCTGGCCGCCGAGCGGCTGGCGCGCGAAAACCTGGAGCGCACCGTGCTGGGCCAGCGCTTCCTCGCCGGCACCTTGCTCGGCGCCGGCGCGCGCGACGCGAACGGGCAGCCGGTGACCGGCATCGCCCTGATCGAGCGCGCGGCGCAGAGCCTCGAACGCGACTTCGGCGGCGACCCGCGCGTGCTGGCCGAGGTCGCGCAGATCGTCGCCCAGGCGTGGATGAACGCGCTCGAATTCCAGCGCGCCGCCGACACTGCGCG
>JAJTHZ010000186.1 GCA_021299185.1 Lysobacteraceae bacterium | reverse complement strand
GGCGATCGGCCGGCGCGCCGCGGAGCGCACGCTGCGCCGACTCGGCGCGCGGCGGCTGTCGACCCGCGAGTGCCCGGTGCTGTTCGCGCCCGAACTGGCGCGCGGCCTGGTCGGCCACCTGGTCGGCGCGGCCAGCGGCGGCGCGCTGTACCGGCGCGCCTCGTTCCTGCTCGATGCCGCGGGCACCACGATCCTGCCGCCGTGGTTCTCGATCCGCGAGGAGCCGCACCTGCCGCGCGGGCTCGGCTCGTGCAACTTCGACAGCGAGGGCGTGGCCACCGCGGCCAACGACCTGGTGCGCGACGGCGTGCTGGCGCGCTACATCCTCGGCTCGTACTCGGCGCGCAAGCTGGGCCTGGCCAGCACTGGCAACGCCGGCGGCGTGCACAACCTGCTGGTGGCCCCGAACGCCGGCACGCTGGTCGACCTGATGCGCACGATGGGCAGCGGCCTGCTGGTGACGGAACTGATGGGGCAGGGCGTGAACACGGTCACCGGCGACTACTCGCGCGGTGCGGCCGGGTTCTGGGTCGAAGGCGGCGAGGCCGCGTTCCCGGTCGAGGAGATCACCATCGCCGGCAACCTCAAGCGGATGTTCGCCGGCATCGTGGCGGTCGGCGCGGAGATCGACCGCCGCTCGCACATCCTCACCGGCCCGATCCTCGTCGACCGCATGACGGTGGCCGGCGAATGAACCCGCCCGCGGGGCGCGCGATCGCCTTCGCGCTGCACGGTGGCGCCGGGGTCATCGACCCGGGATCGTTCGCCGCCACGCGGCGCGCGGCGTGCGCGGCCGCGCTGCGCGCGATCGCCAGCCGCGCGGTGCAGGCGCTGCGCGACGGCGCGCCGTCGCTCGACGTGGTCGAGCAGGCGGTGGCGGAACTGGAAGACTGCGAGTTCTTCAACGCCGGCCGCGGCGCGGTGCTCAACGGCGACGGGGTGGCGGAACTGGACGCGGCGATCATGGACGGCCGCGACCGCGCGGCCGGCGCGGTGTGCGCCGCGCGCCGCGTGCGCAACCCGGTCCGGGCCGCACGCGCCCTGCTGCGCGACGGCGCGCACGTGCTGCTGGCCGGCGAAGGCGCGGACCGGTTCGCCGCGGCGCAAGGCCTGCCGCTGGTCGACCCGGAGTGGTTCGTGATCGCCGACCGCCGTGCGCAACTCGACGCGGCGCGCGCCGAGGGCCGGGTGACGCTCGACCACGACGAGCGCTGGGCCGATGCGCGGCGCGTGAGCGGCACGGTCGGCGCGGTGGCGCTGGACCGGCACGGTCACCTCGCGGCGGCCACCTCGACCGGCGGCATGACCAACAAGGCGCCGGGCCGGGTCGGCGATTCGCCGCTGGTCGGTGCGGGCACCTTCGCCGACGACGACACCTGCGCGGTGTCGGCGACCGGGCACGGCGAGTTCTACATGCGTCGCGTGCTGGCGCACGACGTGCACGCGCGCATGCTCTACCTCGACCAGGACCTGCACGCGGCGACCGAGGAAGCCCTGGCCGAGGTCGGCCGCATGGGCGGCACCGGCGGGCTGGTCGCGGTCGACCACGCGGGCCAGGTCACCCTGCCGTTCAACAGCCCCGGGATGTACCGCGCCTGGCTGGACCGCGACGGCGCGGTGCAGGTGGCGATCTATCGCGACCCGGAGCCGGCGCCGGACTGAGCGCGCGGCGCCGGCTTTACCAGGCGATGTCGATCCACACCAGCCGGTGGTCGCTGGCCGCCTGCGCCGCGGCATGCCCGGGCTCGCCGGGCGCGGGCCAGTACACGCCACCGTCGCGCACCGCGATGCCGCGCGAGGGCAGCACGTAGTCGAGCCGCAGGTTGCCGGCGCGCGGACCGAACTCGCCGGTGTCGTGCGCCGGGTCGCCGCGATGGTCGGCGTTCACGCCGCCCAGGCGCGCCGCCGCCGCGCGCGCGCCGCTGGACGCGGGCACGAAGCGTGCGTCGATCCGCGGATGGTCCAGCAACTGCGCGATCGCGCCCTGCGCCGCATTGCCGTCGCGCGGGTCGGCGTTGTAGTCGCCGGCGACCACGAAGCGCGCGTCCGCGGCGAGCCCGCCCCGCACGCCGTCGTCGTCGACCAGGTAGCCCGCGCGCGACGGATCGATGTAGTCCGCCCACAGCCGCACCTCGTCGTGGTTGCGCGCGCCGTTGCGGTCCTCGGGGCCGTCGAACACCGGCGGCGTGGGATGCGCGGCCAGCAGGTGCAGCACGCCGAACGGGGTGGCGATCGGCACGTCGGCGTGCGTCTTCGACGACAGGCGCAGCGCGCGCCACACCGGCTCGGGATAGAACGGCGCCGTCGCGCCGGGCGCGCGCGGCACCCGCGCGCCGGGCATGTCGGCCCAGCGGAAGTGGCGGAACGTGCGCGCCTTCGCGGCGTCGATCGGGAAGCGCGACAGCACCAGCAGGCCGTACTGGCCGGGATGGCGGCCGAAACCCCAGGCGTCGCCGGGACCATCGTTGCGGCCATCGCCGTCGAGGTCGAGGCCGCTCGGCTCGCCGGTGTTGACCGGGGCGAACCAGCGGTGCGGGTAGGCGATCGGCTGCGCGCCGTCCTGCCCGACTTCGAGATACCGGCGCTGGAACAGGTCGGCCGCGCGGCCGTCCGGGTCATGGTCGAATTCGTTGACCAGCAGCACGTCGGGGCGCACGGACTGGATCACGGCGGCCACCGCGCGCGCGCCGGCGTCGCCGGCTTCGAGTCGCGCCGCGAGGCCGCCGGCGTCGTCGTACAGCGAGGCGTTGAAGGTCGCGACACGGATCGCGGCGGGCACGGGCGCGGTGTCCTGGGATTCCGGGGTCGGGGGCATCGTCGCCGTGCAGGCGGCGAGGCACAGGGCGAGCAGGCTGGCGGGCAGGGTCGGGTGCATGGCGGCGCGGTCGCTTCGATGCGCGCAGGTTAACCGCCCCGCATGACCGCTGTCGCGCGCCGCTGAAGGGCCGTTGAACCATCGTGGCGGGCGCCGCGGGGTTGTCCGCCGGTTCAGCACGATGGCCTAAGATGCGCCCATCGCCGCGGGGTGCGCCCGCGGGTCGCTGGAGCCGTTCGATGCGCCTCGGTGTGATGCTCGTGGGGTCCTTGCTGGCCGGCCTGCTGCTGCTCGGCGCATCGCGCCCGGCGCTTGCGCAGTACGGCGGCGTGGTGCGCTGCGAGTCGCGCGACTTCCGCGACAACTACTGCCCGGTCAACACCCGCGGCGGCGTGCGCCTGCTGCGCCAGATCAGCCGCAGCGACTGCTGGGAAGGCGAGACCTGGGGCTACGACCGGCGCGGCATCTGGGTCACCCAGGGCTGCGCGGCGGAGTTCGAGGTCGGCGGCGCGCGCGGTGGCTACGACGACGGCTACGGCCGCGGGCGCGGCGGCGACTGGGACGACGGCTACGGCCGCGGCCGCTACGACGACGATCGCGGCGCGCAGCGCATCCTCTGCGAGTCGCGCGACTTCCGCTACAACTACTGCCCGGTGCGCGTGCCGCGCGACGTGGACCTAGTCTACCAGCAGAGCAAGTCCGAGTGCCGCTTCAACCGCTCGTGGGGCTGGGACCGCGGCGGGATCTGGGTCGATCGCGGCTGCGCGGCGGAGTTCGTCGTCTACTGACGTCGGCGCGCGGCCTCAGTAGGGGCGGCACGGCCGGGCCCGCGTCCACAGCGTGGCCAGCCACTTCTCGCCGGCTTCCACCGGCATGCCCGCGTGCAGGGTGCGTGGATCGCCGCGGCCGTCGGGCAGCAGGTTCTCGAAGTGCACGATCCGCCCGCGGCGCGGCGCCACCCGCACGCCGAGCGTCGGGAAGTCGGTCGCGCCGCCGGCCTCGACCTCGGACAGGTAGCAGAACACGGTGTGCACGCGCTGGCCGGGTTGCGCGGGGTCGGGCAGGTTGCCGCGCGCGCCCGGCGGCAGGTAGTCGCAGTGCGGGCGGTATTCCTCGCCGGGCCGGTAGCGCAGCACCACCAGGTGCTCGGCGTGCGACAGCGGCACGCGCAGGCGGTCGGTCATGCGCGCCTGCAGCCAGCGCGAGGCGAAGTCCTCGCGCACGCCGAGCAGGCTGGCGTCGCTGCTGGTGCGGTCGGCATGCGGCACGTGGCGGCCGTCGCGGGTGACGGTGACCGAGCGATGCAGGAACGGTTCGGCCAGCGCGATCACGTACTCGCATTCTTCGTCGGTCCACGCATCGTCGAAGGTCTCGACCAGCGGGTCGGCGTGGTGCACGACGGGGTCGACCTGCAGGGCGCCGTCGGCCAGCGGCGGCGGTGGCGCGCCGACCGGCGGCGCGGACACGCGCAGCGGCGTGGCGCCCGCCGCCGTACT
>JAJTHZ010000254.1 GCA_021299185.1 Lysobacteraceae bacterium | reverse complement strand
GCGGCCGGAGTAGTCGACGCGCTTGCCGAGCAGGTTCTGGCGGAAGCGGCCCTGCTTGCCCTTGATCATGTCGGCGAGCGACTTGAGCGGGCGCTTGTTGGTGCCGGTGATGGCGCGGCCGCGACGGCCGTTGTCCATCAGGGCGTCGACCGCTTCCTGCAGCATGCGCTTCTCGTTGCGCACGATGATGTCGGGCGCGTTCAGTTCGAGCAGGCGCTTGAGGCGGTTGTTGCGGTTGATGACGCGGCGGTAGAGGTCGTTGAGGTCCGACGTCGCGAAGCGGCCGCCATCCAGCGGGACCAGCGGGCGCAGGTCCGGCGGCAGCACCGGCAGCACCGTCATGACCATCCACTCGGGGCGGTTGCCCGACTCGAGGAAGGCCTCCATCAGCTTGATGCGCTTGGACAGGCGCTTGAGCTTGGTCTCCGACGACGTCGAGCCCATCTCCTCGCGCAGGCGAACGAGTTCGGTCTGCAGGTCGATGGTCTTGAGCAGCTCGTGCACCGCTTCGGCGCCCATGCGGGCGTCGAACTCGTCACCGTGCTCCTCGACCGCCTGCAGGTACTGCTCTTCCGTCAGCAGCTGGCCGCGATCGAGCGTGGTCAGGCCCGGGTCGATCACCACGTAGGCCTCGAAGTAGAGGATTCGCTCGATGTCGCGCAGCGTCATGTCGAGCATCAGGCCGATGCGCGACGGCAGCGACTTCAGGAACCAGATGTGCGCGACCGGGCTGGCCAGCTCGATGTGGCCCATGCGCTCGCGGCGCACCTTGGTCAGGGTGACCTCGGTGCCGCACTTCTCGCACACCACGCCGCGGTGCTTCATGCGCTCGTACTTGCCGCACAGGCACTCGTAGTCCTTGATCGGCCCGAAGATGGCCGCGCAGAACAGGCCGTCACGCTCGGGCTTGAACGTGCGGTAGTTGATGGTCTCGGGCTTCTTGACCTCGCCGTAGGACCACGACCGGATGAGGTCCGGCGAGGCGAGCGCGATCTTGATCGAGTCGAAGTCCAGCGACTGGCGCTGCTGGTTGAACAGGTTGAGCAGGTCTTTCATGGTTGTTCTCCCGTGGCGCCGCCGATCACTGGCCTTCCAGCTCGATGTTGATCGCGAGCGAGCGGATTTCCTTCACCAGCACGTTGAAGGACTCCGGCATGCCCGCGGCCATCTCGTGGTTGCCGTCGACGATGTTCTTGTACATCTGGTTGCGGCCGCCGACATCGTCGGACTTGACGGTCAGCATCTCCTGCAGCGTGTACGCCGCGCCGTAGGCTTCGAGCGCCCAGACCTCCATCTCGCCGAAGCGCTGGCCGCCGAACTGCGCCTTGCCGCCCAGCGGCTGCTGGGTGACGAGCGAGTACGGGCCGGTCGAACGCGCGTGCATCTTGTCGTCGACGAGGTGGTTGAGCTTGAGCATGTACATGTAGCCGACGGTCACCGGGCGGTCGAACGCCTCGCCGGTGCGGCCGTCGAACAGCGTGGTCTGGCCGGACTCCGGCAGGCCCGCCAGTTTCAGCATGGCCTTGATCTCGGTTTCCTGCGCGCCGTCGAACACCGGCGTGGCCATCGGCACGCCGCTGGTGAGGTTCTTGGCCAGCGCCGCCACGTCCTTGTCGTCGAGCGACTTCAGGTCGACGCGGTGCGTGCCGACGCCGTTGTAGATCTGGTCGAGGTACTTGCGCAGCTCGGCGATGTTCCGCTGCTCGTCGAGCATCTTCTGCAGCCGCTCGCCGAGGCCCTTGGCGGCCCAGCCCAGGTGGGTCTCGAGGATCTGGCCGATGTTCATGCGCGAGGGCACGCCCAGCGGGTTGAGCACGATGTCGACCGGACGGCCGTCGGCCATGAACGGCATGTCCTCGACCGGCACGATGGTGGAGACCACGCCCTTGTTGCCGTGGCGGCCGGCCATCTTGTCGCCCGGCTGGATGCGGCGCTTCACCGCGAGGTACACCTTCACCATCTTCAGCACGCCGGGGGCGAGGTCGTCGCCGGCGGTGATCTTGGCCTTCTTCTCGGCGAAGCGCTTGTCGAACGACGCCTTGTGCGAGGCGATCTGCTCCTGCGCCTTCTCCAGCAGCTCGGCGGCGTCGTCGTTCGCCATGCGGATCGAGAACCACTCGTCGTGGCGCAGGCCGTCGAGGTACTCGGCGGTCAGCGCCGTGCCCTTCTTGAGCGCCTGCGGGCCGCCGTTGGCGACGCGACCGACCAACTGCCCGCGCAGGCGCGCGAAGATCGCGCCCTCCAGGATGCGGAACTGGTCGTCGAGGTCCTTGCGCACGCGCTTGACCTCGTCCTGCTCGATGCGCAGGGCGCGCTTGTCCTTCTCGATGCCGTCGCGGGTGAACACCTGCACGTCGATGACCGTGCCGTCCATGCCCGGCGGCACGCGCAGCGAGCTGTCCTTCACGTCGGACGCTTTCTCGCCGAAGATCGCGCGCAGCAGCTTTTCCTCCGGGGTGAGCTGGCTTTCGCCCTTCGGCGTGACCTTGCCCACCAGGATGTCGCCCGCCTTCACCTCGGCGCCGATGTAGACCACGCCGGACTCGTCGAGGCGGGCCAGGGCCTGCTCACCGACGTTGGGGATGTCGGCGGTGATCTCCTCCGGACCCAGCTTGGTGTCGCGGGCGACGCAGGTGAGTTCCTCGATGTGGATCGTGGTGTAGCGGTCCTGTTCGACCACCCGCTCGGAAAGCAGGATCGAGTCCTCGAAGTTGTAGCCGTTCCAAGGCATGAACGCGACGAGCATGTTCTGCCCGAGCGCGAGCTCGCCGAGGTCGGTCGAGGGGCCGTCCGCCAGCACGTCGCCGCGCGCGACCACGTCACCCACGTTCACCAGCGGTCGCTGGTTGATGCAGGTGTTCTGGTTGGAGCGCGTGTACTTGATCAGGTTGTAGATGTCGACGCCCGGGTCGTTGTCGCCGATCTCCGCCTCGTTGGCGCGCACCACGATGCGGGCCGCATCCACCTGGTCGATGACGCCGCCACGGCGCGCGACCACGGTCACGCCCGAATCGCGGGCCACCGCGCGCTCGATGCCGGTCCCGACCAGCGGGGTCTGGGCGCGCAGCGTCGGCACGGCCTGGCGCTGCATGTTGGCGCCCATCAGCGCACGGTTCGCGTCGTCGTGCTCGATGAACGGAACGAGCGCGGCGGCGACCGACACGGTCTGCATCGGCGAGACGTCCATGTACTGGATCTCGTGCGGGGCCTTGAGCAGGGTTTCGCCCTGGAAGCGGCACGACACGAAGTTGTCGGCGATCGCGCCGTCCTTGTCGAGGCGCACGTTCGCCTGGGCGATCGCGTACTCGCCTTCCTCGATCGCGGACAGGAACTCGACGTCGTCGGTCACCTTGCCGTTGACGATCTTGCGGTACGGCGTCTCGAGGAAGCCGTAGCCGTTGGTGCGCGCGTAGACCGCCAGCGAGTTGATCAGGCCGATGTTCGGGCCTTCCGGCGTCTCGATGGTGCACACGCGGCCGTAGTGGGTCGGATGCACGTCGCGCACTTCGAAGCCCGCGCGCTCGCGCGTCAGGCCGCCCGGGCCGAGCGCCGAAACGCGGCGCTTGTGGGTGACCTCGGACAGCGGGTTGTTCTGGTCCATGAACTGGCTGAGCTGCGAGGAGCCGAAGAACTCCTTGATCGCGGCCGCCACAGGCTTGGCATTGATCAGTTCCTGCGGAGTCAGGCCCTCGGACTCGGCCAGCGACAGGCGCTCCTTGACGGCGCGCTCGACGCGCACCAGGCCGACGCGGAACACGTTCTCGGCCATCTCGCCGACCGAGCGCACGCGGCGGTTGCCCAGGTGGTCGATGTCGTCGACCGTGCCCTTGCCGTTGCGGATGTCGATCAGCACGCGCAGCACGTCGAGGATGTCGTCGTTGTTCAGCACGCCGCTGCCGAGGATCTCCTTGCGGCCGACGCGGCGGTTGAACTTCATGCGGCCGACGGCCGACAGGTCGTAGCGCTCCAGCGTGAAGAACAGGTTCTGGAACAGGTTCTGTGCCGCGTCCTTGGTCGGCGGCTCGCCCGGGCGCATCATGCGGTAGATCTCGACCAGCGCCTCGAGCGGCGTGCGGGTCGGATCGATGCGCAGGGTGTTGGAGACGTACGGGCCGCGGTCGAGGTCGTTCACGAACAGCGTGCCGACGGTCTCGACGCCCGCCTTGCGGAAGGCCTCGAGGTGCTGCTCGCCGATCTCCTCGTTGGCGACGGCGAGCTGCTCGCCGGTCTTGGGATCGGCGACGTCGTGGGCGAGGATGCGGCCGAGCAGGTACTCGTCCGGCACCTCGAGCTTGCTGATGCCGGCCTTCTCGAGCTGGCGCACGTGGCGCGCCGTGATGCGCTTGCCGGCCTCGACGATCACTTCGTCGCCGATGCGCAGGTCGAAGTTGAAGGTCTCGCCGCGCAGGCGCTCGGGGATCAGCACCAGTTCCGCCCCGCCCTTCTTGTGCAGGGTGAACTCGTTGATCTCGAAGAAGGTCTTGAGGATCTGCTCGTTGGTGAAGCCGAGCGCGCGCAGCAGGATGGTGACCGGCAGCTTGCGGCGGCGGTCGATGCGGGTGAACAGGCAGTCCTTCGGGTCGAACTCGAAGTCCAGCCAGGAGCCGCGGTAGGGGATGATGCGCGCGCTGTAGAGCAGCTTGCCCGACGAATGCGTCTTGCCGCGGTCGTGGTCGAAGAACACGCCCGGCGAGCGATGCAGCTGCGAGACGATGACGCGCTCGGTGCCGTTGATGATGAAGGTGCCGGTCTCGGTCATGAGCGGCAGTTCGCCCATGTAGACCTCCTGCTCCTTGACGAACTTGACCGCCTTGTTGTTCGACTCGCGGTCGTAGATCACCAGGCGCACGAGCACGCGCAGCGGCGCACCGTACGACAATCCGCGCGAGCGGCATTCCTTCTCGTCGAACGGCGGCTCGCCGAGGCGGTAGCTGACGTACTCGAGGGCCGCGTTGCCGGAATAGCTGCTGATCGGGAACACCGATTTCAGCGACGCATGCAGGCCCTTGTCCTCGCGCTGGTCGGGCGCGGTGTCGGCCTGCAGGAACTCCTTGTAGGAGTCGGTCTGGATCGCGAGGAGGTAGGGCACCTCCACGATCGACGGCAGGATGCCGAACTCCTTGCGGATGCGCTTCTTTTCGGTGAACGAGTACGTCGTCATGCGGGTTGCACCTTGCTGACGTGACGGCTGCCGGCCGTCGCGGCGGAATCGAAACCGGTAGATCGATCGGCCAGCGCCCCCGCGGGAGGCGCTCGCCGATCGGTCACGCCTTGGATCGGTTGAAGCGACGAAAGGCCGGGGGCTTTCGCCCCCAGCCTTGCGCTGCCCGGATGGTGGATCCGAGCGACAAGCCTGCCTTTACTTGACCTCGACGGTCGCGCCGGCAGCTTCCAGTTCCTTCTTGAACTTGGCGGCGTCGTCCTTGCTGACGGCTTCCTTCACCGTCTGCGGGGCGCCTTCCACCAGGTCCTTCGCTTCCTTCAGGCCGAGGCCCGTGATGGCGCGGACGGCCTTGATGACCTCGACCTTCTTCTCGCCGGCGGCCTTGAGGACGACGGTGAACTCGGTCTTTTCCTCGGCAGCCGGGGCGGCGGCACCAGCGGCGGCCACGGCGGCCACGGCAACCGGGGCGGCGGCGGACACGCCGAACTTCTCCTCCATCAACTTCACCAGGTCGGTGATGTCGATGAGGCTCATCTTCGCGATCGCGTCGAGAATCTCTTCCTTCGAAACGGCCATTTTCGTTACCTCTGATTGGATTGGATTGGATCGAGCCGAAAGGCTGGGAATGGATCAGGCGGGCTCTTTCTTCTGGTCGCGCACCGCAGCCACCGCACGGGTGACCATGGCGGCCGGCTCGATCAGCGTGCGGACGAACTTCTCGATCGGCGCCTTCATCACGCCGAGGAGCATCGCCAGCGCCTGATCGCGCGTCGGCAGCGAGGCCAGGACGTCGACGTGGGTACCGGGGTACATCTGGCCCCCGATGGCCACGATCTTCGCCTTGAGCTTGTCATTCGCCTTGGAGAAATCCTTGATCAGGCGCCCGGCAGCACCCGGGTCTTCCTTCGAGAAGGCGTAGATCATGGGACCGGTGAGTGCGTCCTTGACGCACTCGAACTCGGTACCCGCGACCGCGCGGCCGACCAGCGTGTTCTTCGCGACCTTGAGGAACACGTTGGCCTGGCGCGCCTTCTTGCGCAGCTCTGTGAGCTGCTCGACGGTCAGACCCGCGTACTCGGCGACGACCAGGGAATGCGCCGAGGCGGCCACATTCGCCAGTTCGGCAACGACTTCTTTCTTCTGTTCCAGATTGAGAGCCATTGCTTGTCTCCGAACTTCAGCGGCCACTGCTGCCCATCAAGGCCGCAGCGGCGGTGGGAAAGCAACGAGCCTGGCTCCTGCCGGGCCCGCCGGTGCTCGTCGCACCGGTGGTGTTGGCCGTTCCGGGGACCGGAATGGGCAGCACCATCTGCGCAGGCACACGTCCTGTGGATTACGGCGATTCGCGTCGTGGATGGGCGGCTTCCCTTGCCTTGTCGCCTCCCTGCCCGCCCGTCCGCGGCGCTGGTCGCCACCTGCGGTCTTTGACGGCGCCCCGCCGGCTGCAGCACAGCCAGCGGTTCGCCCCCAAAAATATGTCGCCGACCGGCGCTCCGCGCCGGCCGTGGATCGAATGCCTTACTTCGCCAGGCCCAGCGTCGCCTGGTCCACGGTCACGCCGAGGCCCATCGTGCTGGACAGCGAAACCTTCTGCAGGTACTGGCCCTTGGCCGTCGCCGGCTTGGCCTTGACGATGTCGTTGAGCAGCGCGGTCAGATTGTCCTTGAGCGCCGGCAGCTCGAAGTTCGCCTTGCCGATCGTGCAGTGGATGATGCCCGCCTTGTCGTTGCGGAACTTCACCTGGCCGGCCTTGGCGTTCTTCACCGCGGTAACCACGTCGGGCGTGACCGAGCCGTCCTTCGGGTTCGGCATCAGTCCGCGCGGGCCGAGCAGCTGGCCGAGCTTGCCGACCACGCGCATCGCGTCCGGGGTCGCGATGACGCGGCCGAACGAGAGGTCGCCGCCCTGCATCTTCTCGGCGAGGTCGTCCATGCCGACGGCGTCGGCACCCGCGGCCTTGGCAGCCTCGGCCTTCTCACCGGGCGGGCAGAACACCGCGACGCGCACGGTCTTGCCGGTGCCCGCGGGCATCAGGGTCGAGCCGCGCACCACCTGGTCCGACTTCTTGGCGTCGATGCCGAGGCGGATCGCGACGTCGATCGACTCGACGAACTTGGTCTTGGAATTGTCCTTGAGGATGGAGAGCGCCTCGTCGATGCCGTACGACTTGCCCGGCACCACCTTGCCCTGCATCGCCTTGAAACGCTTGCTGATCTTCGCCATGGCCTTAACCCTCCACCACCAGGCCCATGCTGCGCGCGCTGCCGGCGATCGTGCGCACGGCGGCGTCCATGTCGGCCGCCGTCAGGTCGGCCATCTTGGTGGTCGCGATCTGCTCGAGCTGCGCGCGGCTGACCTTGCCCACCTTGTCGGTGTTCGGACGCTTGCTGCCCGACTCGATGCCCGCCGCCTTCTTCAGCAGAATGGTCGCCGGCGGCGTCTTGGTGATGAAGGTGAACGTGCGGTCCGAGTAGGCGGTGATGACGCACGGGATGGGGATCCCGGGCTCCATCTTCTGCGTGGCAGCGTTGAACGCCTTGCAGAACTCCATGATGTTGAGGCCGCGCTGGCCCAGTGCGGGACCGACCGGCGGGCTGGGGTTGGCCTGGCCGGCCTTCACCTGCAGCTTGATGTAACCGACGACTTTCTTCGCCATTGCGTTTCTCCTCGGGTTCCAGCGACTGCACGCCGTGCGGCTGCGGGTCTCCCCGTTCGTGTTTACAAGGGCTGAGGGCCTAGGGCTGAGGGCTGCGGCGCGAAGCGTCCGGTACAGCCCTCAGCCCTCAGCCCTCAGCCCTGCCTTTGCTCAGGCCTTCTCGACCTGAGCGAATTCCAGTTCCACCGGCGTCGAGCGGCCGAAGATCAGCACCGCGACGCGCAGGCGGTTCTTGTCGTAGTTGACTTCCTCGACCACGCCGTTGAAGTCGTTGAAGGGACCGTCGATGACTCGAACCATCTCGCCCGGCTCGAACAGCACCTTCGGCCGCGGCTTCTCCGCGCCTTCCTGCACGCGCTGCAGGATCGCGTCCGCCTCGGCGTCGCGGATCGGCAGCGGGCGGTCGGCGGTGCCGCCGATGAAGCCCATCACCTTGGAGGTTTCCTTGACCAGGTGCCAGGACTCGTCGTCGATGCGCGGGGTCTTGCCGTCCTCGTGCGTCTCGATCTGCACCAGCACGTAGCCGGGGAAGAACTTGCGCTCGCTGCGGCGCTTCTGGCCGCCGCGCATCTCGATCACTTCCTCGGTCGGCACCAGCACTTCGCCGAAGCGCTCCTGCATGCCGGCGCGCGCGATGCGCTCGACCAGCGAGCGGCGCACCTGGTGCTCGAAGCCGGAATAGGCGTGGACCACGTACCAGCGCTTGGCCATTGCCGCGTCCTCAGCCCGACTTCAGGAGGTTCTCGAGCACCACCCAGCCGAGGAACATGTCCACGAGCCAGAGCATGATGCTGAGAATGATCACGACCACGATGATCACCAGCGTGGTCTGCAGGGTTTCCTGGCGCGTCGGCCAGACCACCTTGCGCAGTTCGAAGTGGGATTCCGACAGGAAATGGCGCAACTGCCGGCCCTGGACGGTGAAGGCGCCGATCGCCACCGCCACGCAGGCGGCCGCCACCAGGCCGACCGTGCGGACGGCCCAGGAAACTTCGCCGAACCAGTAGAAGGCGAACACGCCGGCCGCCAGGACCAGCGCGGCGGCGACGAGCTTGCCCCAGTTGAGGACCGGGCTTTCGGATTGTTCGACGTTCGTGTTCATCGGATCCTGTTGCCGCCGCGCTGGCGCGCGACGAACCGGGCCGGGTGTTGGGGATGGCACGCCAGGAGGGACTCGAACCCCCAACCTGCGGTTTTGGAGACCGCTGCTCTGCCAATTGAGCTACTGGCGTACGGCTTGTCCGGAAACGACGCGGGCGAGCCGGCCCGGCTCGCCCTGTCGCCCTCCTGGACGGACCCCGCTTGGCGCACGGGACCCGTCCTCGGGGATGCTGCTTACTCGACGATCTTCGCCACCACGCCGGCGCCGACCGTGCGGCCGCCCTCGCGGATCGCGAAACGCAGGCCTTCCTCCATCGCGATCGGGGCGATCAGCGTCACCACCATCTTGATGTTGTCGCCAGGCATCACCATCT
>JAJTHZ010000233.1 GCA_021299185.1 Lysobacteraceae bacterium | reverse complement strand
CGCTGGTGATCGGCAACGACGACTACGCGACCTACCCGGACCTCGCGAGCGCCGGTGCCGACGCGCGCAAGGTGGCCGAGGTGCTCAAGCGTCGCTACGGCTTCCAGGCCCGCGTGCTGGTCAACGCGTCCCGCTTCGACATTCTCTCGGCCCTCAACGAGTACCGAGAGACGCTCGGCGCCGAGGACAACCTGATTATTTACTTCGCCGGCCACGGCGAGATCGACCCGCGCAGCAAGGAGGGCTACTGGGTGCCGGTCGACGGCCGCGCCGACGACAGCGGGACCTGGATCTCCAACCGCGCGATCAGCGACATTCTCAACACGATGCAGGCGCGCCACGTGATGGTGGTCGCCGATTCCTGCTACTCCGGCGCGATGACGCGCGCCTCGGTGCCGGCGTTCAACCCGGCCCTGAGCGATGCCCAATGGTCGCAGTGGGTCAGCGACCGCGCGGCCAGCCGCTCGCGGACCGCGTTGACCTCGGGCGGGCTGGCGCCAGTGCCGGACAGTGCGTCGGACGGCCGCTCGCTGTTCGCCCAGGCCTTCGTCACCGCGCTGGAGGACAACAACAGCCTGCTCGCCGGCCAGCGCCTGTTCCGCGAGGTCAGCCTCAGCCTGGCGATGGCCGCCACCGAGGCCAGCCTGCCGCAGGCGCCGGAGTACGCGCCGATCCAGTTCGCCGGCCACGAGGCGGGCGAGTTCTTCTTCCAGCCCAAGGGGTGAGCGGGGCTGGGGCGGTCGGGCAGGTGCGGGCCGCAGGTTGTCGCCGCGCCCCGACCTGCGTATGATTCGCGACCGCGTGCGGCTGCGCCGCGCGCCCGCCGGCCGACCACGCCGGCACGGCGAGGGGTCGCGGAGAGGTGGCAGAGTGGTCGAATGCGCCGGATTCGAAATCCGGTTTACGGGTCTCCCGTAACGTGGGTTCGAATCCCACCCTCTCCGCCAGTATTCGTGCAATGCCCGGCGTGCTCGCGTGGCCTTCGTGCAGCGCGGGGTCGGAGGGTGGGAGAGAACCCTGTGGTTCGCCCGCGCGCCGGGAGCGCGCGGGGACGCCCGCAGGGCGGCCCGCGGCGGCAGCCGCGGGCGGTGCGCAGGACGCGCACCGCAATCCCACCCTCTCCGCCAGTCTTGTCCGGACGCCCCCGCGAGGGGGCGTTCGCATTTCGGGAGCAGGCGCATGTCGTTGATCAATACCCCGGTGTCGTTCGGCGAACTGCTCGACAAGATCGCGATCCTCGAGATCAAGTCGGAGCGCATCGCCGACCCGGCCAAGGTGGCCAACGTGCGGCGCGAACTGGACCTGCTGAACGAGACCTGGGCCGCGCACCCGGCCTCGCAGGTCGACGTCGCCGACCTGCGCCTCGCCCTCAAGCAGGTCAACGAGCGCCTGTGGGTGATCGAGGACGACATCCGCATCAAGGAGAAGCGGCAGGAGTTCGACGCGGAGTTCATCCGCCTCGCGCGCGCGGTGTACTTCGAGAACGACGATCGCGCGCGGGTCAAGCGCGCGCTCAACGAGCGCCTGGGCTCGACCCTGGTCGAGGAAAAGTCCTACCAGGACTACGGCAGCGCGCGTCCGGCCTGAGCGCCGCGCCTCAGCGCGGCGGCCGCGCGGCGAGCAGGGCGTCGAGGCGCTCGATGGTGGCCCCGGTCTCGACCAGGTCCATCACGCCCGGGACTTCGATCTTCGCGCCCCACGGCAGGGCGTTGGCCGGCACGCCGCGGAAGCGGCGTGCGGCCTCGTCGTAGCGATCGACGCACCAGGCCCGGCTCGAATAGGGCCCGCTGCGCGCGGGATTGCTCGCCGCGTGCAGGCCGATCACCGGCGTGCCCATCGCATTGGCCATGTGCATCGGACCCGAGTCCGGGGTGAGCAGCGCCACCGCGCGGCGGGCCAGGGCGAGGAACTGCTTGAGCGTGTCGCGACCGACGAGGTCGACCGCGGGGTGCTTCATGGCGGCGAGGATCGCGTCGGCGGTGCGCCGCTCGAGCTCGGTGCGGCCGCCGCAGATCGCCACCCGCAGCCCGTGGCGGGCGATCGCGTGGTCGGCTACCGCGGCATAGCGCTCGGGGCGCCAGTTGCGCAGCAGGTGGCTGGAACAGGGATTGACCAGCAGGGTCGGCTGGTCGCCGGGCAACAGCGCGCGTGCGGCTGCCTCGTCGGCGTCGGAGACGGGCAGGTCCCAGCGCACCCGCGTCTGGCGCAGGCCGAGCGGCTCGCAGAAACTGCCGATCGCATCCAGCGCATGCTCGCCGCGGCGCGCCGGGATGCGTTCGCGCACGAACAGGCCATGCAGGTCCTTCGCGCGGGCCGGGTCGTAGCCGACCCGGCGCCCGGCGCGCACCAGCGCCGACAGCAGGTTGGCGCGCAGCGCGACCTGGCAGTGCAGGAGCACGTCGAACCGGCGCCCGCGCAGCGCGGCGGCGACCGCGCGCCAGCCGGCCAGCCCGGCCCGCTTGTCGAACACCACGAACTCCACCCCGGCCAGGTCGCCGACCAGCTTCGCCTCGACCTTGCCCACGATCCAGGTGATGCGCACGTCCGGCCACGCGTCGCGCAAGGTGTGCACCAGCGGGACCACGTGCGTGGCGTCGCCCAGCGCGGACAGGCGCAGGATGCAGATCGAGGCGGGGGCGGGCATCACGCGGGGCGCGCTAGACTCGGGGCTTCCGGTGCGAGAGATGCTAGTGGCAGCGCCATGGAGCGCAAAGCGCAAGTGACCCCGACGCCCGATGGCGCGATGGTCCACGACCCGACCCGGCTGGGCGCGGCGGCCGACCCGGCGTGGCTGG
>JAJTHZ010000026.1 GCA_021299185.1 Lysobacteraceae bacterium | reverse complement strand
TGCGTCCGCAGTTCGGATAAGGCGGGGAAAAGCCGCTCGAACCGGCGAAAAAGCACCGAAAATCGCCTTGAAACTTGGAACGACGTCTCGCTGGCGATGAGGCCGTAGATTGTCAGGCGACTTGTTCAGAGGTTCCCTAGTGCCGCCGGGCACGGCCACCACCTGCACGGTGCCGCGCTCGACGCCGTCGACGCGCAGGGTGTACGCGCCGGCCGCGACGTCCTCGACCTCGACCGAGAACTCGGCGCGCCCGGCGCGCAGTTCCAGTTCGGCATGCAGTTCGGGACCGTCGTTGCCGGCAGGTTCGACCACCAGGACGTATTCGCCGCTGCCGGTCGGCCCGCCGTCGCCGGGCGGCGGCGTCGTGGTGGCGAGGTCGGTGGACAGGAACACCGTGCCGTTGCGCACCACCTCGATGCGCTGCCCGCGCGGGTCGAAGTCGAGCAGGCGCTTGCCGGGCTCGACCGGGCTGCGGAACTCGATCTCGCCGTTGCTGCCGCCGGCCACCGGCACCACGTCGAAGCTGCCGCGCGCCACGCCCGCCACGCGCAGGGTGTAGGTGCCGGTGGGCACGTCCTACGCTTCGACCTTGAAGTCGGTGCGATCGGCGCGCTGCTCGAAGCGCGCCTTGCCGCTGGCCGCGGGCGCGGCCGCGGTCGGCTGCAGGAAGCGCACCAGTTCCTGGTCGCTGCTGTTGCTGGCGCGATCGTCCGAGATGCCGCCGCTGCTGGCGGCGCCGAAGCGCTGGGTCAGGCGCTGCACGTCGATCCGTCCGCGCGGCGCCGAGGGATCGGCCGGCGTGAAGTCGACGCTGCCGCGATCGCAACTGGCGAAGGACACCACCAGGGTGCCCCAGGGGATGCGCTGCACCGCCGCGGGATTGAAGGTGTTGTCGAACGAGCCGCCGCGCGTGGTGACCATCTGCAGGGTGGCGCGGTCGCCTTCGACCGGACCGGTGCCGACCACCCACATCTGGCGGCCCTGGGCATCGTAGGTGAACCAGTACGCGACCAGGCTCTTGCTGCCGCCGGACTCGACGACATCGGTGACCAGGCCGTGGCCATCGTGGGCGGGGTCGTACCAGGCCGAAGAGAATTCGCGGGTGATGGAGAGGGCGAGCGCCGAAGGCGCCGCGGCGGCGCCGGCGGCGAGCGCCGCTGCGAGCGTGAGGACACGGGGGAAGCGGTTCATGGGGAGCTCCAGGGAGGGGAGGAAGGAACGCCGCCGATCGCAGCGAGGACCATCGTCCGCCTGGCTCCCCCAGCGTCCCATGGGGACAAACCCCCAGTCCGCGCCATCACCTTTGCCCACACGGCGTGAAAATCGCCGGGTCCGTCGCGTCGGCGGCGAGCGAATGCCCCGGCGGGCGCGCCCCGTCTCCACGCCGGCATCGCAACCTCGTGGGGGAAAACCCCCAGCCCCAACAGCGACCTCCACCCAAGGGGCCCCAAGCTGCTCGACGCCTGTCCGGTGCTGGCCTACTGTGGCCGCCGTCGAACCCCGCGATGCGATGCTGGAACCGCCCATGCGACCGATCCGCTGACTTGCGACCACCGCCTTCCTGCTGCTCGGCTGCGCGCTCGGCGCGCCCGCGCAGGCCCAGGTCGTGGTCACCATCACCGGCGACACCGCGCGCGCCGACATCAACCTTGCGGCACCCGGCGGCCCCTACACCGCCGAACTGGTGATCGAGTTCCGCGATCCGGTGAACCTGACCCCGGCCTGCCTCGGCATCAGCGCCACCGCGCTCGATGCCGCCGGCATCGCGGCGGTCAACGCGCGCCTGCCGGGCCCCGGGCTGGCCATCGACCCGGCGTTTCCCGTCCTGGTGACGGTGGAACCACCGCCGGCCTGCGGGCTGTCGTTCCGCGGCGAGTACCGGCTGAGCCTGCGCACGACCAACCTGGTGTTCGTGGCGCCGTCGGCGTATCGGTTGTACAAGGCGCCGGTGGGGGGAAGCTTCGCGGACCTCACGGCTGCCGTGGAGTCAGGAAGCGTCCGAGCGAGAGGCAACAGCGGCAGCTTCTCGGAGTTTGCTTTTGTGCGGGACGCCACCCAGGACTACGCCACCCAACTGCAAGCGGCATACTTGGCGCTCGAGGAACGCCTCGACGACCCGGAGATCGGCGTTACCGCCATGACCACGCTGCTGAACGATCTCGACGCCAGCCAGGCCGCCGCCGCGGTCGGCGACTACCCGGCGGCGATCGCGGCCATGCTGCGCCTCGACGGCCACGCGCAGGCGTTCTCCGACGACGGCGTGCCCGGCCGCTGGCGCGCGCAGCGCGACCTCGACAACATCGAGGGCGACCTGCTGGGGCGCTCGGCCAACGTGCGCTTCCTGCTCGGCCGCCTCGACGGCGACTGATCCCCGATGCCGGCCCGCGTGCTCGCCCATGTGCCCGACCTGCCGGTCGCGGTGCGCGCCTGCCCGGACGGCGCGGACCTCGTGCTGGGCCGCGCCGCCGACTGCGACCTCACGCTGCCGCACGACTCAGTGTCGCGCCACCACGCGCGGCTGACCCTGCGCGCCGACGGCAGCGCGCGGGTCGAGGACCTGGGCTCCAAGAACGGCCTGCGGGTCGATGGACGGCGGGTGCCGGTGGCGGAACTGGTAGGCCGCTGCTGGTTCGCGCTGGGCGACGTCTACTGCGAGTTCCAGCCACTGGCGGCCGGCGAACTGGCCCAGGTCGAACGCCGCGCGCAGACCCTGCGCCACACCTCGGCCAGCTGGACCGCGCGCCTGTCGCAGGCGCAGGGCGGCCGCGAGCTGCTCGACACCCTGCTCGCCGGCATCGTCGAACTCGCCGAATGCCGGCGCGGCTTCGTGCTCGCCGCCGGCGAACGCGGTGCCACCACCGTGCGCGCGCGCTTCGCGATCTCGGCCGACGAGATCGCCGGCCGCGGCTTCTCCGGCAGCCGCGGCGCGGTCGACCGCTGCCTGCAGCAGCGCCGCCCGGTGTTCCTCAGCGACGCCGGCGACCGCGCCGCGCTGCGTGGCCAGCCCAGCGTGGTCGGCCTCGGCATCCGCGCCCTGGCCTGCCTGCCGCTGCAGCACGAGGGCCGGCTGCTCGGCGCGGTCTACGCCGACACCGACGACGACGCCAAGGTGTTCACCGAACTCGACGCCGAACTGCTGGAGGCCTTCGCCAGCCGCGCCGCCGCCGCGCTGGCGCTGGCCGAACTCGACGCCGGCATCGCGCGCCTCGAAGGCGCGGTCGCGCGCGACGGCGCGCCCGGATGACCGCGCCCGGCCGCGACCTCGGCACCGCCGGTGCCACCGTCACCGGCGTGCTGGCGGCGAGCGAACTCGCGCCGGGCGAAGTGCTGGGCGGCCGCTACCGCATCGAGCGCCTGCTCGGCATGGGCGGCATGGGCCTGGTGTACCGCGCGCGCGACCTCGAGCTCGACATCGACGTCGCGCTGAAACTGCTGCGCCCGGAACTCGCCACGCGCGGCGACGCCTTCGAGCGCTTTCGGCAGGAACTGCTGCTGGCGCGCCAAGTGTCCAGCCCGCACGTGGTGCGCATCCACGACCTCGTGCGCCACGGCGGCTCGTGGCTGATCAGCATGGACTTCGTCGACGGCGAGTCGCTGGAGCACCGGCTCGACCGCGAGGGCAAGTTCGCGCCCGACGAGGCCGTGCGCATCACCCGCCAGCTCGCCGAGGGCCTCGCCGCCGCGCACAAGCGCGGGGTCGTGCACCGCGACCTCAAGCCCGCCAACGTGATGCTGGACGCCAAGGGCGAGGCGCTGATCACCGACTTCGGCGTGGCCCGCTCGGCGGGTTCCACCGGCATCACCGGCAGCGGGGTGATCATCGGCACGCCCGAGTACCTGAGCCCGGAACAGGCGCGCGCCGAGGCGCTCGACGGACGCAGCGATCTCTACGCCCTGGGCCTGATCCTGCACGAGATGCTGACCGGCACCCTGCCCTTCCGCGGCGGCACGCCGGCCGAGATGCTGGCCCAGCGCATCGTGCGCAGCCCGCCGGACGCGGATACCGTGGTGCCGGGCCTGCCGGCGTTCGCCGTGCGCCTGTGCGCGCGCCTGCTGTCGCTGCGGCCCGCGCACCGCTTCCAGCGCGCCGAGGACGTGATCCGCGCGATCGACGATCGCCGCCTGCCGCGCGCCCCGCTGCCGGCGCGCCGCCTGTGGGCGGCCGCCGCGATCGCGCTGGCGGTCGGCATCGGCGTCTGGGCGTGGCAGCGCGAAACCGCCTCCACCGACGCCGCGACGGCTTCGGCACGCGCGGCGCCGGTGGAGGTCGCCGCCGTGCCGACCCTGGCCGCCGACCCGGCGGACGCGGACCTCGCCGCGGGGCTCGACCGCTGGCTGTCGCGCACGCTCACCGACGAACCGGATCTCGCCAGCGCGGACCTGGAGCGCGTCGCGCGCGCGCTCGCGGTGCTGCGCTACGACGCCGCGGGTGCGCGGCGCTTCCGGCCGGAGGTCGCCGATGCACTGCGCGCCGGGCTGCTGCTGGAGCCGGACCTGCGGCGCGAGGGCGATACCCGCGTGCTGGCGATCGCGGCATGGCGTCCGGGCGACGACACCGCGCGCTGGACCGAGTCCACGGCGCCGTTCACCGACGCCGGAGCCACCGAGGCCCTGGCCACGCTGCGCCAGCGCCTCGCGCGCCGGCTCGGCATCGCGGCGAGCACGACCGCCGCACCCACACTGGATGCCCTCCGGCTGCGCGTCGCGCCACTGCCGCCCGCCAACGACAGCGCCGCCCTGGAAGCCCGCCTCGCCACGCTGCGCGCGGCCGGCGATGCCGACGCCTGGTGGGACCTGCTGGTGGACCTCGACCGCAGCGCGCGGCGCGCCGACGCGTCCGCCACCGCGCGCGCAGCAACCGATGCG
>JAJTHZ010000126.1 GCA_021299185.1 Lysobacteraceae bacterium | reverse complement strand
GCGGCCGGCGCGGTGCCGGGGTGCAGCAGGACGCGCAGCGACTGGCCGATCTGCGCGCAGCCGCCGACGTCGGCGCGCGCGCGCAGCAGCGCCTGCGCCGCGCGCGGCATCGCGAGGTCGATGCGCAGGACCTGCCAGCCGATCCGCGCCGCGAGTTCGCGCGGCGTGCCGTCCGCCACCAGCCGTCCGCGGTCGAGGATCGCGATGCGGTGGCAGCGCTCGGCCTCGTCCATGAAGTGGGTCGACACCAGCAGGGTGGTGCCGGCCTCGGCCAGTTCGAAGAGGTGGTCCCAGAACTCGCGCCGCGATTCCGGATCGACCTGGCTGGTGGGCTCGTCCAGCACCAGCAGTTCCGGCTCGTGCAGCACCGCGCCGGCCAGCGCCAGGCGCTGGCGCTGCCCGCCGGACAGCGTGCCGGCGAGCTGCGCGCGACGCGCCGCGAGGCGGTAGCGCGCGAGCGCCGCGTCGACGCGCGCGGCGGCGTCGCGCGGCGGCAGGCCCTGCACCGCGGCCAGGAAGCGCAGGTTCTCGACCACGGTGAGGTCGTCGTAGAGGGAGAAGCGCTGCGTCATGTAGCCGATGCGGCGCTTGAGCGGCTCGGCCTGCTCGGGGATGCGCAGGCCGAGCACCTCGATCGTGCCAGCGCTGGGCGTGAGCAGGCCGATCAGCATGCGCATGGTGGTGCTCTTGCCCGAGCCGTTGGGCCCGAGGAAGCCGTACACCTGCCCGCGCGGCACGCTGAGGTCCACGCCATCGACCGCCTGCAGCGAACCGAAGCGACGGCCCAGGCCGCGGGCGACGATCGCCGGCGCGGGTCCGCTCACGGCGGGGCGGCGGCGGGCGTGGCCTGCAGCGGCAGGCCGGCAGGCAGCGCGGCGGCGGCCGCGCCGTCGAGGTCGATCTGTGCGATCCACGCGAGCCGGCTGGCATCGTCGCCGGCCAGCGCGTAGTACGGGGTGAAACTGGCCTGCGCCGCGACGTGTCGCAGGCGACCGGCGAGCGGTGCGTCGAGGCCCTCGATGCGCACCGTGAACGGAGCGCCGGGCGTGGCGCCGGCGCGCATCGGCTGCGGGATGAACACGCGCGCATGCGGTGCCGCGCCGACCATCAGGGTGGCCAGGGTCGCACCGCGCGCCGGCTGGTCGCCGACCTCGACCGGCAGGGCGTCGATGCGGCCGGCGACCGGCGCGCGGACCGTCATCCGGTCCAGGGTCAGCGCCAGCCCGTCGCGGCGCGCAGCGGCGGCGGCGTGCGCGGCCTCGGTCTGCGCCAGTTGCTCCAGCCGCGTGCCGGCCAGCAACTGCTCCAGCGCGGCGCGCGCCGCGCGCTGCTCGGAAGCGGCCGCCGCGGACGCCGAGCGCGCGCGATCGAGGTCGGCGGGGCTCGCCAGCCCGCGCGCGCGCATGCCTTGCGCACGCTCGAGCTCGTGGCGTGCGTTGTCGGCCAGCGCCTGCGCGCGCGCCAGCCGGGCACGCGCTTCGTCGATCGCCTCCGGCCGAGCGCCGTTGCGCTGCTCGGCGAGCACGGCATCGAGGCGCGCGAGTTCGGCATCCGCCTGCGCGAGATCGGCGCGCGCGCGGCGATCGTCCAGCCGCAGCAGCACGGCGCCGGGCGCGACCGCGTCGCCCTCGCGCACCGCGATCTCCAGCACCGGCTCGCTGGCCTCCGCGACCAGTTCGATCCGGTCCCATTCCAGCGTGCCCAGCGCCACCGGCGGCGTGGCGCCCCCGCAGCCGCCGAGCAGCAGCGCCAGCAGCGGCATCCAGCGGAACGCACGATCAGGCATGGCGGGCCTCCAGGCCGTGGCGCAGCACGGCGGTGATGTGGCGGGCGAGTTCCTCGGTGCCGGCCTCGCCCGGGCCGACCGCCAGCACGTCGCGCCAGACCGGCCCGGCGACCACCGGATAGACCACGGCGGACATCAGCGAAACCACCGCCAGGCGTGGATCCACGTCGCGGCGCAGGCGGCCCGACTGCTGGCCCGCGGCGATCCGCTGCGGCAGGCGCCCGAGCACCGGACGGACCAGGGCGACGAACCGCGGGCGCAGGGTGCCGCCGTCGCACAGCACCTCGCGGGCCAGGATCGGCGGCAGCCAGGGCGCGGCGGCGAACGCGCGCAGGTAGGCGTGCACGATCGCCTCCAGCGGCAGGGCGTCACCCTGCCCGGCCATCGCCGCGCCGACCTGCGCCACCACCGGCGCGATGCGTTCGTCGAACAGCGCGTCGACGAGGCGCGCCTTGCCGCCGAAGTAGTAGTGGACCAGCGCCGGCGTGACCCGCGCGCGGCGCGCCACCGCGGCCAGCGTGGTGCCGGCCACGCCGTGGCGGCCGACCAGCACGGCGGTGGCGTCGAGCAGCCGGGTGCGCAGGTCGGCCCGCGAATCGGCGGGGCGGCCGGGGCGACGCGCGGCAGTGGCACGGGGCGCCATGGCCGGACTGTAAATTAATTTTTCCGCCAATTACAAGCGGAGCGGCGCGGCGGGCCGGCCCGGGCGCCGGCGCGCGGTCGCATTGGGTATGCTTCGCGCGCCCCGGATCGCCACCATGACCCGCCTCCCGACGCGCCACCCCGCCCGCCGCCGTGCCGCGTCGCCGACCTGCCGGGCCCGTGCGGGCACGCCGCGCCCGCGATGAGCACCGCGCTCGCCGCCCACACCCTGCTCGCGGTCGCGGCCCTGCTGGCGCTGGGCTTCCATCGCAATCGCGCGCTGCAACTGCTGCTGCTCCTGCTGCTCGCCGCCCTGGCGCTGGCCGACGGCCGGCCCCGGCTGGTCGAGGCCGCGCTGCGCTTCATCCCCTTGCTGCTGGTGGCCTGCGCGCTGCTGCCGGAGCCGCGCCTGCTGTCGCGCCGCCATCTCGCCCTGCTGCTCGCGATCGGCGTGCTCGGGGGCATCGCCTGGGCCGGCCCGGCGCACGTCCACCGCGGGCTCGCCGATGCCGCGGCCTGGCTGGTGTTCGACCTGCCCGCCCCGCGCGGCGCCTCGTTGCTCGCCGGTCTCGCCGCCGGCCTGTGCCTGCTGCGCTGGACCTTCACCGGGCGGCCGATGGAGTTCGGCCTGGTCGCGGTGCTGGCGCTGGGCGCGGCCGCATTCGGCTTCGGCGGCTCGGCGGCCGGCGACATCGCCTTCGCCGCCGCCGCCGGCACCGCGATCCTGTCGGTGCTGTATGCGTCCTACCGCATGGCCTTCATCGATCCGCTCAGCGGCCTGCCGAACCGGCGCGCGCTCGACGAAACGCTGGGCCGGCTGTCCGGCGGCTTCGCGCTGGCGATGGTCGACGTCGACCACTTCAAGCAGTTCAACGACACCTACGGCCACGACGCCGGCGATCTGGTGCTGCGCGCGGTCGGCCGCGCGCTGCGCCGCCACGGCGGCGGCCGCGCACACCGCTACGGTGGCGAGGAGTTCTGCCTGGTGTTCGAGGGCGGCCGGGTCAAGCAGGCGGCGGCCGCCTGCGAGGCGGCGCGCGAGGCGGTGCAGGCACTGCGCATCGCGGTGCCGGCGCCCTCGCCCAAGCGCGGCAAGATCTCGGCGATCAAGCGCCCCGAGGTCGAGGTGTCGGTCACGATCAGCATCGGGCTGGCCACGCGCGGCGAAGGGCGGCGCGGCACGAGCGAGGTGCTCAAGGCCGCCGACCAGGCGCTGTACCGGGCCAAGGGCAAGGGCCGCAACCGGGTGGTCGAGGCGTGACACACGAAGGCACGGCTGATAACAGCAACCTACGCAGTAGACTCCCTCCGCTGCAGGGCCCTGCCCGAACGCCGCGCCCAACAGATCTGATCACGAGCCACGAGAGAGCTGAAGCATGAAAGCGCGCCCAAGCGAAGCAATCGACAGGTTGGTCGTGAAGAACTTCGCTCAGATTTCCGAGGCTGACATCCCGCTCGGCGACCTCACGGTGATCGTTGGGGCACAAGGCACCGGAAAGAGCCTGCTCCTGCAGTGGCTAAAGGCCGCCATTGACGGCAAGCAGATTCTCAGAGCCTTGCAGGACGCAGGCCAAGACACAAAGGGGGCAGACAAGGTCATCGACCTAATCTTCGGCGTTGGCATGGCAAGCGCGTGGCGCGACGACACTGAGATTCAGTTCAACGGGCGAAAAGTAGTCCCGAGCAGGATTGGGACGCTCGGCGAAGACACGGAGCGTGTCTTCTTCATCCCGGCTCATCGAGCGATGCTAATCAGCGACGGCTGGGCGGCGCCATTCCAGAAGCTCACAGCTGACACGCCGGTCGTCGCACGCATTTTCAGTCAGAACCTTTTTGACAGATTTACCGCTCGCGGCGGCGACCGACTGTTTCCGCTCGACCGGGTGCTCAAGAAGGAGTATCGGCGACTGATCGATGACGCGATTTTTCATGGCGGCACCGTTGGTATCGAACAGGTCCGCCATGACAAACGATTGCGGTTGACCCACGGCGATGCACAGCTGCCCTTCATGACCTGGACTGCAGGTCAACGGGAGTTCACGCCCTTACTACTCGGCCTCTACCACCTACTGCCGCCGAGAAACAAGCTCAAGCAGCAGTCAATCGATTGGGTAGTCGTTGAAGAGCCCGAGATGGGCCTCCATCCTGATGCAATCTCGGTGTTCCTGCTGTTGACGCTCGACCTGCTTTGGCGAGGTTATCGAGTGGTGCTTGCAACTCACTCTCCGCACGTTCTCGCTGCGGTATGGATGCTAAGGTTCTTGGCCAAACACAATGCTCGTTGGCAGTATGTCTGCAAAGCGTTCGGAGTGAAGCCAACCAACTCACTCAAGAAAGTCTCAGAGGCATGCCTTGCGAAGACCTACAAGGTTCACATGCTCGAGTTTCAGCCAGACGGAAAGGTTCATGGACTCGACATTTCCACACTTGACCCTGGGTCTGACGATGAACGCATTGCATCTTGGGGTGGCTTAACTGGGCTCAGCTCGCGATTCGCTGAGTCTGTCCGCGACGCAGCAAATGAGTTGGGCATATGAGCAGGAGGTCCAGGCCGCTCTCGTCAGGCGTTGCCCCTACGTCGCCGCTTCGCGCCAGGATTGATGCAGGAATTTCCGCTCTTTCCACGCAGGACCGCTCCCTTCTACATGCGGAAGTGAGGGTCAGATTCTCCGAGAGTCTTGATCTTGACTCCGCGCTTCAATCGCAATACCCGAACGACCATCGATGGGACTACTTGCTCGGCGACTCGCACACGTCCTCGATAGTAGCAATCGAACCTCACACCGCAGACACCAAGGAAGTCTCGGAAGTCATAAAGAAGAAGCGGGCCGCCTTGCAGCACCTCTCTGGCCACCTGAATCCAAACACGCGAGTTCGCAAGTGGATATGGGTAACCCGCGGCACCGTTCGGATTGTCCCGTTTGACAAGGCAAGACTTCGCTTGGACCAAGAAGGCATAACGCTTGCTGGCAGGTGCGTGACCACGAAGCACCTTACATAGTCTTGACGAGACTAAGCGCCGCCCAGGGCGCGCCGCACCGCCGGCACCGGCTTGAGCAGGTCGAACAGCAGAACCGCGACGACGCCGGCCGCCGCCGCGGCGAGCGCATGCAGCGGCTCGGGTGGTGCGAAGCGGAACAGCGCGGCAGCCGAAGGCCACAGCATGCAGGTGGCGACGATCGCCACTGCCACGGTCGCGACGAGCCAGTAGACGCGGTGGCCCGTTTCGAACAGGCGCGGCAGGGTCGCACCGCGTGCGCCGTTCACCCGCACCAGGGCGAGGTTGCCGGCGGTGAGGGCGACGAAGGCGAGGCTGCGCTGCAGGTCCTCGGTCAGGCCCACGGTGCGCGCGACGGCGTGCACCGCGAGCACGGCGAGCAGCAGCAGGGCGCCCTGCGCGAGTCCGATCGCCAGTTGCGGCAGGCCCACCAGCGGCTCGTCCGCGCGTCGCGGCGGACGGCGCATGATGCCGCGCTCTTCCGGCTCGTTCTCGAACGCGATCGAACAGATCGGGTCGACCACCATCTCGATCAGCACCACGTGCATCGGCAGCAGCACCGGCGGCAGGCCGGCCAGCAGCGGCAGCAGGGCGAGACCCGCCACCGGCAGGTGGATTGCGGCGATGTAGATCATCACCTTGCGCAGGTTGTCGAAGATGCGCCGGCCGAGCCGCACGCCGGCCACGATGCGCCCGAAGTCGTCGTCGAGCAGGGCGATCGAGGCCGCCTCGCGCGCGACGTCGGTGCCGCGCCGGGCCATCGCGATGCCGATGTGCGCGGCCTTGAGCGCCGGCGCGTCGTTGACCCCGTCGCCGGTCATCGCCACCACTTCGCCGTCGGCTTTGAAGGCCTCGACCAGGCGCAGCTTCTGCTCCGGGCGGATGCGCGCGAACACGCGCGTGCGGCGCAGCGCGGCGGCGAGCGCGGCGTCGTCCATCGCGTCGATCTCCGGCCCGGTGAGCACGCCGCCCGCGGTGTCGATGCCGGCCTCGCGCGCGATCGCGCGCGCGGTGGCGGGATAGTCGCCGGTGATCATCGCCACCGCGATGCCGGCCGCGCGCGCCTCGTCCACCGCGGGCCGCGCCGAGGCGCGCAGCGGGTCGACGAAACCGAGCAGGCCCTCGAAGCGCAGCGGCGGGAAGGCCCGCGGGTCGTCCGGCAGCGCGCCGCCGGCGATCTCCCCGCTGGCGACCGCCAGCACGCGCAGGCCGTCGACCGCCATGCGCTCGACCTGCGCGAGTAGCGCCGCGCGGCGCGCAGCGTCGAACCCGCACAGCGTGGCGACCGCCTCCGGCGCACCCTTGACCGCCACCACGCCCCGCCCGCCGCCGGCGTCCCAGGCGCGCGACAGCGCGGGCAGGTCCGCACTCAGGCCGTACTCGCGCGCCAGCGGCCAGTCGCCATGGAGGTGTTCGGTGGCACCAAGCGTGGCGCGGCCGAGTTCGCCCACTGCGGCGTCCATCGGGTCGAAGGCCTGGCGCTTGGACGCCAGCACGCCGTACTCCACAAGGCGATGGAACGCCTCGGGGAGTTCGCGCTCGTCGCCGGACAGGCGCAGCACCGCGCCGTCGACGTCGAGCTCGCGCAGCCGCATCCGGTTCTCGGTGAGCGTGCCGGTCTTGTCCACCGCCAGCACCGAGGCCGCGCCCAAGGTCTCGATCACCGCACCGCGCCGCGCCAGCACGTTGACCTGCGCCAGCCGCCACGCGCCGAGCGCCATGAACACCGCCAGCGCCATCGGGAATTCCTCCGGCAGCATCGACATCGCCAGCGCGATGCCGGCCAGCGCGGCCTCGACCCAGTCGCCGCGCAGGCTGCCGTGCACCGCGACCAGCAGCAGGCTGAGGCCCACGGCCAGCACGCCGAACAGGCGCACCAGGCGCGCGACCTGCCGCTGCAGCAGGGTCTTCTCCAGCGTGATCGCGGCCAGCGACGCGCCGATGCGACCGGCGGCGGTGGCGGCTCCAGTGCGCGCGACCTCGACCACGCCGTGGCCGCGCACGACCAGGCTGCCGCCCCAGGCCCAGGGCGCATCATCGCCGCCCGGCGCGGCCTCGGGCGCGTCGCCGGCCGGGAGCGCGCGCTTTCGCACCGGCAGTGATTCGCCGGTGAGCAGGGATTCGTCGGCCGCCAGCGCATCGGCGCGGCGCAGCACGCCGTCGGCCGCGATGCGCTCGCCCTCGCCCACCAGCAGCAGGTCGCCGGGCACCACCTCGCGGGCGGCGATCCGCGCCTCGACGCCGTCGCGCAGCACGCGCGCGCTCGGCGCGGCGAGCGCGCGCAAGGCCTCCAGCGCGCGCTCGCTGCGATGTTCCTGCACCACCACCAGCCCCACCGACAGCGCGGCGAAGGCGAGCAGCAGCGCCCCCTCCGCCGGATCGCCCACCGCGAGGTAGATGCCGGCGGCGAGCACCAGCAGCAGGAACATCGGCTCGGCCAGCACCGACAGCAGGATGCGGCCGGGGCCGCGGCGCTGGGGCCGTGGCAGTTCGTTCGGGCCGAGGCGGGCCAGTCGCGCGGCCGCCTCGGCGGCCGACAGGCCCGCGCGCGGCGCGGGCTCGCTCACGGCACCAGCACGAGGTCGCCGGGCCAGTGGTAGAGCAGGAACTGGGTCACGCTGCCGAGCAGTCGCTCCTGCGCGGCGGCGCCGCGGTGCGCGGCGACGATGAGCACGTCGGGCTTCGCCTGGCGGCCCCAGTCGAGGATCGCGCTGGCCGCGTGGCCTTCGTGCAACACCAGCGGCGCGTCCGGCGCCGCGCAGCGCACCTCGCCGAGCGCGCCCTCGGCCGATGCACGCGCCCAGTCGCGCACCGCGGCGATGCGTGCGGGGTCGACGCCCTGCAGGCGCAGGCGGCCTTCCTCCGGCACGCGCCAGCAATGCAGCAGGGTCAGCGCGGCGGCCGGCGCCAGCGCACGCGCGGCGGCGACCACCCGCAGGCCCGAGGGATCGGCGGTGACCGCGGCCGCGGCGCTGCGCCATCGTTCGTCCGGATCGCTATGCGCGACCACCACCGGGGTCGAGGACCCGCGCAGCAGCCGCAACAGCGTGCTGCCGAGCGCGAACTCGCGCGCCGCGCCGCGCCGCGCCGGCGCGGCGACGATCGCCACCGCACCCAGCCGCGCGGCCAGCGCGGCGAGCGCCGGCGCGGCCTCGCCGTCGACCACGGCGGACTCCAGCGCGATCG
>JAJTHZ010000110.1 GCA_021299185.1 Lysobacteraceae bacterium | reverse complement strand
GCGCCGCCTGCTCCGCGGGCGCTTCCTGCGGCGCGCGGGGCGCCTCGAACGCGACGAAGGTGCCGGCGCCGACCCGCCCGCGCAGGAAGCCTTCCGCCACCAGCTGTTCGTAGGCGTCGACCACCGTGTTCCGCGACACCGCCAGCGCACGCGCGAGGTCGCGGCTGGCGGGCAGCCGCGCATCGCGCGCGAGGCGGCCGCCCAGCATCGCGTCCTTGAGCGCGCGCACCAGGCGCTGGTTCAGCGGGCCTTCGCCATCGAGATCGAGATGCAGCATGGGGCCTCCCGGATTGGTCCGGTGGCAAGCGCCGGAAGCGGCCCTGCCGGCAGGCCAATCCAGCGCCTACAGTGAGCCTGTCCCCCGTCGCCCGCAAGCCCATGCAAGCACCCCCGCAGCGCACCGACCGCCACCGCGTCCGCCGCCACCCGGAACGCGCCGCCTACGACCGCGAGCGCCTGTACGCCGTGCTCGATGCGGCCTTCCTCGCCCACGTCGCGTTCGTGGTCGACGGCCAGCCGTTCGCGATCCCGATGCTGCATGCGCGCGACGGCGAGCGCGTCCTGCTGCACGGCAGCGTGTCCAGCCGGCTGCTGGCAGCGCTCGCCGGCGGCGCGCCGTGCTGCCTCGCGGTCACCGTGCTCGATGGCCTGGTGCTGGCGCGCTCGCAGTTCGCGCATTCGGTCAATTACCGTTCGGCCGTGGTGTTCGGCCGCGCCGTCGAAGTCACCGACCCCGACGACAAGGCGCGCTGCCTGTGGCGCCTGACCGACCGCATCGTGCCGGGTCGCGCGGCCGACAGCCGCCCGGCGGACGACGGTGAACTTGCCGGCACGCGCGTGCTCGCGGTGTCGATCGAGGACGCCAGCGTCAAGGTGCGCAGCGGCGGCCCGCGGGACCACGAGGCCGACCTCGCGCTGCCGCACTGGACCGGCGTGGTGCCGCTCGCGCTTTCGCACGGCATCCCGCAGCCCGCGCCCGGCAGCGAGTCGATCCCGCTGCCGGCCTATCTCGCGCCGTCGACGGACCCCTGAGCGCCCCCGTCCCGCTGCGACGTCGCCGCGCGTGACCGCCGCCGCGCGCGCGGCGACAATGCGCGGATGCCCGATGCCCTGCCCTCCCGCTGGTCCACCTGGCCCGCCGCCTTCGCGGTGGTGCTCGCTGCAGGCGCGGCCTGGGCGCTGGCCGCCCTGCTGCTGCGCGGCGATGCCGCTTTCATGGCCGCGCCCGCCGCGCTGGCCGCGGTCCTCGCGACCGGCTGGGCCCGCGTACGACCGCGCTGGCTGGCCGCACTGGTCGCGGCGGCGTTCACGCTGTTCGCCGCGACCTACGCGCTGTACCTGTGGGCCGCGGCGCTGGTCGCCGGCGGCATCGGCCTCGACTACGGCGACGCCCTGCTGCGCACCGGCCCCGGCCTCGCCCACGCGGTGCTCGACGCGCGGATGTCGGTGCTCGACCAGTGGCTCATCGCGACCTCCGCCGTGGTTGCGGCGGTTGTTGCCGCGCTGCGCGCGCGGCGGGCTTGAGGGGGCGCGGCAGGGCGCTGCTTGCGTGAGGGCCCAGGATGAGGAACCCTGTCGCGCAGGATCCGAGCACGATCTCTCCGCCCGGTCGCAGTCCTGCAGACAGTGCACTGCTCCGCCGACGCAACGCAGCAACGAACGAGGACCCGTCCGGCGCGGCGCTTGCCGCTCCACCACCCCTCTGGGCCCTGGGCCCTATACCCTGAGCCCTAAACCCCCACCTCACCCCCGCAACGCCCCCAACACCGCCTCCACCACCGGCTTCTGCTCCGGCACCCAGCGCAGCACGACCACGAGATCGTGCTCGCGGTCCACGTACACCCAGTTGCCGCCGAAACCGCTGGCCCAGATCGCGCTCTCGGGCGCGGCGGGGATCGCGCGACGACCGGTGTTGAGCCACCACAGGAAGCCGTAGTCGTCCCTCGGCGCAGAAGGCACGCGCATCGCGTCGACCCAGGCGCGCGGCAGCACCTGCCGTTCGCCCCAGCGACCGTCGCGCGCCACCAGCAGTCCGAAGCGCGCGAGGTCGGACGTCGACACGAACATGCCGCCGCCGAAGTGCCCGCCGCCCGACACCGACTGCATGCGCAGGCCGTCGAGTTCCACCCACGAGGTCTCGTAGCCGTGCCAGCGCCAGGTGGGGCTGGCGCCGATCGGGTCCATGATGCGCGTGCGCAGCGCCTGCGGCAGCGGCTCGCGCATCACCTCGAGCAGGGCCAGGGCCAGCAGGTTGACCCGCACGTCGTTGTACTCGTGCGCCACGCCCGGGCCCGGCCGCGGCGGATTGCGCCACTCGCCGAGGTTGGCGCCAACCGGGCGGTCGGCCCAGTCCTCGATGCCGAACAGTTCGCCGCGCCAGTCGCTGCTCTGCTCCAGCAGGTGGCGCCAGGTGATGCGCGCGTGCGGCTCGCCCTCGAACCACGGCCCCTGCACGCGCGCCGACACCGCCTCGTCCGCGCCACCGATGCGGCCTTCCGCCACCGCGAAGCCCGCCAGCGTGCCGATGAAACTCTTGGTCACGCTGAACGCCATGTCCGCACGCTCGAGATCGCCCCACTGCGCCACCACCCGCCCGCCGCGCACCACCATGCCGGAGCTGCCGGCGCGCGGCCGGGTCGGCCCCAGCACGCGGTAGCCCGGCTCGCGCACGCTGTAGTGGTCCACGATCACCTGCCGCAGGTCGGCGGGCGCCACCACCGCGCTGCGCTGCGCGAGGTCCACCGCGGCGGCGAGCCGCGCCGGATCGAAACCGGCGCGCGCCGGCGCCACCGTCGACCAGCCACCGGGCGGCGGCACGACCTCGCGGGCCGCCAGCGGCACGGCGAGCAGCAGGCCCAGCAGGGCGATCGGCAGCAGCGGGCGGAACAGGCGCATGCAGGGACTCCGGATCGGGAACAGGATCAGTGCTCGGTGCCGGCGCCGAGCGCGATGTCGTCGCCCTGCGCGAGCGCGGCAGCGACCGCCGCGCGCAGCGCCTCCACCATCGTCGCCAGCGCCATGCTCGGCGTGGCCGGCTGGTCGGCGACCTGGAACGGCGCGGCCGGCAGGTGGACGAAACCGCCACGCAATCGCGGCCAGCGGGTGGCGATGCCGTGCGCGAGGTGGAAAGCCAGCGCGTTGCAGACGAAGGTGCCGGCGCTGTTGGACACCTCGGCCGGGATGCCGCGCGCGCGCACCGCGGCCAGCATGGCCTTCAGCGGCAATCGCGCGAAATAGGCCGCCGGCGCGCCGGCCACCACCGGCGCGTCGATCGGCTGCAGGCCGTCGTTGTCGGCGATCCGCGCATCGATGCAGTTGATCGCCACCCGCTCCAGCGACACCGCCGCGCGCCCCTGCGCCAGGCCGGTGCACAGCACCAGCGCCGGGCGATGCCGCGCGATCGCGCGCGCGAGCGCCGGCGCGCAGCGCGTGAACGAGGTCGGGATGCGCGCCACCGCCACCGCATGCCCCCCGATCCGCGCACCGCGCAGCGCGCGCACGGCCTCCCACGAGGGATTGCGCGCGGCACCGCCGAACGGATCGAAGCCGGTCAGCAACACGCCGCGCGCCGCGCGCGGCCGCTCAGCCGGCATGGCGGAACACCACCGCGTGCATGATCGCCACGTTGGCCGCCAGCAACATCAGCGCGGTAGGCACCTGGGCCTTGATCACCGCATGGCTGTCGCGCAGTTCGAGCAGCGCGGCCGGCACGATGTTGAAGTTCGCCGCCATCGGCGTCATCAGCGTGCCGCAGTAGCCGCACAGCATGCCGATCGCCGCCATCGACGCCGGCTCCGCGCCGTGCAGCCCGACCAGCAGCGGCAGGCCCACGCCGCCGGTCATCACCGGGAATGCCGCGAAGGCGTTGCCCATGATCATGGTGAACGCCGCCATCCCGAGGCAGTAGGCCAGCACGCAGGCGAAGCGGCTGTCGGTGGGCACCACGACGGACACCAGTTTCGCCACCGCGTCGCCGACCCCGGCCGCGGCGAACAGCCCGCCGAGCACCGCCAGCACCAGCGGCAGCAGCGCCGCCCAGCCGATCGCATCCAGCAGGCCGGCGCCCGCGCCGATCGCCACCAGCGGGCGCTCGCGCGTCGCGCGCAGCGCGGCGACCAGGGCCAGCAGGCAGCCCAGCGACAGGGCCAGCAGGGTCGCCTCCTGGCCACTCAACAGGGGCTTGCCGTCCACCTGCAGGAACTTCGCCCCATACACGCCGGCGACCGTCGCGGCCGGAATCAGCAGCACCGGCAGGAACAGGCGGTTGCCGAGCCGCTGCGCGCTGTCGGCGCGCTCGATCGGATCGCGCTCGACGCGCGTGCCGCGCACCACCCCGCCGAAGCCCGCCAGCAGGGCCAGTACCACCACCAGCACGCCGACCAGCAGCGGCGACATGAAGTCGCCGGCGACGAACAGCGCCGCCAGCACGCCCCAGAACAGCGCGCCCGCCGCGCGCCGCGGATTGCCCGCATCGCGCGCGGTGCGCAGCGCCAGCAGCGCGAGCACGCCGCCGACCAGCAGGTAGATCGGCGACAGCGCGCTCATGCGCGCGCCGCCTGCGTGCGGATGCGCTCGATCTCCGCCGCCATCCGGTGGTCGATGCGCGCCACCCGCGCGCCGTGCACCAGGAAGGCCGCGATCGCCGTCGGCAGGCCCCACAGCGCGATCGCCAGCGGCTCCACCGCGTGTCCGTGCTGGGCCAGGAAGGACTGCATCAGCAGCACCGCGCCGAAGGCGACGAACACGTCCTCGCCGAAGAACAGGCCGACGTTGTCGGTGCCGGCGCACATCGCGCGCAGGCGCTCGCGCACGCGCTCGGGCAAGGGCCCGACGCCGCGCGTGGCGGTCGCCTCGGCCATCGGCACCAGCAGCGGGCGCACCGTCTGCGGATGGCCGCCGAGGTGGGTCAGGCCGAGCATCGCCGCTACCTGGCGCAGCGCCTGGTAGGCGAGCAGCAGGCGCCCCGTCGACAGCCGCGTCAGGCCCAGCACCCAGCGCTCCGCCTGCTCGCGCAGGCCGTTGCGCTCCAGCAGGCCGATCACCGGCAGGGTCAGCACGAACACCATCAGGAAGCGGTTCTTCAGGAACGCCCCGCCGGTGAGTTCGAGGATGCGCTGCAGGTCCATCCCCGCCGCGATCCCGGTCGCGAGCCCCGCTGCCACCACCACCAGCAGCGCGTTCAGGCGCAGCGCGAAGCCGAGCACCACCACGCCGACGCCGACCAGCGCCCATTCGTTCATGCGTGCGGCGCCCGGACCACCACGCCCGACGCATCGAGCCGCGCCCGCAGCGCCGCGGCGAACGCCCCGGCGCCCGCGCGATCGCCGTGCACGCAGACCGCATCGGCGCGCAGCCGCAAGGGCGTG
>JAJTHZ010000105.1 GCA_021299185.1 Lysobacteraceae bacterium | reverse complement strand
TGCACCGGATCGCCTTCGCGCAGGGCCACGCGCCGCAGCGTGCCGGCGACCGGCGTGGCCACCACGAAGCGCTCCTTCAGGCGCGTGCGGCCCTCCTCCTGGAAGGTCACGGCGAGCGGGCCGCGCACCACCTCGCGCACATCGACCACCCGCACCGGATCGCGGAACCCCAGCGCCAGCGCGGCCAGTACCAGCCCGCCGATCCCGATCCCCGCCCATTGCTTGCGCGACAAGGCCATGCCTACTCCCGAGTCTTGAGCACTTCCACCAGGTCCAGGCGCGCCACGCGGCGCCGCACCACCAGCGCCGACAGCACCGACGAGACCAGCATCGCCAGGCCCGCGAAGGCGAGCGTCTGCGCGCTCACGTGCGCCGGCACGCGGAACAGGTCCGAGGTCAGCGCGTTGCCCATGAACGCGATCAGGCCCCAGCCCAGCAGGAAGCCGATCGGCACCGAGGCCAGCACCAGCAGCGCGAGTTCGCCCAGCAGGATGTAGGAAACCTCGGCGCGGGTGAAGCCCAGCACGCGCAGGCTGGCCAGTTCGCGCCCGCGCTCGGACAGGGCCACCCGCGCGGCGTTGTAGACCACGCCGAAGTTGATCACCGCGCCGAGCAGCAGCGACACGAACGAGAACGTGAGCATGCTCTCCGCGATCGAGTCGTAGACGTTGCGGATCTCCAGTTCGCGCACCGCCACGCCGGCGATCCGCGGGCGCTCGTCGAGCAGCCGGTACAGTTCCGGGCGCCCGGAGGCCGCCACCGACAGCCGCGCGCCGGTCACCACGTCGCCCTCGCCCAGCGCGCGGTTGAGCGCATCCAGCGCCATGTAGCCTTGGGCGCCGATGTACTCGTGCACGGTGCCGGCCACCGGCAGCACGAGCCAGCGCCGTCGCCCGTCCAGCACCTGCACCTCGATGCGGTCGCCCGGGACCACGCCGAGCATGCCGGCGAGGTAGTCGGTGAGCAGCACGCCGTCGGTGGGGATCGGCACCGCGCGCAGCGCGCGGTCGACCGGCCGCCGCAGTTCCGGCGCGGGCACCAGGCCTTCGATGAAACTGCGGTGTTCGACGGTGCCGCGGCGGAACACCACCGGCACCGTGCGGAACGGTTCAACCCGCGTCACGCCCGGCAACGCGCCGAGTTCGCGCAGCGCACCGCGCCCGGTCGGCTCGACCAGGTACACCCCGACGTCGTTGCGCTGCGCAATGCGGTACTGGGTGTCGACCATCCAGTCGATCGCATCGCCCTGGAAGCGCCCGACCATCATGATCGCGCAGGCCATGGCCAGCCCGAGCACGGACAGCAGCGCCTTGCCGGGGCGGCGCTCCAGCTGGCGCAGGATGATGCGGGTCGGCTCGTCGAGCCGCCGGCCCAGGCCGAGGCGCTCGACGAGGGTCGGCCGGAAATGCTCCGGCGCCGGCGGGCGCATCGCCTCCGCCGGCGGCAGGCGCGCCGCGCGCAGCACCGCGACCGCGGTGCCGGCCAGCGCGCTGGACAACGCCACCGCCACCCCGAGCCCCGCCACCGCCGGGCTGAGCCGGAACTCCAGGTAGGGGAAGCGGTAGAACTGCATGTACACGCCGGACAGCCACTCGCCGAGCAGTGCGCCACCGGCGATGCCGACCGCCGTGCCGCCGAGCGCGATCAGCGCCACCATCAGGGCGTAGTGGCGGCCGATCGCGGCGGGCGGATAGCCGAAGGCCTTGAGGATCGCGATCTGGTCGCGCTGCATGCCGACCAGCCGCGTCACCACCACGTTGAGCAGGAAGGCTGCCACCGACAGGAAGATCGCCGGGAACAGCCAGGCCATGGTGCCGAGCTGCCGGAACTCGTGCATCAGGAAGCGGTGCGACAACTGCTCCTCGCGCGCGAATGCGCCGAGCCCGCCGTAGCGCGCCAGCACGCGGTCGATCGCGTCCAGCACCGCCGCGGTGTTGGCGCCCGGCGCCAGCCGCAGCGCGACGTCGTTGAAGGCACCGTCCATGTCCAGCGCGGCCTCCAGTTCGCGCCGGTCCATCCACAGGATCGCGAAGCGCCTGAAGTCGGGGAAGGTGCTGCCGGGCTGGATCTGGTAGATGAACTCCGGCGAGGCGGCGACCCCGACCATGGTGAACCACTGCGCGCGGCCGTTGAGCGTCGCGCGCAGGCGCGCGCCGGGGCGCAGGCCGTGGGCCTCGGCGAAGGCCTCGCTGGCCACCACTTCGCCGCGGCCGCCGCCGTCCGGCAGGCGGCCGGCCCGCAGCGTGAGGCGGTTCAGGGCCGGCTGCACGCCGCCGGGCGGCAGCGCGTGCACCAGGGCGCGGATCGGCTCGTCGAATCCTTCCAGCGCGAGGTTGCCCGCCGACACCACCCGCGTCTCCACCGCGGCAACCCCGTCGATCGCGGCCAGCCGCGCGGCGACCGACTCCGGCGCGCGCTCCAGCGGCGCCCAGGCGTCGGCGAAGGCGTTCTCGCGGTAGAAGCGCTCGCGGGTGCCGTACAGCGAGTCCAGCGTGGCCTGCGACATCACCAGGTTGGCGATGCCGCCGGCGATCACCAGCGCGATCGCCAGCGCCTGCCCGCGCAGATGCCACAGGTCGCGCAGCGCCTTGCGCGAGAGCGCCTTCACCAGTGCAGCTCCCGCGCCGGCGTGCGCTGCGCGTTCCGGTCGACCCGCGCGATGCGGCCATCGGCGAGGTGCAGCACGCGGTGCGCCATGCGCGCGATGTCGGCGTTGTGGGTGATCACCACCGTGGTGGTGCCCAGTTCGGCGTTGATCCGTTCCAGCGCCTGCAGCACCAGCACGCCAGTGGCCGAATCGAGCGCACCGGTGGGCTCGTCGCACAGCAGCACCGCGGGCCGCTTGGCGATCGCGCGCGCGATCGCGACCCGCTGCTGCTGGCCGCCGGACAACTGCGCCGGGAAGTGGTCCATGCGGTCGGACAGGCCGACGATGGCGAGCGCGTCCTCCGGCCGCATCGGTGCCGCCGCGATCTCGGTCACGATGGCGACGTTCTCGCGCGCGGTGAGGCTGGGGATGAGGTTATAGAACTGGAACACGAAGCCGACGTGCTCGCGGCGAAACGCGGTCAGCCGCGCATCGTCGGCATCGACCAGGTCCTCGCCGTGGTACCAGACGTGGCCGCCACTCGGGGCATCGAGGCCGCCGAGGATGTTGAGCAGGGTCGACTTGCCGCTGCCGGACGGCCCGAGCAGCACCACGAATTCGCCGGCGCGCAGGTCGAGGTCGACCCCGCGCAGCGCATGCACCTCGACATCGCCCATCCGGTAGACCTTAGACAGGTCGCGGGCGCGGAACACGAGGTCGTTCGGCTGCGGGTCCATCGTTTCCAGTCTAGCGGCCGGGCGGCGTCGCGCGCTTCCGTCGGTCACGCCCGCGGGAGTATCGTGTGCGCGGGGAACCTGAACGGAGGGCGTTTCCATGCGACTGCTTGCCATCCTTGCCTTGTCGGCCGCCGCGCTGCTCGCGCCGGCGCCGGCCACCGCCCAGTACGGCGGTGGCGTGATCCGCTGCGAATCCCGCGACTTCCGCCGCACCTTCTGTCCCGCGGAAACCGTGCGCGGCGTGCGCCTGGTGCGGCAGACCAGCCGCGCCGAATGCATCCGCGGCCGTACCTGGTGGCGCGACGAGCGCGGCATCGTGGTCACCGAAGGCTGCGGCGGTGAATTCGAGGTCGGCTACCGCGAAGACGAATACCAGTGGGCGCCGTCCACCGGCGCCGGCGGCTGGCACCGGCCGGAATCCGTGCGCTGCGAGTCGCGCGATTACCGTCGGCGCTATTGCCCGGCCGACGTCGGCTGGGGCACGGTCTACCTGTCGCGGCAGGTGAGCGACACGCGCTGCGTCTACGGCCGCAACTGGTCGTTCGACCGCCGCGGCATCTGGGTCGAGGACGGCTGCGCGGGCGTGTTCGACATCAGCTACGTCGACAACGCCTGGCGTCCCGGCGCCGGCGGCGGTGGCAACTGGGTGCGCTGCGAATCGCGCGACTACGAGCCGAACTACTGCAGCACCGGGCGCGGCAGCCGGGTCTCGATCGCGCGCCAGATCAGCCGGGCCCCGTGCATCGAGGGCCAGTCCTGGGGCCGTGACCGGCGCGGGATCTGGGTCAGCAACGGCTGCGCGGCCGACTTCGAGGTCCGCTGACCGGGCGGGCGGCCGGGCGGGCCGCTGCGCCCGCCCAGCCGCCGTTCAGTTTCGAGGCGACACCATGGCGGCCAACGTCCCCCGTGGAGTGATGCCATGTACCGTGTCCTGATCGCGCTGCTGCTGTGCACCGGCCTGGCCGCCTGCGCGAGTTCGCCCCCGCCCCGCTACTACGCCGCCGACGGCGGACCGGTGCGCTGCGCGGACTGCGGCGTGGTCGAGCGCATCGAGCGCGTCTACGGCGGCGATTCCTACGCCTCGGGCGGCGGCGCCCTGCTCGGCGCCATCATCGGCGGCGCGCTCGGCAACACGGTCGGCAAGGGCGACGGCCGCAAGGCCGCGACCGTGGCCGGGGCGATCGCCGGCGGCATCGCCGGCAACGAGATCGAGAAGCAGAACAACCGCGGCCCCTACTACGAGGTCTTCGTGCGGCTCGACGACGGCCGTCGCGCGATCGTGCGGCAGAAGGAACTCGACGGCCTGCGTGACGGGATGCGCGTGCTGGTGCGCGACAACCGCGCGCGCCCGCTCTGACGCGCACCGCTCAGCTCGGCTCCATTTCCACCCGGTTGCGGCCGCTCGACTTGGCCCGGTACAGGGCGCGATCGGCGGCGGCCAGTGCCGCGGCCGCGCCGTCGACGATCGGCGCGAAGCCGATGCTGACCGTGAGCACCACGCGCACGCCACCGAGGTCGACCTGCAGGCGCTCGGTGTCGGCGCGCAGCCGTTCCGCGGTCGCCCGCGCCGCCGCCACGTCGGGCGACGCCAGCACGGCGATGAACTCCTCGCCGCCGTAGCGCCCGTAGGTCGCGATGCCGGCGAGGCCGGCGTCGAGCACGGTCGCGAAGCGCTGCAGGCACTCGTCGCCGGCGGCGTGGCCGAAGCGGTCGTTGATCGCCTTGAAGCGATCGAGGTCGAGCAGCATCACCACCCCGCTGCGTGCCGCGCCCAGCGCACGGTCCAGCGCGCGGCGGTTCGGCAGGCCGGTGAGCGGATCGTTCTCGGCCAGCGCCTGCGCGAGGTCGCGCTCGCGCTGCAGGCACAGCGCGCGGTCGGCCAGCGCCACGGCCCAGATCAGCCCCTGCAGCGCGCAGGACACCAGGATGTAGTAGCGCGGGCTGTCCGGCTGCGGCGCACCCAGCAGCGGCCCGAGGCTGAACCACGCGCCGCACGCGACCAGCGGCGCCCAGCCGGCGAGGAACACCCAGGGCATGCGTGAACCGTCGCGCGCGGCGAGCACCAGCAGGCCCGCGCTGCCGAGCGCGGTCAGCCCGAACAGCACGTTGATCAGGGTGAACACCGTATGCGCGACGGCCGGCGCGGCGAGGATGGTCGCCACGTCGACCACGGCCAGCGCGACATTGCCGAGGGCCAACCCGCGCAGCAGGCGCAGGGCGCGCGGATGGCGGTCGGCGATCCCGGCCGCGGCGCGCATCAGCTCGATCACCGCCCACGCGGCCAGCGCCGATGCCAGCACGCCAAGGGCTGCGACGCGCTCCGGTTCCAGGCCGAGCGCCGTCGCGTGCCGGAACGCCACCGGATGGCGCATCCACAGCGCGGACAGCATCAGCGCGAGGTAGCACGCATACGCGAGGTACATGCGATCGCGCAGCGAGACGTGGAAGGCGAGGCTCAGCACCACCAGCGCGAGCAGCACGGCGCCGAGCCCGGCCTCGAACACCCAGTCGGCGCGCTCGGCGGCGAGGAACACCCCGAGGTCCTCGATCCGGGCGTGGGGGAACACGCCGAGCGTCGACTCGACCGCCAGCCACAGCGGCCGCTCTCCGGCCGGCGGCAGCGCGAGGGTGAGGCCGCGCGTGCCGACCTCGCCGCTGGCGGCGGCACCGCGCGGCACCGTCGCCAGCACCCGGCCGTCCGCGTCCAGCAGCCAGGCGCGCTGGCCGCGGTCGCGTTCGAACACCAGGAAGTGGACCTGCGCACCCGCCGCCGACGGCGTCAGCGTGCTCCACTGCATGCTGCGTCGCGCCGCGCCGGGGTCGTCGGCGCGTTGCGCGGCCACCGCTTCGGCCACCGGCGCCGGCGGCACGCGGGTGCCGGGCTCGATCTCCCACGCGCGCAGCGGCGCGGCCACCGGCAGCAGCGCCAGCAACAGCAGGCTGCACGCGACCGAGCGCAGGCGGAGGGCGAGGAAGGCGACCATGGCGGGGGCCAACGATAGCCGGCCAGCCCTCGCACCGGGGCCGGCGGCGTTCCGCGCTTGCACGGGTTTACCATTGCCGGGACCGACGGAGCGCCCATGGACACCCGCACCCACTTCCGCGCCTGCCCGCTGTGCGAGGCGATCTGCGGCCTTGAGATGCGCGTCGAGGACGGCGCGCTGCGCGCCATCCGCGGCGACCTCGCCGACCCCTTCAGCCGCGGCCACGTCTGCCCCAAGGGCAACGCGATCCTCGACCTGGAAGCCGATCCGGACCGCGTGCGCCGGCCGCTGCGGCGGCGCGGCCGCGATTTCGAGGAAATCGGCTGGGACGAGGCGCTGGCCGAGGCCGGCGAACGGCTGGCCGCGGTGCAGGCCGCGCACGGCGCCGATGCGCTGGCGGTCTACGTCGGCAATCCCAACGTGCACCACTTCGGCCACATCGCCTACCTGCCCGCCCTGCTGCGTGCGCTGCGCACGCGCAACGTGTTCAGCGCGTCCTCGGTCGACCAGTGGCCGCACCAGGTCGTGGCCCGCGCGATGTACGGCCACCAGTTCCTGCTGCCGATCCCGGACCTCGACCGCACGCAGTGGATACTGGTGCTGGGCGCCAATCCGGTGGCCTCCAACGGCAGCCTGATGACCGCACCGGGCGTGGCGCGTCGGCTGGAGGACCTCGCCGCACGCGGCCGGCTGGTGGTGGTCGACCCGCGGCGCACCGAGACCGCGGCCATCGCCAGCGAGCACCTGCCGATCCGGCCCGGCGCGGACGCGCTGTTCCTCGTCGCGCTGATGCAGGAACTGCTGGCCCTCGGCGCGCCGCGGCTCGCCCACTGGGACGGCCGGCTGCGCGGCCTAGACACCGCGCTCGAAGCCCTGCGCGCGTTCGACACCGCGCCGCTGGAGGCGCGCAGCGGCATCCCGCGCGCCACCGTCGCGCGCCTCGCGCGCGAGCTGCACGCGGCGCCCTCGGCCGTGGTCTACGGGCGCATGGGGCTTTCGACGCAGGCCTTCGGCACGCTGTGCCAGTGGCTGATCCAGTTGCTCAACCTTCTGTCCGGCAACCTCGACGCGGAAGGCGGCGCGCTGCCCAACGACGCCGTCATCCCGATCACCGGGCCCGGTACCTCGCGCGGCCAGCGCGACCGCTGGCGCTCGCGCGTGCGCGGCCTGCCGGAGTTCGCCGGCGAACTGCCGGTGGCGGCGCTCGCCGAGGAGATCCTGACCACGGGACCGGGCCAGGTCCGGGGCCTGCTCACCTGCGCCGGCAACCCGGTGCTGTCGGTGCCGGGCGGTCGCGCGCTGGATGCGGCGATCGCGGGGCTCGACTCCTATGTCGCGGTCGACATCTACGTCAACGAGACCACCCGCCACGCCCACCTGATCCTGCCGCCGGCCTCGCCGCTGACCCAGTGGCACTACGACCTGATCTTCAACGCCTTCGCGGTGCGGCGCGTGGCGCGCCTCAACGCGCCGCTGTCCGCGCAGGGTGCGGACGAACGCGCCGACTGGCAGATCCTCGACGGCCTCGGCGCCGCCCACGCGCGCGCCAGCGGCCGCGAATGGCGCGCACAGCCCGATCCGCGCCGCATGATCGCCGCCGGCCTCGAACGCGGCGGCAGCGGACTGACCCTGGCCGACCTGGAAGCCGCGCCGCATGGCATCGACCTCGGCCCGCTGCGCCCCAACCTGCGCGAGCGGCTCGAGACCGAGGACGGCTGCATCGACTGCGCGCCCGACTTCATCCTCGACGACCTCGCGCGGCTGGCGGCGGACGCCCGCGCGACCGAGCCTGCCGGCGCGCTGCGGCTGATCGGCCGGCGGCACGTGCGCAGCAACAACTCCTGGATGCACAACGCGCCGCGCCTGGTGAAGGGCAAACCGCGCCACCACCTGCACATGCATGCGGACGACCTCGCCGCGCGCGGGATCGCCGACGGCGCGCGGGTGCGCATGCGCTCGGCCGCCGGTGCGATCGAGGTCGAGGTGCGCGCCGACCCCGACCTCGCGCCCGGCGTGGCCTGCCTTCCGCACGGCTTCGGCCACGACCGGCCCGGCACGCGGCTGTCGCGCGCCCGGGCCGTGGCCGGGGCGAGTTACAACGACCTCGCCGATCCGATGGCGCTCGACGTGCCGTCCGGCAACGCCGCGCTCAACGGGCTGGCGGTGTGGATCGAGCCGGCCCACGACTGACGGCCGGCCCGCGCCTGCGTATCCTGCGCGTCCCCCGACCGGAGTTAACGCGATGTCCGCCAGCGACGCGACGCCACCCCTCGACGCCGTGCAGGCGCGCATCCTCGGCTGCCTGGTGGAGAAGGCCGCCACCACGCCGGATGCCTATCCGCTGACCGAGAACGCGCTGGTGATGGCGTGCAACCAGAAGACCAGCCGCGAGCCGGTGATGGACCTCGAGCCGGGCGTGGTGGGCCACGGCCTGCGCCAGCTCGAGGACCGCGGCATGGTGCGCGTGGTGCATGGCGCGCGCGCCCTGCGCTACGAGCATCGTTTCGACGAAGCCTTCACGGTCACCCCGCGGCAGCGGGCCGTGCTGTGCCTGCTGCTGCTGCGCGGACCGCAGACCCAGGCCGAACTGCTGGCGCGCGCCGAACGGCTGGCGGCCTTCCCGTCGCTGGACGACGTGCGCGACACGCTGGACCGGCTGATCGCCCGCCAGCCCCCGCTGGTGGTGCGCCTGCCGCGCGGCGCGGGCCAGCGCGAGGACCGCTACATGCACCTGCTGTCCGGCATCGAAGCCGCGGAAGCGGCCGCCGCCCGCCTGCCCGCCGCGCCCCTTGCGGCGGCCGCGTCGTCCGACCTGCTGGCCCGCATCGACGCGCTGGAAGCGCGGATCGCCGCGCTGGAAAGCCGGCTCCCCGATTGACCGGCGCGCGTGGCGCGGATCTTGCCGATCGCCGTCTGATCCTGCCGACCTGGGGTGGGAGACCGCCGCGCCCGGCTACAGCAGCCGGGGAGAACCCCTGCGCCGACGCTGGGAGCGTGACGTGCTCGCCGAATCTTTGAACAGCGCCAAGACCCGCAACACGCCCGGCCTGGCCGACGAGGAAAAGGCGTGGCGCGCGCTGGACGAGGTGCTGCGTCGGCTGGTGGGCCATCTGTGCGTCGCCGCACGCGGGCAGTCCACCCAGCTCGACGCCCAGCTCGGACGCGTCGCGTCGGCGCTGCGCCGCCGCGCGCCGGCGGTCGAGGTGGAGGGCCTGTTCGGCGACCTGCACCGCGCCATCGTCGCCCTCGACGAAGTGCCGCCCGGCACCACCCGCGCGGTACCGGCCAGTCCATTCGCCACCGCGGCCGGCTATCTGGTGCGGCTGCTCGATCGCCTCGCCTTCGACCACCGCCTCGGCCCCAAGGTCGACGAGATCAAGTCCAGCCTCGCCAGCGCCGCCACCGACCTCGCGGTCGCCGAGGCGATCGAGCGTGTGGCCGAACTGGTCAACGAGCAACTGCAGTCCTTCCAGCGCGACCGCGGCGAGGTCGAGCGCACGCTGGCGCAGGTCAACCACCAGCTCGACGAGGTCGCCGCCTACCTGCTCGGCGAGGATGCCGACCGCGACGCCGCGCTGCGCTCCGGCCAGGAGATGGCGGGCCAGGTCGGCGCCGAACTGCAGGAACTGGGCGCGAGCGTGCAGCGCGCGACCGAACTGGAGTCGCTGCGCCGCGACGTGGTCTCGCGCACCTCGGCCATCCACCGCCACATGCTCGACTTCCGCGAGCGCGAGTCGTCGCGCCTGGCCGCCTACCAGGAGCGCGCCGAGCGCATGCGCGCACGGATCGGCGAACTGGAGCGCGAGACCAAGACGCTGCAGGAATCCCTGCACCGCGAGAAGCGCCTGTCGGCCACCGACGCCCTGACCGGCATCCCCAACCGGCTGGCCTGGGACGAGCGCATCGCGCACGAGTACGCGCGCTGGAAGCGCTTCGGGCGCCCGATGTGCCTGGTCGCCTGGGACATCGACCGCTTCAAGGCGATCAACGACGGCTACGGCCACGCCGCCGGCGACAAGGTGCTCTACGTGGTCGCGCAGCACCTGCAGCGCGGGGTGCGCGAGATCGACTTCGTGGCCCGCTATGGCGGCGAGGAATTCGCCATGCTGCTGCTTGGCACCCTGCCCGAGGACGCGCTCAAGGTATGCAACGGCCTGCGCGAACGCATCGCGCGGCTCAACTTCCACTACCGGCAGAAGCCGATTCCGGTGACCTTGTCGTGCGGCATCGCCGCGTTCCGCGAGGACGACACGCCGGACACGGTGTTCGAGCGCGCCGACCTCGCGATGTACCGCGCCAAGCACGAGGGCCGCAACGCCTGCGTGCTGGCCTGAAGCCGCACGCTCAGGCCGGTGCCGGGCGCGACCACGCGCGACGGCGGCGCCACGCGCCGCGCAACTCTTCGGCGAGGTAAGCCACGATCGCCGGCGCCAGGCCGAGCGCCGGGTCGGGGTCGCGGCCATCGGCGAGGCGCAGGATCTGCTGGTAGTACCAGCCCTGCGCGCCGAGCACGTTGGCCACCCGCATCGGCAGCCAGCGGCTGGTCGGCGACCGCCAGCCGCGCCGGGCGAACACCAGATCCCGTTCGTGGGCATGGGCCGCGCGGCTGCGGCCGTCGAGCAGCCGCAGCGGCAGGTCGGGCTCGGTGACCAGCGGCCGGCCGAGGCCCACCGCATCGCAGGCCCCTTCAGCGAGCGCGGCGTCCATCGCCTGGCGCGAGCGGAATCCGCCGGTCAGCAGCAGCGGCACTGTCGCCACGCGGCGGATCGCGTCCGCATATTCGATGAAATACGCCTCGCGCGCGCGCGTGCTCTTGCGCACCGGCATCGCGCTTTCGGCGATGCCTTCGTGGCCGAGCAGGCGCGGCTGCTCGTAGGTACCGCCGCTGATCTCCAGCAGGTCGACCGACTCGGCGCCGAGCAGGCGCACGACCTCGAGGCAGTCCGCGTGGCTGAACCCGCCCTTGCGGAAATCGTCCGAGTTGAGCTTCACCGACACCGGGAAGTCAGCGCCCACGGCGGCACGCGTGGCGCGCACGGCTTCGATCAGGAAGCGCGCCCGGTTTTGCAGCGTGCCGCCCCAGCCGTCGTCGCGCCGGTTGGTCACCGGCGAGAGGAACGCACTGACCAGATAGCCGTGCGCCGCGTGCACCTGCACGCCGGTGAACCCGCAATCGCGCGCGATCGCCGCCGCGTGCCCGAAGCGGGAGATGAAGTCGCGGATCGCCGGCTCGTCGAGCGCGCGCGGCCGCGCGTAGTTGCCCATCAGTTCCAGGCCCACCGCCGACGGCCCGACCGTGCGCGCGGTGACGTAGCGCGGGCTCTGCCGGCCGGCGTGCGAGACCTGCATCCACAGGTGCGCGCCCTCGCCGGTGCCGGCCCGCGCCCAGCGCGCCAGCCGCGCGCGCGCGGCCGCATCGGTGGTGCGCGGGTCGGTGGGATCGATCGCCACGTTCCCGGGGCGCTCCAGCACCGTGCGGTCGATCATCACGTTGCCGGTGATCGACAGGCCCACCCCGCCCTCGCGCCAGCGCCGGTACAGGGTCTCGTGGCGGGGCGTCGCCCGGTGCCAGGCGTCGCCCACACCCTCGGTCATCGCCGACTTGCACAGGCGGTTCGGCAGCACCGCGCCGCAGGGCAGCCGCAGCGGTGTGGCGATGGTCGGTGCCGGCGATGTCGCCACGGAGGCCCCCTTTCAATGCGCGCCGAAGTGTCGCAGCATCGGCGCCGGAACACGACCCTGGGGGTGCGACATGGCGGGGAGCGGCGGTGGGATCGGCGCTGTATTGCGCGACATGGGTTCGTCGCTCGGCGAATTGCTGGGCGGCGGCAAGCTGGGCCAGGCCGAGGAGGTCTCGACCGGCGTGCTGTTCGGCCTGCTCGGTGCGCTGGCGCGCGCCGACAGCATCGTCACCAGCCACGAGACCGGCCTGGTCAACGGCCTGCTGGACGAACTCAAGCTCTCGACCCGCGGGCGCGAACTCGCGCTCACGGCGTTCGACCGCGGACGGCGCAATGAACTCAACCTCGCCGACGAACTGGACCGGCTGTTCACCGTGCACGCCCGGGGTTCGGAGCAGGCCACGCGCCTGTTCGACAGCCTGGTGCGGCTGGCGGTCGCCGACGGACGCATCCGGCCGCGCGAGCGCGAGTTCCTCAACGAACTGACCCTGCGGCTGGGCTACGACCCCGGCCTGCTCGAGGACAAGCTGAAGCGCTACGGCAGCACCTGAACGCGCGTACGCGCCGCCCGCTCAGCGGAAGTTGCGCCGCAGCCAGTCCGGCACGCTGGCCATGCGCACGCCGACGGCCCGCTCCAGCGGCGCGGGATCGAGCACCGCGGCGTCGGGTGCCGCCGCGGCCACCGCGGCGTACATCTGCGCGATGCCCGCGCCGATCTCCGCGCTGCCCAGGGTTGCGCCGAGCGCGGCGCCGAAGGCCTCCGGCGTGGCCGGACGATGCACGACCTCGCGGCCGAGGACCTCGGCCAGCAGGGCCGCCAGTTCGCGCTGGGTCGGCGCGCCATGCGCCACCACGTCGTAGGCCCCGGTCGGAAACACGCCGGCGGTGAGGGCCGCTGCCGCCGCCTCGCCCTGGTCGTCGTGCGCGGTCCATGACAATCGCCGCTCCGCCGGCAACGGCGGATAGGCGAGGATGCCCTCGCCGCGCAACGCCGTGGTGAGGTCCGTCCACAGCAGGTTGTCGAGGTAGATCGCGGGGCGCAGGACCAGGGCCGGCAAGCCGAGTCCACGCACGCCGTCCACCATCGCCAGGTTGCCCTGCACGTAGCCCGAGGCGGCGAGCCCGGGCACCGCGAAGCCCCCCGTGCTGTACACGAGGCGTGGCGCACGCGCCGCCGCCAGCGCCCGCAGCAGCGCGCCGGCCCGCGCCTGCGCCAGCGCGAACCCGGGCGCGATCGGCAGCATCGCGAACACGCCGACGCAGCCCGCCAGCGCGGCGGCGATCGAATCCGGCCGGTCGAGGTCGGCCGGCGCGAACGCGACCTCGTGCCCGAACGCGGCATGCACCCTCCCCGCATCGCGCCCCAGCACGCGGACCGGCGCGCCGCGACGACGCAGCGCCCGCACCACCGCCGCACCCTGTGCACCACCGCCGCACAACACCGCGAACTCACCCGCCATGGCATCACTCCCTCCGGCTCGCGCGCAGTCTCGACCGGGCGACGGCCGCGCGGCATGATCGAGATCAATCGCCGCGCGCTCGCGCGCCCCACCGATCGCCTCGCCCACCGGAGCCGCCATGTCGTCCTTCAGTCCCCCCGAGCGCCTGCTGCTCGGCCCCGGCCCCTCGAACGTCTCGCCGCGCGTGCTGGCCTCGCTCGCGCGCCCCACCATCGGCCACCTCGACCCGCGCTTCGTCGGCATGATGGATGAGCTCAAGGCGCTGCTGCAGCGCGCCTTCCGCACCACCCACCGCCTGACCCTGCCGATCTCGGCCCCCGGCTCCGCCGGCATGGAGGCCTGCTTCGTCAACCTCGTCGAGCCGGGCGACACCGTGATCGTGTGTCGCAACGGCGTGTTCGGCGGCCGCATGCGCGAGAACGTGCTGCGCATCGGCGCGCGCTGCGTGCTGGTCGAAGACGCCTTCGGCCAGCCGGTCGACCCGGCCAAGGTCGAGGCCGCACTGAAGGCCAACCCCGGCGCGAAGGCGCTCGCCTTCGTGCACGCCGAGACCTCCACCGGCGCGCGCTCCGACGCGGCCCTGCTGTGCCGGCTGGCGCGCGAGCACGGCGCCTTGAGCATCGTCGACAGCGTGACCGGCCTCGGTGGCATCCCGGTCGAGGTCGATGCCTGGGGCGCGGACGCGATCTACTCGGGCTCGCAGAAATGCCTGTCGGCCCCGCCCGGCCTGTCGCCGCTGTCGTTCTCCGACCGCGCGGTGGAGGCGCTCAAGGCGCGCAAGACCGCGGTGCAGAGCTGGTTCTTCGACCTCGGCCTGGTGACGGCCTACTGGTCCGGCGAGGGCGCGCGCACCTACCACCACACCGCGCCGATCAACATGCTCTATGCGCTTCACGAGGCCTTGCTGATCCTGCACGAGGAAGGCCTAGAGGCCGCCTGGGCACGCCACCATGCCAACCACCTGCGACTGCGCGACGGCCTGGCCGCGATCGGCCTCGACCTGCTGGTGCCCGAAGCCGCGCGCCTGCCGCAGTTGAACACCGTGCGCATCCCCGAAGGCGCGGACGATGCCGGCCCCCGCCGCCGCCTGCTCGACGAGTTCGGCATCGAGGTCGGTGCCGGGCTGGGCGAACTCGCGGGCAAGGTCTGGCGCATCGGCCTGATGGGCCACGGCAGCCGGCCGGAGAACGTCGATCGCGTGCTGGGCGCGTTGCGGACGGTGCTGGGGCGATAGCGCGACTCGACGGCCGTCGCGGCGGCGCGAGCGGATGCTTCCGTGCCTGCGCTGCTGGGGCGCTGCGCGCCGCGCGACCGCCGCGTCTCGACCTTGCCACTGGCGCCTTGCGTCAAGGCCTCCGCCGTAGGAGCGCGCTTGCGCGCGACCGCCACGTTTCGACCGTGCCGCAGGCGTCTTGCATCGCGCCCTTGCCCGTAGGAGCGCGCTTGCGCGCGACCGTCACGTTTCAACCGTGCCGCAGGCGTCTTGCATCGCGCCCTTGCCCGTAGGAGCGCGCTTGCGCGCGACCGTCACGTCTCG
>JAJTHZ010000045.1 GCA_021299185.1 Lysobacteraceae bacterium | reverse complement strand
GTCGCCCAGCGACACGCGCACCCGCGCCCGCCACGGGCGCACCGGATCCGGTGGTTCGGGATCGTCGACCACCACCACGTCGGGGCTGCGGTCGGCGCTGGTTTCCAGTTTGGAGGCGTCGATCCGCGCGCGCGGGATGTCGAGCCGGCCATCGAGTTGCCAGCGTCCGTCGCGCAACGCGAGCGTCAGGTCGGGCGAGGCCAGCAGGCTCAGGTTCGGCGTGTTCGCCACCCGCACGCGCTCGCCGCCGATGCGCAGCAGCGCCAGCACCGGATCGTCGCGGTCGATGCGCCCGTCGACCGTGAGCGTGCCGTCGCCGGACAGCACCGAGCCGCGCAGCACCAGTTGCCCGGGCACGCCCGCCAGCACCAGCACGCCGTCGCGCAGGCGCAGCGCCTGTCCCGGCACCTGCGCGGTGAAGCCGGTCAGCGCCAGCGCGCCGCTGATGCTGCGCGGCAGCGCACCGCCCTGCAGGCGCAACTGGCCGCGCAGTTCGCCTTCGGGCTCGGCAATGGTGGTGGTGAACGCCTCGATGCCGGACAGGTCGCTGATCTGCAGGTCGACCGTGGCGTCGATGCCGATGCCGCCGTCGACCGGGGTGAGATCGGCGCCGAGCTCGATCCTTCCTTCCGGCACCAGGCGTGCACCGCCCTGCACGCGGCCGGCGCCATCGGCCCAGGTGGCGTCGAGCGCGAGGTCGGCATAGCCGAGGTCGAGGTCCGGGCGCTTCGGCAGACGGGCGAGCCCGCGCGGCGATTCGAGGCGTGCGCTCGCATCGACCAGACCTGCCTCGGTCCAGCGCGCCTGCGCGCTGCCGCGCGCGAGACCTTCGAGGGCGGGAATCGCCGGCTCGGCGAGCCAGCCGCGCAGCGCGGCGAGCGAGAGACCGTCGATGTCGAGCGTCGCTTCGCCGACGCCGGCGTCCTGCGCCGCGGCCGCGCACAGGCGTCCGCCGGTGGTGTCGAAGCAGGCCTGCTGCAGTTCGAAACCGCGTGCGGCGAGGCGCAGGGGGGCGGCCTCGCGCAATCGCAGCGTGGCGCCTTCGGCGCGCGCTTCCAGCCCGGCCAGCCGGCCCGACCAGGCGGCGTCGCGCCAGCCGCCTTCGAGGGTGAGGCGGGCATCGCGCGCGCCCTCGTCCAGCACCAGCCGCGCGACGTGGTCCGCGCGCGTGCCCTCGATGTCGAGGGCGAGCGCGCCGAGCGGCTGCCCGCGCAGCGCGAGGCCGCCCGCGCGGACGGACGCGGACAGCAGCGGGTCGCTGCCGCTGCCGAGGCGGCCTTCGGCATCGATGCGGACGGCGCGGATCGGCGCGACCGCGACGTCGGTGGCGCGCAGCGTGATCCGATCGCCGCCCTCGCGACGCCAGGTCGCGGTCGCGCTGCCCGTGGCATCGGGCCACAGGTCGCCGAGATCGGGGACGTCGGCCTGCACGTCGATCCACGCGCCGGCGTCGCGTGCTTCGCCCTGCAGGCGCGCGCTGCCGCTGGCCAGCGTCGCGCGGCCATCGGTCCAGCGCCCGGCCACGAGTCGGATGCGCGCCGACCCATCGAGCGCGCGCCCGCGCAGGGTGCCGCCGAGCGACTGCAGGTCCAGCGTGCCGCTCGCGCCGTCGTCGCGCAGCGCGCCTTCGAAGGTGAACCGGGCATCGAGCGCACCGGGCCAGTCCGGGGCGAACAGCGCCGGATCGAAGTCGTCGACCTGGAGCGACAGCGTGGCGGGCGCGTCGAACGACAGCACGCCCGAGGCCGAGGCGCGCGCCGCCGCGGCTTCGAGTGCGAGGCCGTCGAAGTGCAACGCGCCGGGCTCGCGCCGCAGCGATCCGCGCAGCCGCGCCGATGGCGCGCCGGGCGCCGCCAGCAGCAGGTCCGGCTGAAGCGTCGGCGTGGCGGCGGGTCCTTCCACCGCCACCGAGCCGGAGACCGTGATCGGCGCGGCGCCTTCGCGCGGCCACGCGAGCGCCTCGCTCGCGAGCCGCAGCGACCATGTGCCGTCGGCGCCGAGTGGCACGTCGCCATCGAGGCGCAGCGCGCCGTGGGGTGCGGCGGTGATCTGCAGCGCTTCGGCGCGCAGGACGCCGTCGACCGGCCGGACCTGGCCCGCGTCGAGCGACAGCGGCTGCTCGCCGACCGCCAGCGTGCCGCGCGGCGTCCACTGGCCCGCTGCGAGCGTGGCGCGCAGGTCCGCTTCGAGCGCTGCGGCCATTCCGAGCGCGGCGCCGTCCTGGCGCGGCAGCCGCAGCGCGAGGCTGGCCTCGGTGCCGTCCGCGCTCGCTTCGCCGGACAGGGTCGCCTGCAGCGGGGCTTCCAGCGCGACGTCGATGCGGCTGCCGTCGCCGGACGGCGCCATCGACGCCCGACCGCGCACGGGCGTCGCGTCGATGGCGAGGTCGAAGCGCAGGTCGGCGTCCGCCAGCGGCAGCGGTCGCGCGAGGTCGAGCCCGAGCGCGCCTTCGACCCGCCCGTCAGGGCCCCGGGCATCGAGCGCGGCGAGATCGATCCGCGCGCCGCCCATCGCGAACCGGGCGACGATCTGCTCGAAGGCCACGCTTCGCGCGCCCGATTCGATGCGCGCCGACGCCAGTCGCAGCGTGTCGATCGTGATCGCGGGCAGGTCGATGGCCCCACGGACCGCGGGCGGGCTGGCGTCGGCGGCGCGCGCGCGCAGGGCCACGACGACGTCGTCGGCCGCGATCAGCGGCAGGTCGATGCGCCCGGCCAGCAGTGCCGGCAGCCGAAGCCGCACTTCGGCCTGCGCGACGTCGACGCGCGTGCTGCCGTCGTCCCAGCGCACGCCGCCGAGCCGCAGGGTGCCGGCCAGCGAGCCATCGACCGTGTCGATCGACAGCGCGGGCAGCGTGGCGACGGCGCGCGCGGCGACCCAGCGCGCACCCGCCGTCGTGCCGAGCACGCCGGCCAGCGCCAGCGCGATGGCGGCCAGCAGCAACGCGAGCGCGAGGAGCAGACGCCGCTTCACAGGTCCGGTCCCGCGGAGAAGTGCAGCTGGAAACCGCCGAGGGCTTCGTCGAGGCCCCAGGCGAGGTCGAGCCGCACGGGACCGATCGGCGACGCCCAGCGCACGCCCGCGCCGACGCCGAATTCCGGCTGCACGCCGCGATCGTCGAAGGCGTTGCCGCCGTCGACGAACACCGCCCAGGCCCAGTCCGGGCGGAACGCGTGTTCGTACTCCAATGAGGCGGTGGCCACCTTGGGCGCGCCGGTGGGGCGGCCGTCGACGTCGCGCGGACCGAGGTCCTGCCACGCATAGCCACGCACGCTGCCGTCGCCGCCGGCGAAGAAGCGCAGGTCCGGCGGCAGGCGCGCGAAGCGGTCGGTGTCGGTCCAGCCGAGTTCGAGCCGGCCGAGCAGCCGACCCGCTTCGCCGAGCGGCATGACGTAGCGGCCCTCGGCGCGCAGTTGCAGCAGGTCGAGGTCGGAGCCGACCGCGGTCGAGGCGGCGCGCGCGGTGAAGCGCAGCGACGCGCCCTGCTTCGGACGGATGCGGTCGCGCGCGAACACCTTGCCGAGCGAGACCTCGGGATAGACCACGGTGGCATTGTCGCGCCCGGGACTCAGGCGCCGCGAGCCGACCCGGAAGCTGCCGCGCAGGGCGTTGGCCGACACGATGCCGGTCCAGTCCTGCCACGAGCCGAGCAGGCCGGCGCGCAGCAGTGCGCTGCGCCCGTCGACGCTGTCGGTGTCCTCGTTGCGCAGGCCGATGCCGGCGAGCCAGGTGGCACCGAACAGGTTGTGGTGCGGGATGCGGTACTCGAAGGTCGCGGTCTGCAGCGCCTGCGCCGCCTCGACGTCGATGCGCGCGCTGTGGCCGCGGTCGTTGAGCCAGCGCCGGTCGAGCCCGCCGCGCAGGCCGCCGCCGTAGTTGGCCTCGTAGTAGGCGCCGAGCGTCCAGGCGCTGCGCGCGGCCGGCGTCATCGCGACCCGCATCGGCAGGCGGCCGTCGGCGCGCTGCTCGACCAGCGGTTCGATCTCGATCCCGGCGAAATAGCCCGACGCGGCGAGGCGCTGCTGCATGGCCTCGATCTGCGCCTGGTCGTACGGCTCGCCGTCTTCCCAGGGCCGGAAGCGGCGCATGAACGCCGCGGGGAACTGCGCGCCCTCGAAGGTGGTGGCGCCGAAGCGGTGGCGTTCGCCCGAGGTCCAGCGCAGGTGGATGTCCGCGCGCCGTTCCGTGCGCGAGACCTCGACGCGATGCGCGACCAGCCGCGCATCGAAGTAGCCGAGCCGCTGCAGGCTGCGCTCGATGCCGGCCTTGCCCGCCTCGTAGGCGCGGTGGTCGAGCACCGCGCCGACGCGCGGCGCGAAGCCGTCCACGCGGCGCGCGATCGCGGCTTCGCCGGCGGCGGGTCCGTCGACGGCCACGTCGACGCTGCCGACGCGCACCGGCTCGCCCGGCAGCACGCGCACCACCACCCGGTGGCGGCGCTCGGGCAGGGGCTCGCGGCTTACCTCGGCGGTGGCGCCGTACCAGCCGAACACCTCCAGCGCCTCGCGCACCTCGCCCGGGGCCTCGCCGAGCAGGCGCTCCAGGCGGGCGCTGCCGATCGTGGTGCGCCGCGTGTAGGCGGCGATGTCGAGCGCGGACAGCACCGCGGCGCGGGGTGCGCCGTCGACGCCGAGCACCTCGAGTTCGACCACGCCACGGCGCGGCGCGGCATCCGCGCCGGGCTCCGCGACCGGCGCGGCGGCGGGCGGCGACGGTGACTGGGCCGCGACGGCGGTGCTGAACAGGGCGAGGAACGGCAGGGAGCGACGCATCACGGGAAGGATCGCCGATCGGGCGTTAACGGTCGATGGGCGCCGATGCCGCGCTCACGTGCGGGATGGTGAAATCGCGCGGTGCACGACGCCGTCGACGCCCAGCCACCCCACCTGCGCCGCCGCTGCCGGTCGCTCAACCAGCGACCGGTCCGCGCGGACGGTGACTTCGTCCTGTATTGGCTGCACCACGCCGCGCGCGGCCACGAGAACCCGGCGCTGGACGCAGCGCTGGTGCTGGGCGAAGCCCTGGGCCGGCCGGTGCTGGTGTACCAAGGGCTGGGCGGCGGGCACCGGCACGACAGCGACCGGCACCACCGGTTCATCCTCGAGGGCGCGCGCGACGTGCAGGACGAACTCGACGCGCGTGGCGTCCGGCACGTGTTCCACCTGCCGCGCGACTCCCGCGCGCCGAGCCCGCTGCACGGGCTGCTGGCCCGCGCGGCGGCCGCGGTCTGCGAGGACTTCCCGGCGCCGCCTTTCCCGCGCTGGACCGCGGCGTGGGCGCGGCGCGCCGACTGCGCGGTGCTCGCCGTGGACGCCGCCTGCCTGGTGCCGCAGGGCACGCTGGCGCGGCGGCCCGCGCGCGCGTTCGCGTTCCGCGACGCCGTGCGCCGGCTGTGGCGCGAGCCGCTGTCGACGCCGTGGCCGGAGCAGTCCGATCCCCGCCTGCCTCCGTTCGACGGCGACCTCGGCTTCGTGCCCTTCGACCTCGCGGGCGACCTCGACGCCGCGATCGCCGCCTGCGCGATCGACCACGGCGTCGGGCCGGTGGCGCATACGCCCGGCGGCAGCCGCGCGGGTTACGCGCGCTGGACGCAGTTCCGCCACGAGGGACTCGCCGCCTACGCCCGCCTGCGCAACGACGCCGCGATCGCCTGGCCGCGCGGCGTGTCGCGGTTGTCGCCCTACCTGCACCACGGCATGGTGTCGCCGTTCCGCATCGCGCGCGAGGCGCACGCGACGGGCGGCGAGGGCGCGGAGAAGTTCCTCGACGAACTGCTGGTCTGGCGCGAACTGGCGTTCCACTGGTGCGCGCATACCCACGATCCGGAGTCGCTGGCCGCACTGCCGGGCTGGGCTCGCGAGACGCTCGAAGCGCACGCACGCGACGATCGCCGCCCCGCCGTCGCCCCCGGGCTGCTCGATCGCGCGGCCAGTGGCCATCCGCTGTGGGACGCCGCGCAGGATTCGCTGCGGCGGCACGGGGAACTGCACAACAACCTGCGCATGACCTGGGGCAAGGCGATCGTCGCCTGGACGGAGGGGCTCGCCGAGGCGCTCGCCACCCTGCTCGACCTCAACCATCGTTACGCCCTGGACGGCAACGATCCCGCGTCGTACGGCGGGCTGCTCTGGTGCCTCGGCCTGTTCGACCGGCCGTTCGCGCCGGAGCAGGCGGTGCTGGGCAGCGTGCGGCCGCGCGATCCGGACCAGCATGTGCAGCGCCTGGATCTCGATCGCTACCGGTCGTGGGTCGCGCGGCCGGCGGGTCGGCGTCGGTTGCGCGTGGCGGTGATCGGCGCGGGCATGGCCGGGGCGGCCGGGGCGCAGGTCCTCGCCGCGCACGGGCACGCGGTGACGGTGTTCGAGAAATCCCGCGGCGCCGGCGGGCGCATGGCGACCCGGCGCGACGACGCGGGGGTCTGGAACTACGGCGCCCCGGGGTTCGATGCGGTCGACGCACGTTTCCGCCGACAGGTCGCGGACTGGCGGCGTCGCGGCCTGGTGCGGGCCCCCGTCGGCGTACACGGGGTGCTTCGCGACGGCACCTTCGCCTGCGAAGCGGCGCCGCGATCGAGCTGGTGCGGGGCGCCTGCCGTGAACGCACCGGTGCGCGACCTGCTGGACGGCCTCGCGCTCACCACCGGCGTGCGCATCGCCGCGCTGCAGCGCGACGACGATGCCTGGCGCCTGTTCGACGAGGTGGCGCAGGAGCGCGGCAGGGCCGACGTGGTGCTGGTCGCCGTGCCGCCGGCCCAGGCCGCGCCGCTGGTGGCCGCGAGTGCGCCGCTGCAGGCGCGGGCGGCGGGCGCCGGCATGGCGGCATGCTGGAGCGTCCGCCTGCGCTGCGCCGCACCGCCCGGGCTGCCGTTCGATGCCGCGCGGATCGTGCATCCGGTGCTCGCGGCGTGCCGCAGCGAACCCGCCGCGCCGGCTCGCCCGGGCCAGTCCCTGCACTGGGTCCTGCACGCCACCGCGGTGTGGTCGGCGCAGCAGGTCGAGGCCGATCCGGCGCAGGTGCTGCCGGCGCTGCTCGACGCATGGCGGTCCGCGCTCGGCGGCCTCGGCGCGGGCCTCGTCATCGCGCACGCCGAAGCGCACCGCTGGCGCTACGCGCGACCCGCGGCGGCCAGTGGACCGGAGTTCGCATTCGATGCCGAACGCGGGCTGGCGCTGGCCGGTGACTGGCTGCGTGGCGGCGGTATCGAGGACGCCTGGCTGTCCGGCGTCGCCGCGGCGGGCGCGATCCTGCGCGCGGACGCGCACGCCTGAATCGCGACGCCCGGGCTTGAAGCCGGGCGCCGCTGGCACCACGATGGCGGGCGATGAGCATCCACATCACCTGCCCGCACTGCCTCGCCACCAACCGCGTGCCGCCGGAGCGCGTCGACGCCGGCCCGAACTGCGGACGCTGCCATGCGCCACTGTTCACCGGGCATCCGGTCGCGGTCGACGCCGACGGCTTCGAGGCGATGCTGGCCCACACCGACCTGCCGGTGCTGGTGGATTTCTGGGCACCGTGGTGCGGACCGTGCCGCGCGATGGCGCCGCACCTCGACCAGGCGACGACGCGGCTGGAGCCGCGGCTGCGGGTGCTCAAGATCGACATCGAGGCCCATCCGCAGGTCGCCACGCGTTTCGCGATCCAGAGCATTCCCACGCTGGCGCTGTTCGGCGGCGGACGCGAACTCGACCGCCACAGCGGGGCGCTGGGCGCCCAGCAGATCGTGGCCTGGGTGGTGCCGCGCGTGATGGGCTCCTGAGTGGCGGCGTCGTTCGAGGCGCGCTTCGGCGGCATCGACCGGTTGTACGGCGCGGGCACGCTGGCGGTGCTGGCGCGCGCGCACGTCATGGTGGTCGGCGTCGGCGGCGTGGGCTCGTGGGCGGCCGAAGCCCTGGTGCGCAGCGGGCTCGGGCGCATCACCCTAGTCGACGCCGACGAGGTGTGCCTGTCGAACACCAACCGGCAGTCGATGGCGCTGGACGGCCAGTACGGGCGTCCGAAGGTCGAGGTGCTCGCCGAACGCCTGCGCGCGATCAGCCCCGAGGCGCGCATCGAGCCGGTGGCGCGCTTCCTCACCCCGTCCAACCTCGGCGACCTGCTCGGTGGCGGCCCTGACTACGTGCTCGATGCCTGCGACGCGTTCCGGGTCAAGGTGGAGGCGATCTACTGGTGCCGCCGCAACCGCGTGCCGGTGCTGACGGTCGGCGCGGCGGGCGGGCGTACCGATCCGCGGCTGATCGGCGTGCGCGACCTCGCCAAGACCGAGAAGGACTACCTGCTGGCGCTGGTGCGCCGCAAATTGCGCGACGAGTTCGGCTGGACGCGCAACCCGAAGCGCTACTTCGGCGTGCCGGCGGTTTACTCGATGGAGCAGCCGCGCTACCCGCAGGCCGACGGCGGCGTCGCCTGCAGCAAGCCGGCCTCGATGGAGGAAGCCGCGCGGCTCGACTGCGGCGGCGGGCTGGGCGCGGCGATGCACGTCACCGCGTCGTTCGCGATGGTGGCGGTGGCCGAACTGATCCCGCGCCTGGTCGGGATGGCGAAGGGCGAACGGCCGCGCTGAGCGCGGCGCGTGCTCACGGCGGCGGCAGATCGCGGTCCGGCGGCGGTGGGCCGCGCTCGCGCTTCCAGTTGGCGAACATCAGCGCCAGCAGGCCGAGCAGCAGTTCGTCGGCGAACGGCAGCGGGTCGGGAATCACCAGGGTCAGCACGAACAGCCCCGCGGTGAGCAGGGCCAGGGTCGGGAAGCGCAGGTTGCGCAGCCGCGCGAGCACCACGGTGACGATCGGGTTCGGCATGGTGGCCCTCAGTCGAGGCGGAACAGTTCGCGTGCGTTGTCCGAAGTCGCGTCCGCGATCCGCTCCTCCGGTTCGCCGCGCGCCGCGGCGACGGCGGCGAGCACGTGCGGCAGCCGCGCGGGCTCGTTGCGCTGGCCACGATGGACGGCATCCGGCTGGTCGGGCGCGTCGGTCTCCAGCAGCAGTTGCGACAGCGGCGCGGCGACCACCACCGAGCGCAGGCGGTTGGCGCGCTCGAAGGTGATCGGGCCGCCGATGCCGATCCGGAACCCGAGGCCGTGCAGCTGGCGCGCCTGCTCGGCGCTGCCGCCATAGGAGTGCACGACGCCGCGCAGGCCGCCGATGCGGCGCACGGTGGCGATCACTTCCTCGACCGCGCGGCGCGCGTGGACGACCACCGGCAGGTCGAACTCGCGCGCGAGCTCCAGCTGGGCGACGAAGCAGGCGCGCTGGCGCCCTGGGTCGAGTCCGTCGACGAAGAAGTCGAGGCCGCACTCGCCGACCGCGACCGGTCGCTCGTCGCCGAGCCACCGCGCGAGCCGGTCGAGGTCCGACGGCTGGTGCGCGTCGAGGTGGACCGGATGCAGGCCGTAGGCCGGTTTCAGTTCCGGGTGCGCGCGCGCCAGCGTGCGCAGCGCGTCCCAGCCTGCCGCCGCCACCGCCGGCACGACCTGCGCGACGACGCCAGCGGCGCGCGCGCGGGCGAGCACCGCGTCGCGGTCGGCGTCGAATTCGGGCGCGTCGATGTGGGAGTGGCTGTCGACCAGTCGCATGGGGTCGATCTTGGGGTCGCGCGGCGCGCGGCTCAAGCCGTCGCCGGCTGGCGCGCCTGGCGGACCGGAATCTCGACCACGAAGCGCGCGCCTTCGCCGGGTCGCCCCTCCGCGCGGACGCGGCCACCGTGGCGTTCGGCGATCCGGCGCACGATCGCGAGCCCGATGCCGCTGCCGCCGCCCGCGCTCTCCCGTTGCAGGCGCGTGAAGGGCAGGAAGATCGTGTCCGCGTGTCGCGCATCGAAGCCGATCCCGTTGTCGGCGACCACCAGCCTGCACCACGCCTCGCCGGGCAGTGGATGGAAGACCGTGGCCGACACCGCGACCTCGACAGCGCGGTCCGGGTGGCGGTACTTCAAGGCGTTGGCGACCAGGTTCTGCAGCATGCGCCGCAGCTGGAGCGCATCGCCCTGGACCTCCGGCAGGTCGCCGATCGAAACCCGCGCCCCGGCCTCCGAGACCAGCGATTCGAGGTCGTCCACCACCTCCCGGGCGACCGTGCCGAGCGCCACGGCGGCGGGTTCGACCGGGCGCAGCGCGGACCGCGAATAGGCCAGCACGTCGTCGATCAGGGTCGCCATCCTCTCGCTCGAGCGCTGCATGCGCAGCACGCAGTCGCGCCCGGCCGCGTCGAGTGCGTCGCCATGGCGGGCCAGCAGCAGGGAGCCGAGGGCCTGCACCTTGCGGGCCGGCTCCTGCAGGTCGTGCGACGCGGCGAACGTGAACTGCTGGATTTCGGCGTTGCGGTCCTCCGCCCGGCGCATCGCCTCGCGCAGGCGTACCGCCGCCTCGCGCGCCCGGGTGGTGTCCTGCAGGGTGCCGAACAAACGGGTCACGCGGCCGCCGACGCGCTCGGCTTCGCCGAGCCCGCGCACCCAGATGCGACGCCCGTCGGCGGTGGTCGGGCTGAGTTCGAGGTCCCACGGCACGCCATCGCGCACCGCGAGATTGAGCGTGGCGCGGATGCGCCGCGCATCCTCGGGGCCATACAGGGTGGCGATCGACGCCAGCGACACCGGCGAACCGGCCGGCAGCCCGTAGATGCGATAGGACTGGTCGGTGAACGTGAGCCGGTCGGCACCGACGTCGTACTCCCAGCCGCCGATGTCGGCGATCCGCGACATGCGTTCGAGGAGTTCGGTGTCGCGCCGCTGGGCCTGCTGCTGCTGCACCTGTTCGGTGATGTCGTGGATCGTGCCCTCGATCGCGCGTCCTTCGGCGGTCGCCAGCGGGCGGCCCAGGAGGCGGACGACGCGGCGCCCGGCGCCAGCGGTGGCGGCGACGACGTCGAAGCCGGTGCCGAAGCGCAGCGCGTCGCCGATCGCCGACTCCACGCGGCCGACCGAATCGGTGGCGAAACCGGCGAGCAGCAGCGCCAGCGGTCGCGGCGCCGTTCCCTCGACCCCGAGGATGCGCGCCGATTCGCGCGACAGCACGACGTCGCGGCCGCCCGGCCCCACTTCCCATGCGCCGATCCGGCTCAGCGCGGACATGCGCTCCAGCGATTCGGCGTGCTGCTGCGCGCGCGCCGCATGGTTGCGCGCGGTCTCCTGCGCGCGACGCAGGCGGCGCACCGCGAGCAATGCCAGCGCGAGCACGGCCGCGGCGCCGAGCCCGAACGAGGGTGCCGCTTCCTCCAGCAGCGACAGCCCCGGCCGATCGGGCCGCCAGGCGTAGCGCGCCAGCTCCTCGCCGTCGCGCGCGAGCAGCGCGACGGTCGTCGCGTCGCGCGGCAGCGATCCGCGGGGCTCGAAGCGCGCCTCGGCGAGCATCAGCGATCCCGCGATGAGCTGCGCGACGTCGGCGTCCAGTTCCTTGGTGACGACCACGACCGGGGAGCGCGGGCCCTTCGGCAGGTGGCGGCCGAAGTCCGGCTGCACCAGGGTTGCGATGCGGATCACCGTGTGGCCGCCGCAGCGCGCGAACTCGACGCTGTCGATCGGCTGCGTGAGCAGGGTGTCGTAGGCCGGCCCCGGGCGCCGGATCGGCCCGCGCGCGGCCTCCTTGCGGCGCAATTCGTCGAGCGTGGCGACCGCCGGACAGGCATCGGCCGCGACGGCGGGGTCGGTGGCGTCGCCTCGGGTGGCCGCGTACAGCGGATGATCGTTGCCGTCGTAGATCAGGATGGTCTCGATGCCCTGCGATTCGAGCAGCCAGTCCGCGAGGCTGTGGTCGGCCCAGGCGGCGTCGAACGCCGCGTCCAGGCGGAGGACCGCCTCGTCCCACTGCAGTTCCGCGGCGGCCGCGCTGCGCAGCCGGTCCCGGTACTGGTCGAGGGTGCCGAGCACCTGCGACTGCTGGACCTGGCTCGCCAGCTGGTCGACCCGCTCGCTCGCCCAGCGGATGCCGATCGCCGCCACCACGACGCTGCCGAGCAGGGCGAGTGCCGGCAACACGGCAGAGGCGCCCCGACGGGGATCGCCCGGGACCGGCGGGTGGATCGGCTGTCGGTCGGTCATCGGGTGATGGGTCGCGGCTCGTAACCGGCGGAAGCGAGCAAAGGGCGTGCCATTGGCGCGTGTCCCGCCGGACCCGGTGCGCGCCTCAGCCGCCGGGCACGATGACCCGCGGCAGGTCGGCCATCTGCACCGCGCGCTCGAAGGCCACCAGCTCGCCGCTGCGCAGCGCCGCCAGTTCGCCCTCGTGGTGGGCGAGCGCCGCCAGCAGTTCGTCGCGCCGCTCGCGCATGCCCTGGGTCGGCGCGTGGTCGCTGTCCTGCGCCCACGAGTACAGCGGCGAGAGCTGCGAATACAGCTTCGCGCCCCCGCTGCGCCCCGCGAGGATGTCGTACACGACCTCGGCCTCGGGATTGTGCAGCGCGGCTTCGATCGCGTCGCAGCGCACGACCACGGCATCGGCGGCGGCGCCGACGTCGGCGCGGCCGGCGGCGCGCGACTTCAGGTCGCGGACCTGCGCGCGGATCGCCTGCACGGCCTCGATCAGCCCCAAGGTGCGGTCCAGCGCCGCGCGCAGTTCGAGCGCGAAGGCCAGGTTGGCGGCGAAGTCCTCCGCGGTGGCCGGGGAACGCGGATCGGGGCGCACCTCGAGCGTCGTGCTGGCGCTGCGCCCATCCACCTTCAGGGTCGCGGTGTAGGTGCCGGGCACGGCCAGCGCGCCGCGCTCCGGGTCGCCGGCATCGAGCTTGGACGGGATGCGGCGCGCGCCCTCGTGGCGCAGGTCCCACACGATGCGGTTGAGGCCGGCGTCCTTGGTCAGCGCGGGCTTGGCCTCCTCCTCGGGCTCGTCCGGGTCGTCCTTGCCGTACTTGGTCGGCTTCGCCACCGACGACAGGGTGCGCACCACGGTGCCCGCGGCATCCGCGATCTCCAGCGTGATCGCCGCCTTCGGTGCTTCCTTCAGCCAGTACGAGATCACGGCCCCGTAGGGCGGGTTCGGCAATGCGCCGGGCACCAGGAAGTCCCAGCGCCCGTCGGCGCCGAACCGGTATGCCGGCGCGGCGGGCAGCAGCGCGATGTCCTGCGCGCGCGCCGCGTCGAGCCCGCGCAGCGTGGCCAGTCCTTCCAGCGCCCAGATCGAGCGCCCGCGGGTGCCGGCCACCAGATCGCCGTGCTTCGCCTCGAGATCGGTGACCGTAACCGCCGGCAGGTTGATCCGCAGGTCGCGCCAGGTCGCCCCGGCGTCGGCCGACCACATCACGCCGCGGTCGGTGCCGAGGTAGAGCACGCGCGCGTCGTCGGGGTCCTCGCGCAGCACCCACAGCGGCAGGTCGTCGGGGATGCCGCGCACCAGGCTTTCCCAACGGCGGCCGAAGTCGCGGGTGCGGAACAGATACGGCTTGAAGTCGTCGAGCCGGTACCGATGCACGACCACGTAGGCGGTGCCGGCATCGGCGCGCGAGGGCTCGATCGCCTCCACCGTGCCCCATTCCGGCAGGCCCTTCGGCGTGACGTTCGACCAGGTCTTGCCGCCGTCGCGCGTGAGGTGCACCAGCCCGTCGTCGCTGCCGGCCCAGATCGTGCCGGCCGCGAGCGGCGATTCGGCGACCGAGAAGATCGTGCCGAAGGTCTCGACGCCGGTGATGTCGCCGGTGATCGGGCCCCCCGACCAGCCCTGCTTGCTGCGGTCGTTGCGCGTGAGGTCGCCGCTGATCGCGGTCCAGGTCGCGCCCTTGTCGCGGCTGGCGAACAGCACGTTGGCGCCGTGGTAGACGAGGTCTGGATCGTGCGGCGAGGGTGCGATCGGCGCGGTCCACTGGAAGCGCACCTTGTACTCGGTCGGCTTGATGCCCGATGGATTGGCCGGCCAGGCCGACACGTTGCGATACCAGCCGCCGTCCTCGACGTAGTACGAAATGTAGCCGCCGTACTCGCCGGCGAAGATCGCGCCGGGACGCGAGCGGTTCCAGACCACGTCGCCCGCCTCGCCGCCGCCGATGTAGCGCCAGTTCGCGAGCCCGTTGGCGTCGTTGGCCAGCGAGCGCGACGGACCACCCGCCGTGCCCCAGTCCTGGATCGTGCCGGCCACGTGCCACGGCACGCGGTCGTCGACGGCGATGTTGTAGAACTGCGCCAGCGGCAGCGGCGGCACGAACCAGGTCTTGCCGCCGTCGGTGCTGATGTCGACGCCGCCGTCGTTGCCGCTGATCACGCGACGCGGGTCTTTGGGGTCGATCCAGATGTCGTGGTGGTCGCCGTGGTGCGGTCCCTTGACCTGGGTGAACGACCTGCCGCCGTCGATGCTCTTGAGCAGCGGCACCTGCGGCACCCAGATCACGTCGGGGTTGGTGGGGTCGACGGTAAGGACCGTGTAGTACCAGGCGCGCTGGCGCAGGCTGCGGTGCGCGTTGATCCGCGTCCACGAGCCGCCGGCGTCGTCGGAGCGGAACAGGCCGCCTTCCTTGGCCTCGATGAGCGCGTAGACGCGGTTGGAGTCGCTCGGCGCGATGCCGATGCCGACCTTGCCCCATTCGCCGTCGGGCAGGCCGCTGCCGGTGAGCTGCTTCCAGGTCTCGCCGCCGTCGCTGCTGCGCCACAGGCCGCTGCCGGGACCGCCGCTGGTGGTGACCCAGGGGCTGCGCCGGAACTGCCACATCCCGGCGTAGACGATGTTCGGATTGTTCGGGTCGAGGTGCACGTCCGAGGCGCCGGTGTCGGCGTCCTTCTTCAGCACCTGCTTCCAGATCGCGCCGCCGTCGGTCGTGCGATACACGCCGCGCTCGGCGCCCGGTCCGAACGGCGAGCCGAGCACCGCCGCGAAGGCGATGTCGGGATTCCGCGGGTGCACGGCCAGCGTGCCGATCTGGCCGCGCCCCTTCCAGACCTGCTTCCAGGTCGCGCCGGCATCCACCGACTTCCAGATGCCGAGTCCGATCGCCACGTTGCCGCGCGGATTGCCTTCGCCGCCGCCGACGTAGATCACGTTGGGGTCCGAGGGGGCGACTGCGATCGCGCCGATCGATTGCGTGGGCTGGTCGTCGAAGATCGGCTTCCAGTCGCGGCCGCCGTTCTCGCTCTTCCACACGCCGCCCTGTGCGGCGGCGGCATAGAACACCTGCGGGTCGCCCGGCACGCCCGCCACCCGGCTGATGCGGCCGCCGACCGCGGGCCCGACCAGGCGCCAGGCCAGTGCGCCATACGGTTTGGCCTCGTCCCTGGCGGCACCCTTGTCCTCCACCGCCAGCGCGGTGGGCACGGCGTGGAGGAGACCGAGGCACAGCAGCAGGGCGATGCGACGCATGCGGGACACCTCCGCGATCGGGGCCGGCGCTCAGCGCCGGCGCAGCAGGAACAGCACGGCATACAGGCCGATGATGGCGGCCAGCGACCAGCCGATCGCCTGCCATTCCTCGGGCTTGAGCGTGGTCAGGATGGCGAGCATCGCCACCGCCGCCACCAGGGGGATCGCAGGGCCGCCGGGCAGGTGCAGCGGTCCGCCGTGGTCGGCGTGGCCGCGGCGCTGCAACTGCCACGCGGCCAGCGATACGCCGACGTACACCAGGCAGATCGCGCCGCCGGAGATCAGGGCCAGCGACTGGAAGTCGCCACCCAGCGCGAGCAGGCAGGCCACGCCGCCATGGATGCACACCGCCACCAGTGGCACCTTGTGCGACGCGGTCAGGCGACCGACCGGGCCGGGCAGCCAGCCGTCGCGGCCGAGCGCATACAGCATGCGCGAGGAGCCGAGCAGGTTGCCCATCAGGAAGCCCAGCATCGACACCGATGCGGTGGCGAGCAGCAGGCCGAAGCCCGGGCCCCACAACGCGCCCGCGGTCTGCGCCACCGGCGCCGTGCTCTCGCCGAGCGTGGTCCCGAGCGCACCCTGCGCCACCACCTGGATGCCGATGTAGAGCAGCACCACCAGCAGGATCGCCGCCATCGTCGCCCGCGGCACGTCGCGCGAGGGGTTCTTGACCTCGCCGCTGGGGATCAGCGCGGTTTCCATCCCCGAGTAGGCGAACATCACCAGCACCATCGCCGAACCGAGCGCGGCCCAAGACGGCAGGGCGACGAACGAGACCTGGCCCCAGTCGACGAACCACACGCCGACGAAGGCCAGCACGAACAGCGGCGTGAGCTTGAGCGTGGCCAGCACCACGATCGCGCGGGTGCCGATCCTGACGCCCATCGCGTTGAGTCCGATCAGCACCGCGTAGACGCCGACCAGCAGCGCGCTGCGCGCCGCGGTGCCGTCGAACAGCGGGCTCGCGTTGCGCGCCTGCTCGGTCAGCGCGGCCGCCACGCCGGCGCTGGAGGTGACGTTGGTGATCCACATCAGCGCGCCGGCGACGAAACCGGCGAACGGTCCGAAGGCGGCGCCGACGTAGGAATAGGGCCCGCCGGTGGCGGTCACGCGGCTGCCGGCCGCGGCGAAGCACAGCGCCACCGGCACGATCACCAGCGCGCCGGCGACGAAGGCGATCGGCGCGGCCGATCCCATGCCGAGTAACAGCGCGGCCGGCAGCATGAAGATGCCGCCGCCGACGATCACGTTGATCACCGATGCGGTGAGGCCGCCGAAGCCCACCGCGCGCACCAGTCCTGCTTCCGCCGCCTGGGGCGGGGTCCCGCGTGTCTCGTGAGCCATGTGCCTCCCCGGCCGACGCGCGAGCCTAAGCCGGCGCGTGCGCCCGGCACAAGCGCCGCGGATTGCGGGCGTCCCCTGCACGGTGCATCCTGCGCCACGCCGACCGCCGGAGTGCCGCCATGCGCCTTGCCGTGATCCCCCTGCTGTGCGCCTGCGCCGTGCCGGCGTTCGCCGACGACCGGCTGCTCGCCGCGCTCGATGCCCAGGCGGCGGCGCTGCAGCCGGCGGTGGTGGCGTGGCGTCGCGACCTGCACCAGCACCCGGAACTCGGCAACCGCGAGTTCCGCACCGCGAAGAAAGTCGCAGAGCACCTGCGTGGCCTCGGGCTCGAGGTCGAGACCGGCGTCGCGCACACCGGCGTGGTCGCCGTGCTGCGCGGCGGCAAGCCGGGTCCGCGGCTGGCCTTGCGCGCCGACATGGACGGGCTGCCGGTCACCGAGCAGGTCGACCTGCCGTTCAAGTCAGTGGCCAGGGCCGAATACCGCGGCGAGCAGGTCGGCGTGATGCATGCCTGCGGCCACGACGCGCACACCGCGATCCTGATGGGAGCGGCATCCGCGCTGGCCGCGGTGCGCGAGCAACTGCCGGGCGAGGTCGTGTTCATCTTCCAGCCGGCCGAGGAAGGACCGCCCGAAGGCGAGGAGGGCGGGGCGGCGCTGATGCTGAAGGAAGGCGTGTTCCGCAAGCACCAGCCGGAGGCGATCATCGGCCTGCACGTGTTCTCGACCCTGCGCGCGGGCGAAGTGGGCGTGCGCGGCGGGCCGACCATGGCCGAGTCCGGGCGCTTCCGCATCGTGCTGCGCGGCGTGCAGACCCACGGCGCCAAGCCGTGGGCCGGCATCGATCCGGTGGTGGTCGGCGCGCAACTGGTGATGAACCTGCAGACCGTGGTCAGCCGGCGCATCAACACCGTGGAGTCGCCGGCGGTGGTCACCGTCGGGGCGTTCCGCGCCGGCAACCGCCACAACATCATCCCGGCCGAGGCCGAACTGCTGGGTACCCTGCGCACCTTCGACGAGGAAACGCGCCAGGCGGTGGTCGCCGAGATCACCCGCATCGCCGAGCACACGGCGCAGGCGGCCGGCGCCAGCGCCGAGGTGGTGTTCGAGCGCCAGACCAACGTCAACCGCAACGACGAGGCGCTGACCCGTCGCCTGCAGCCCGCGCTGGCGCGTGCGGTGGGCGAACGCAACGCCAAACTGATGCCGCTGCAGACGGTGGCCGAGGACTTCGGCTACTTCGCCGCCGAGGTGCCGGGGTTCTTCTTCTTCGTCGGCTCCACGCCGGCCGACCAGGACCCGCGCAAGGCGCCGGCCAACCACTCGCCGTTTTACTTCGTGGACGAGAAGGCGCTGGACACGGGCTTGCGCGCGATGCTGCACGCCAGCGCCGAGTTCCTCGCCGGGCCGGGCGCGCCCTGAGGCGCCGTCGATGGCGCTGGATGCCCGCCTGCTGCGCCTGCCCTGCGTGCAGCTGCTGCTGTCGCAGCTGCTGCTGATCCTCGCGTTCCCGTGGCTGGAGCACAGCGTGGTCGGCAATCTGGCGCTGGATGCGCTGCACCTGACCGTGATCGTGCTGGTGGTGCGCGCGGTCGGGCGCACGCCCGGCCGGCAGCATGTGGCGCTGGGGCTGGCGATCGCGGTGGTGGCGGCGCAGGTCGCCTGGTTCGCCAGCGGCATCGAGCACCTCGGTGCGGTGGCCCTGCTGGCCCTGTGCGCGTTCCAGTCGTACGCGATCTGGTGCCTGCTGCGCTACGTGATGCAGGACGAGGTGGCGACCACCGACGAGCTGTTCGCCGCAGCCAGCATGTACGTGCTGCTGGCGATGGCCTTCGCCTGCCTGTTCTCGATCCTGGAGCACGCCGCGCCCGGCTCGTTCTTCATCAACCCGTCGAACAACATCGACGGCGAGGTCAACTGGTGGGACCTGGTGTACTTCTCGTTCACCACCCTCACCAGCGTCGGCTTCGGCGAGATCACGCCGGTCACCTCGCACGCGCGTTCGCTGGTGATGGTGGAACAGGTCGTCGGGGTGCTGTTCGTCGCTTTGCTGATCGCGCGGCTGACCGGCCTTTACCGCGGCCGATTGCGCTGAACACACGCCCGGAGGCGGCGCGATTGACGCCGCTTTCGCGCGACACGTACCTTACTGTGGCGGGCGAATCAGGGCACCCGCGGACCTGTGGACCGACTCCTGGAGGGATGTCATGCGCTACCCGATGCTCGCGGCCCTGATGCTGCTTGCCACCGACCTGTCGGCCAGCCCTGCCGCGCTGACGCGAACCGGCGATGGCGTAGCACGGCCGGGCGAAGACAAGGTCACCGTCGTTCGATTCAAGGATGGCGAGGAAGTGTTGCGCTTCACGGTCACGGCCGAGGCGTTCTACGGCGGGCCGACGCCGCTGCTGCCCGTGCCAGCCGGCGCCACCGATCCGTCGAGCGAGGACAATCGGCGGATCGCGACGCCGGCGGCGCCACCGACCAACGAGCAGACAAGCCCGGGTGACGAGGTCACCACCGTGCTCGCCCGCGACGTCCCGGGCGAGGGGCGCTACCAGCGCCGCACCACCTATCGCTTCGATTGCCGCGACCCGGCGGCCTGTCGCTGGTCACGCGTCGAAAACGCGTTCGAGTTCGTGGCCGCCGATCCGCGAGGCTGACGTCGCCCATCGTGGGCGGGTGCGGCGCTCGAATTCGCCGCACCGCCGGTGCTCAACTCTCCAGGCGCTCGAGGTCCTTCTTCGCCGGCTCCAGCCGCTGGTCGAGCTCGACCGCCTTGCGCAGCGCCTGCACGGCGTCTTCCTTGCGGCCGACCTTTTCCAGCAGCAGGCCCTTGCGCCACCAGGCGGCGGCGAGGCCGAGTTCCTCCGGCCGGTTCTCTAGCGTGATGTAGGTGGCGAGGCTTTCGATGCCCTGGTCGATGTCCTGGCCATCGTCGATCGCGATGCGACCGCGCATGTAGAGGCCGACCGGGTCGCGCGGGTCGCGCGCGAGCGCGGCGTCGGTCACCTGGCGCGCTTCGGCGAAGCGCTTGGCGCCGATGTGCAGCGAAATCACGCCGAGGGCAGCACGATGGTTGGTCGGGTCGGCGGCCAGTGCGTCCTGGTAGGCGGCGACCGCCTCGTCGTTCTTGTCGTCGGACAGCAGCAGGGCCGCGCGTCCGATGTGGCCCCACGCCGGCCCGATCGACTGCATCGCCGCGGCCTGCGCCTCGGCCTTGTCGCGACCACCGCCGAGGAAGCCCGGCGCCTGCAGGTAGTACTGCATCAGCGACAGCCGTGCGTCCGGGTCGGACGGCGACACCGCCACCGCCTTCTCGTAGGCGTCGCGGCACTTACCCGCCCACTTCGGCTTGGACAGCATGCCGACCTCCAGCGCCTTGCGGCCGTAGGCGTTGCCCAGCCACAGCCACGCCTTGCCGTCCTCGGCGCGGGCGGCGGTGGCCTTCTCGGCCTGCGCGATGGCGTCGTCGACCTGGCCGGCGCGCAGCAGGTCCCGTACCTGCGCCACCTCGGGCGCGAGCGGTGGGCCGAAGGGCTGGGCGAGCAGGGGGGCGGCGAAGACGAGGGACACGGCGAAGGCGAGGGCACGCAAGCGGCGCATGGTGGGCTCCTGGAAGGGCGTGGCGAGTATGCCCGCCGTCGCGCTGAACGCACCGTTACCGGAAGTCATGCCGGCCCGGGTTTGCAGCGCGCGGGCGAGCGGGCATGATGGCGCGGGGATGTCCTCCGGGGGATCGTGATGCTGTCGGCCGTGCCCACGCGCTACTGGTTCTTCGTCGGCTGCGTGTTCACCACGCTGGCCACCGCGGCGCTGGCCTTCCACGGCCACGGCGCGCTGTTCGGCTGGATCGCCTTGCTGGCGGGTTTCCTCAGCCTCGTCGGCGTGCGCGACCTGACCCAGACCCGGCAGTCGATCCGGCGCAACTACCCGATCCTGTCCCACCTGCGGTTCTTCCTGGAGGAGATCCGGCCGGAGGTCCGGCAGTACTTCCTGGAGAGCGACACCGAGGCGCAGCCGTTCTCGCGCAACCAGCGTTCGATCGTCTACCAGCGCGCGAAGAACACCATCGACAAGCGGCCGTTCGGCACCCAGGCCGACGTCTACCGGCCCGATTACGAGTGGATCAATCACTCGGTCGCGCCGGCCGAGATCGCGGGCCACGACTTCCGCGTCGTGGTCGGGTCTAGCCAGTGCAGCCAGCCCTACTCGGCCAGCGTGTTCAATATCTCGGCGATGTCCTACGGGGCGCTGTCGCCGAACGCGGTGCTGGCGCTCAACGAGGGCGCGCGGCGCGGGCGTTTCTTCCACGACACCGGGGAAGGATCGATCTCGCGCTTCCACCGCGAGCCGGGCGGCGACCTGGTGTGGGAGATCGGCTCGGGCTATTTCGGCTGCCGCAATCCCGACGGGACCTTCAGCGAGGAGAAGTTCGCCGCCAACGCGGCCTCGCCGCAGGTGAAGATGATCGAGGTGAAACTCTCGCAGGGCGCCAAGCCCGGCCACGGCGGCGTGCTGCCGGGGGCGAAGGTCACGCGCGACATCGCCGAGGCGCGCGGCGTGCCGGAGGGCGAGGACTGCATCTCGCCGGCGCGCCATTCGGCGTTCTCGACCCCGATCGGCCTGCTGCAGTTCGTGACGCGCCTGCGCACGCTCTCGGGCGGCAAGCCGGTGGGGTTCAAGCTGGCGATCGGGCATCCCTGGGAGTGGTTCGGCATCGCCAAGGCGATGCTCGAGACCGGCATCGTGCCGGACTTCATCGTGGTCGACGGCGGCGAGGGCGGCACCGGCGCCGCACCGCTGGAATTCACCGACCACGTCGGCGCCCCGCTGCAGGAGGGCCTGATGCTGGTGCACAACACTCTGGTCGGGATCGGCAAGCGCGGCGAGGTGCGGCTGGGCGCCAGCGGCAAGATCGTCACCGCCTTCGACCTGGTGCGTGCGTTCGCGCTCGGCGCCGACTGGGGCAATTCCGCGCGCGGCTTCATGTTCGCGCTGGGCTGCATCCAGGCGCAGAGTTGCCATACCGGCAAGTGTCCGACCGGCGTGACGACCCAGGATCCGAAGCGATACCAGGCGCTGGTCGTGCCGGACAAGGCCGACCGCGTGCTGCACTTCCACCAGAACACGCTCAAGGCGCTGAAGGAACTGATCGCCGCCGCGGGGCTGACGCATCCGGAGCAGGTCGGCCCCGAGCACATCGTGCATCGCGTGTCGTCGACCGAGGTGCGCTCGCTGGCCGCGCTGTACCACTGGGTACAGCCGGGCGAACTGCTGTCGGGCGAGCCGTCGAATGCCGTGTTCAAGGTCTTCTGGGAGGCGGCGCGCGCCGACAGCTTCGAGGCGCCGTCGACGGTGTTGTCGATGCGCACCACCAAGATGCGCTGAGCCGATGCGAGCCGCCCGCCCGCGCAGGCCGCGGTCGCGCCGTCCGGCGGGACCGCATCGCTGCCTCGGACGCGTGCGACCGCATGCCTGCGCAAGGAGAGCGCAGTAGGTGTGCCTGCTCGCGCTCGCCTGGCGCCAGCGTCGCGACTGGCCGCTGCTGCTGGCCGGCAACCGCGACGAATTCCATCGCCGGCCGGCGGCTCCGCTGGCGCGCTGGCCGCAGGGTTTCCTTGCCGGGCGTGACCTCGAGGCCGGCGGCGCCTGGCTCGGCGCGCGCGGGGACGGTCGCTTCGCGGTGGTCACCAACTACCGGGATCCGCTCGACGCCGCGCCGCGTCCGCGATCGCGCGGCGACCTGGTGGTGGACTTCCTCGCCGGCGACGCGCCGCCCGCCGACTACGCGGCCGACGTGGCCGCGCGCGCCGCGCAGTACCGTGGATTCAACCTCGTGTGCGGCGACGCCGCCTCGCTGTGGTACGTCGGCAGCCGGGCCGGGGCGCCGCGCGAACTCGCGCCCGGCGTCCACCTGCTGTCGAACCACCTGCTCGACACGCCGTGGCCGAAGGTGCGGCGCCTGCGCGGGCGCTTCGAGTCCGCGCTCGCGCAGGCCGACCCGCTGCAACACTGCTTCGAGGCGCTGGCCGATCGCGCGCAGGCACCCGATGTGGAACTGCCGCCGACCGGGGTGCCGCTCGATTGGGAGCGCGCGCTGTCGGCCGCTTTCATCGTGGCGCCCGGCTACGGCACGCGCTGCAGCACGCTGCTCGCGCTCGCCGCGCGGCGCGGTCGCATGGTCGAGCGCCGCTACGACGACGCGGGCGCGATCGCGGGCGAGTCCGCGTTCGACTGGTAGCGCGCAAAAAAGAACGCGGGCCCCGGGCCCGCGTGCTTCCGATTCCGCGGGTGGCGCCCGATTACATCGGGACGACGTTTTCGGCCTGCAGGCCCTTCTGGCCCTGCACCACCTTGAACTGCACCTTCTGCCCCTCGGCGAGGGAACGGCGGCCTGGACCCGTGCTCACGATGGCGCGGAAGTGCACGAACACGTCAGGCCCGTTGTCGCGCTTGATGAAGCCGTACCCCTTCTCGTCGTTGAACCACTTGACGGTGCCGATCTGCTGGTCGCTCATTGCTGTACCTCGAACATTTCCCGGAAACGTGCGTCCCCGTCGACGCACCACGACACTGGATGCCCCGGCCGGCTTCCCCCCGTCCCGTCGTCCCGGAGCGGGACGGCGGGCACTTGACAACCGGCTGCGCACGCACAGCGGCCCGACGATAACCCTGCATCGGGCAAAAATCCAGCATCCGCCCGCGCGCGCCGACGGCGGTGCTCAGGCGAGGTCGTTGTCGAGCACCACCCGCCAGCGCGCCTTGCCGGCGCGCAGGTGCTCCAGGGCGTCGTCGGCGCGCGACATCGGGAAGCGCTCCACCACCGGCGCGATGGCGTGCCGCGCGCAGAACGCCAGCATGTCGGCCACCGTCGCGGGACTGCCGAGCGGCGAGCCGGAGACCGATTTCTGGCCGCCGATCAGGCCGAACGCGGGCACCGGGATCGGCTCCAGCACGGCGCCGACCACGTGCAGCCGGCCGTGCGGCGCGAGCGCGCCGAGGTAGGCGCCCCACGGCAGGGGCACGTTGCTGGTCACCAGCAGAAAATCGAAGCGCCCGGCCAGCGCCTTGATCGCGCCCACGTCGTGGGTCCCGACCGCGTGGTGGGCGCCGAGGCCCAGCGCTTCCGCCCGCTTGGACTCGCTGGAGGTGAATGCCGTGACCTCGCAACCCCAGGCGCGCAGGAAGCGCAGGGCGAGGTGGCCGAGCCCGCCGATGCCGACCACGCCGACCCGGTCGGTAGGCCGCACGCCGAACGCGTGGATCGGCCCGAACACGGTGATGCCGCCGCAGAACAGCGGGCCGGCTGCCGCGGCGTCCAGGCCTTCCGGCAGCGGCGTGGCCCACACCCAGTGGCAGCGCACGCGGTCGGCGAAACCGCCGTGGCCGTCGGTGATCAGGCCGCGCGAAGCACCGCAGAGGTGGTGGCGACCGCGCAGGCACTGCTCGCAGTGCATGCAACTGGCGGCGTACCAGCCGACGCCTACCCGATCGCCGGCCTTGAGGCGACGCACCGCCGGCCCGCAGGCGACGACGCGCCCGACCACCTCGTGGCCGGGCACGAACGGATAGCGCGTGCGCTGCCACTCGTTGTCGAGCATCGACAGGTCCGAGTGGCAGACGCCGCAGTGCTCGACGGCCACCTCGACCTCGTCGTCGGCCAGCGGCGGCGGCTCGTAGGCCCAGGCGGTGAGTCGACCAGCCGGCGTGGCGGCGGCGAGGGCGCGGATCGTCATGGGCATCCTCCATTCGGGCTTGGCCAGTATGCGCGGCGTGCGCTGCGTGTCCAAGGTGCCTTGAGTCGGCAGCGTGGCGGCCACATGCTGGACGCATCACTGCAGCGAGGATGCGGCATGGCCTATCGGATCGAACGCGGCGAGCCCCTGCCGGACGCGCTGCGGCGGGTGTTCGTCGAACAGGTGGAGGAGGCCGCGCGGCTGCTGGCGCAGGCGCCGCAGGGCATCCACGCCGCGATCCACGACGCGCGCCGCGCCATGCGGCGCGCCCGCGCGGCGCAGGCCCTGCTGCGCGCCGGCCTCGACGCCGAGCAGTGGGCCGCGTGCAGCGCCACCCTGCGCGAAGCCGGCTCGCGGCTGTCGCCGCTGCGCGATGCGCAGTCGATGGTCGAGGCGATCGAGGGCCACCTGCAGGAAGCCGGCATCGAACTCGACGAGGCGGCGCGCGCACGTCTGCTGCGCAGCCTGCGGGCGCGACGCGAGCGCATCGTCGCGGCCGGCGCGCCCGCGCTGAGGGCCGCGCGGGCTGCGCTCGGTCGGGCGGCCGGCGAGGCGGCATCGCTGTTCGCGGGGTTCGACGAACGGGCGCTGGCGCGCGGGCTGGCGTCGGCGCGCCGACGCCTCGACCGCGCGTTCGAGGACGTGCGGCTCGCGCCGCACGATGCCGACGCGCTGCACCGCCTGCGCCAGCGCGCGCGGGTGCATTGGCTGCAACTCGAACTGGTCGCGGCGGCGTGGCCGGCGGTGCTGGGCGCGCAGGCGGCCGAAGCCAAGCGCCTCTCGCAATCGCTCGGCGACGAGCGCGACCTGCAGTTGCTCGACGGCTGGCTGGCGCAGCGTCGCGCGCCGCTGCCGGGCGGGCGCGCGCTGCCGGTGGTGCGGGAGGACATCGCGGGCCTGCGCGCGCGGCTTCGCGCGCGTGCGTTCCGGCTCGCCGCGCGGATCGGCGCGGAACCTCCGGGGCGCTTCGCGCGCCGCGTCCGATCGCTGCGCGCCGCCAGCGGGAACTGAGCGGGCCGCGCAAATGAATCGGGCGCCCGCAGGCGCCCGATTCCCCCTCCGGCCTTGTATGGATGCGCGCCCGGCCGTGGCGCGAAGGTCGAACATAGCCGGTCGCGAGGACGCCGCCAAGTCCCCCGGTGGCTGAACGGATGCTGGACGCGGCCGGGCGTCGTTGCGTCCGTCCGGTCGCCGTTTTGCGTATGGGAAGGGGTCGGTGGTGGCCGGTGCTATGCTCGCGCCACCTCCGACGGCGGCTGCCTCGGGCAGCCGGCCTTCCAAACTTCCTGCGAGGGGATCGACATGAAGTATGTGCTCTGTGTGGGGCTGGCCCTGGCGGGCCTGGCGGCATCCGACGCGGCGCTGGCGCAGCGCGGCGGCGGCAAGCCGGTGATCGCGGTGACCGAATTCCGCAACGAGTCCGGCGCGGCCTGGTGGCGTGGCGGGGTCGGCTGGGAACTGGCCGGCATGCTCACCAACGAACTGGCCGCGACGGGTGATTTCAAGGTCGTCGAGCGCAACAAGATCGAGGACGTGCTGTCGGAGCAGAACCTCGCCGCCTCCGGCCGCGTCGCGCCCGGCACCGGCGCGAAGATCGGCAAGCTCACCGGCGCGCAGTACCTGATCACCGGCACCGTCAGCGCCTACGAGGAAGAAACCGCCAGCACCGGCGGCGGCATCTCGTTCGGTGGTGTTTCGCTCGGCGGCAAGTCGGAGAAGGCCTACCTCGCGATCGACCTGCGGGTGATCAATGCCACCACCGGCGAGGTCGATTTCGTGCGCACCATCGAGGGCAACGCCAAGGGCGGCGGCGTGAGCATCGGCGTCTACCGCGGTGGCTTCGGCGGCGCGCTGTCGCAGGAAAACAAGACCCCGGCCGGCAAGGCGATCCGCGCCGCGCTGGTCGAGGCGACCGACTACCTGTCGTGCGTGATGGTGCAGCGCGACGGCTGCGAGTCGGAGTACGACGCGAAGGAAAACCGCCGTCGCGAGAAGACGCGCGGGGCGATCGACCTCGACGAGTAACCGCGGGGGCGCTCACGCGCCACGAGGGGGACGGTGCGTGGGGCGCGAGGCCCATGCCCGTCCCCTTTTTGTTGGGGCGGTCGCCC
>JAJTHZ010000106.1 GCA_021299185.1 Lysobacteraceae bacterium | reverse complement strand
GGTGCAATCACTTCAACGGATGGTACTGATTCTGGCGGGCGAGCCCGCAACGGCTTTGGCATGGGAATCTCCGATCAAAGCCGCCCTGGAATGAGAGATAACCTACAACTGGACTGTCTCACGGATCATAGGCGCGTAGGGGACGCCACACCGGTTCAGCCGGACGAAATCGACGTCACAAACGACCCGGAACTCGGCATCAGAAGCACTACGGGCTTGGCAACGTCCGTTCAATCACACAGCGAAGAGTCATTCGTCTTGCGACCGCGGAACACCGATGCCGGCGACGACAGTGACGGGCGTTACGTATGGCCGAGGCGGTCTCGTCGGGTTCTCGTGGCGCGCGATCATGGGGGCGTACGGTGGAGGCCCGCGGGCCGCGATGAAGCCGCAACTCAGTGAGCAGGTGGTTACGTTCAGCGGCAATGACTGTGATCGGCACATGAACGAACGCGATGCTTGCACCATCGTTCGTGGTCATCTTTCGGGCCTTCTAGGCCCCGGAAACTCGATTAATGTGCCCGGCAACGTTCGGTTCACATTCGTCTATCGTGATGGGCGACGCACGGAGTGGATCACACTTCCAGGCATTGGCAGCATTTGTGTGCGTGCCGGCAACTTCGTTTGCGCACGATGAGCGGGGGACCCGGCAGTTGGCGACGTGGATGGACTCTGCTTTCGGTTGCCGTTGGGCTCTGCGTGGTCGCGCTCTTGTACGTCGTCTGGATGTGGCATCGGGGCATCGAAACCGGCGAGACGCTTGCACCATCAGCCGGTGTAACGAGTGACACCCCTGTTGCGGAATCACCCGTCGACGAGACAGCGGGGATCGAGCGAGGCTTCGTCGGAGCACGAGGCACCGATGAGTCTCGAAACACGTCAACCAAATCCCGGAGCGACAGCGCCGATGTAGCCCTGCGCCTGAAATCGGTGCGAGCTCGCACTGCTCGTGAGGCAGTCGACGCCGCACTGTCGCTCCCAATCGGCGATCCTGACCAGATAGAAGCGATTGCACGAGCAGGGACAGTCTGTCGTCGAATCGAGGTCTCCGATGAGGCCGCCGACTTTGCGTCGGCTCTACGAAATGGAATGGTAGCGGACACTGGTGCCGACAGGTCTTTGCACGCCCGTTGGTTTGCCGCAATGCGCGGATACTGCGATGGCGTTGTAGGCTCGGAGCTGCTGGAGCTCGCTTCCCGACTGCGCAGTCCTCCGGAAGCACGCGACGCGGGAGGCCTTATAGACGACTACGCATTCGCTTCCACGCTGGGTGAAGCCGCCATACTGGGCAACACCGGCATGGACACTGCGATCAGCGACTCGTCGGCCGCCGAACGGCTCTGGAGGATCGTCCTGCAATCCGACAGTCCTACGCTGGTTGGTCTGGCCGTCGATCACCTTGCGCTAGCCGGCAACGGGGTCTTTGCCGAACCGTCGCCGAGTCCCAACTCGTTGTCCCTCACTGGCTCGTCCGGCAACGCGCACGACCAGTTGGCAACGCTGCGGCGCGCTGCTGGAGTTCTCTACACATGTCGCACCTTTGGCTCATGCGGCCCAGGGACACGCGCCGCCCTCGATGAGCCTTGGGTAAGCGACCTGCACGCAACGATGGGAGTGGAGGGGCACCTCAGAAGCACTCTATCTCCAAGCCAGTGGGCAGTGGTTGAGTCGCTGTATGGACAAATGGTTCGCATGCGTGCCAACGCGAGGCGAGGATGAGTGCCATTTCTCTCGCCTCGTCGAGGGAAACGCTCTTCTGCTGACAATCGTAGGCTACCCGACCCTCCCCCGCTCCCGGGGAAGGGTCGCCGTGAAGCCCCACGTTCGGTGGACTACTGCCGCGGCTGGAAGTTCAGCACCGTGGCCGGATTGGTGGTGGCGGCCGACACCGACAGCGGCATCGGCTTGTACTGGTTGGTCAGCCAGCGACCCAACTGGCTCGCGTACAGCGGATTGCCCAGCACGCCGCTCTGGCCACCGGGCAGGATCTGCTGCGGCACGAAGCCGTCGGTCATCTCCGCCACCTTGCGCCGCGCCGGACCGCTGCCGAACGTGAAGCCGTTGACGGTGTTGGCGCGCACGCTGTGGCCGGAGGCATCCAGCACTTCGTAGCCACCCGGACGCGCCACGCCCGGCAACTGCGCCGACAGGTTGGTGAAGCCGTACAGGCCGGTCGCGTCGGGCAGGTTGAACGGGCCACCCAGCGGATGCGCGAACGTGATCCGGTGCAGCCGGCCCCAGCGCAGGTCATCGAGGTTGGTCGAGCGGTTGAATGCCGCGGCGAACGACTCGCCCTGGTACAGCGCGATCGCATCACGCAGCGCGCGCAGCAGCAGGAAATCGCGGGCGGCCTCCGGCGAGGGCGCGTTGGCGACCTGGAAGAAGTTCACGCCCGACACGCCCGCGCCGCGCCGGGTGGCGAAGCCGCGCAGGTGGAAGGCCAGCGCGCTCACCGCCTCGTTGCTGCCCGGCAGTTGGGTGCCGACGCCGATCCGCGCCAGCGTGGCGTCGATCACCTGCCGGATCGCCTGGCTGCGCCACCCGGCGTAGATCGTGGCGGCCACCGAGTTGGCGACCTCGGTGGACGAGGGCTGCGGCAGCGCCGCCGGATCGTCGCCCGGATCGAAGCCCTGCGGGATGCCGGTGGGCGTGGAGAAATTCCACGCCTGCAGGCGCGCGATCGCGGCCACCACGGTCGGGTCGGTCGCCAGCGCGCGCAGTTCCGGCCATGCGCCGGTCGCCGCGCCGTTGCTGGCCGCGGTGAGCAGGAACGGCAGCAGGATCTCGGCGTCGCGCGGC
>JAJTHZ010000193.1 GCA_021299185.1 Lysobacteraceae bacterium | reverse complement strand
TGCCGCAGGCGTCTTGAGCGCGGGCTTGTATTGCTGTCGCAAGCGACAAAGCGTTTCGCGCCGCGGCAGCGGCGCGAAACGCTCTGTCGCTTGCGACAGCAATACAAGCCCGCGCTCAAGACGCCAGCAGCAAGATCGAAACGTGACGGTCGCGCGCAAGCGCGCTCCTACGGGGAGGCATGCGATGCATGGCGCCTGCGGCAAGGCCGAGACGTGGCGGTCGCGATGTGCGCGGCGCTCCTGCGGGAATTGTGGCGGCAAGCATGGCGGCGCTTTCTTGAGTGTGGCCCTGGCGCGCGGTGTCGCTGACTGTGCAACCCCGGCGACTGCACGGTCACGACTCCGCCAACTCCAGCACCGACGCGCGTTCGCGCAGCCCCTGGTGCAGCCAGGCGTTGGAGCCCAGCGGCAGCCAGCCGGTGCGCGAGAGGGTGCGCAGGTACCACGCGCGTGGGCGGGCGATGAAGCCGTCGTCGTCGCCGACGAAGTCGTCGCCGCGGCAGAACATCTCGATCCAGGCCACGCCGTGGCAGAGCGTGCGGAAGGCCGGCAGGCCGGCCGAGAGGTCGGCGGTGGGCACGTAATGCAGCACGTCGCTGCACACCAGCAGGTCCACCGACGGCATGCCGCCGAACAGGCGATCGGCGTGCGCGGCGAGCCGCGGCAGTTCGGCGAAGGCGACGCGGTGCAGGTTGCGCGTGCGGCCGTAACGGCGCACCACGTAGTCGCTGGCGTCGACGCCGAGGTACTGGAGGCGCGGGCGCTCGGCCAGCAGCGGTGCGCGCCAGTGGCCTTCGCCGCAGCCGACGTCGAGCACGCTCTCGACCGGGCGGCCGAGGTAGTACTCGGCCACCGACAGCGCCAGGCGCACCTTGCGCACGAACTCGCCGCCGTGTTTCACCTTCTGCTTCGGGTCGCGGTACCAGCGGTCGAAGTAGGCGCGGTCGTACTGCTTGGCCATGCCGGGCTCAGTCTTTCGCGCTGCGCACCGGGATCGGCACGTTGCACAGTTCGATGCGGCCGGTGGGTTCGATGAACCACGGCTCGCGGCGGCTGCGTCGCGCTTCGACCAGTTGCCGGAAGGCCTCGGTGTCGGTGCGGAAGACCTGCAGCGCGCTGCGTTCGGCAGCCGGCACGTCGCTGGCGAGGCGAATCGACCGGATCGGCACCCGGTCTTCGGCTTTTTCGTGGAAGCCCAGCGCGCCGGTGCCGCGGGGCAGGGTGGTCAGGTGCTCCATGCCCAACAGCACGCGACCGACCAGGGTCACGTTGCGGTCCAGGTGGCGCGGCGCATGGCCGATCACCACGTAGAGTTCGGTGCCGCCGCCGCTGTCGGCGGCCTCGTCGCGGCCGGCGCCGAGCATGCCGTAGCAGTGCGCGAGCCAGGTCCGGCCGGCCTTCGGGTCGCGCGCGACGGGGAAGCCCTGCGAGTGGCCGACCTCCGGCGCGTAGACGTCGCCGTCGACCAGTTTCGCGAAGTGCGGCGCGCCGTCGATGGGGCGCGCGAATTCGGCGGCCAGGGTGCGCGGCTGGTCGCCCGTGCCGCGGCGCTTGCCCTCGTCGGCGGCGTCCGGATCGCCCCACTGCACGACGTAGTTCTCCTGCACGCGCACGATGGCGAGGCCGTCGTAGTACTTCGCCTTCGCCAGGGCGCGGATGTGGGCGACGTGCTTCGGCGCGAAGGCCGGCGCGAGTTCGATCACCACGCGGCCGGAGGCGAGATCGAGGTACAGCGTGTCCTCGGGGGCCGGGCGCCGCCAGTCGGCGGGGGTGGACGCTTCGAGCACCTCGGCCATGGTCGGCGGGGCGCTGCTCACGGGCCCGGTCACGAGCAGGGCGGCGAGCGTGGCAACGAGCGTGCGGGCGCGGATCATCGGGGCCTCACGGGGCAGGCGGCGGAGTGGTCGGCGGCAGCCCGGCGGCGCGGCGCGCCGCGCGCAGGTTCTGCGCCAGTTCAGGGCTGGACGGCGCGATGCGCAGGCCCTGCTCGAGCAAGGTCACCGCCTCGCCGGCGCGCCCGTTGCGCGCCAGCAGCATCGCGCAGACGCTCAGTGCATGCAGGTCGCGCGGGCGCAGGGCGAGCGCGCGGCGCGCCGCCTCGAGCGCGGCGTGCGGCTGCTGCGCGGCGGCATCGAGCGCCTGCGCGAGCAGCCGCGAGACCTCGTCGCGTTCGGCGGCATCGACCGCCGCCCACTTCGCCTGCACGTCGACCATCGCGGACTTCGCGTGGACGGGGTCGGCGTTGCGGCCAAAGCCGAGGCCGGATGATCCATCCTCGACCGCCCATTCCGAAACCACCGCCGTGCTGGCCGAGAACGTGGTCAAGCGCGAGCACTGCAGCCAGAAGTCGGTGTCGTCGTGGCCGGCCAGCGATTCGTCGAAGCGCGCACCGCGGGCGACGAGATCGCGGTGGAACAGGGCGCCGGACAGGTGGAAGATCGGCAACTGCAGCAGGCGCAGCACCTGGTGCGGATCGCCGAAGTATCCGAGCTCGGCCCCGCGCATATCGCGCAGGCGGGTGCGTCCGTAGGCGAGGCGCGCGTCGCCGGCGCTGGCGAGCAGTGCCTCGACGTGCCCGGGAAGCAGCCGGTCGTCGTCGTCCAGGAAGCCCAGCCACTCGCCTTGCGCGGCGTCGATCGCGGCATTGGCGGCCCGTGGCCGCGGCAGTCGTTCCGTCGGCACGACCAGCCGGACCGTCGCGTGCCCGGCCTGCGCGGGAACCGGTGGGTGGTCGGGTCCGCACGCGGCGACGACCACGGCTTCGAGTGCCGGATGGGATTGCGCGCCGATCGACGCCAGGGCGTCATGCAACTGCGGCCGCCCCATGCTGCGGACCAGGATCGACACCAGCGGGGCGTCGCGTGCCGGCTGTCGTTCCGCCTGGGCCACCGATGCCGCCGGGACCGTCGTTGGGGCGTCGGCTTCGCGGGTCATGCCGCGGCAGCTCCGGCGGGGGCTGGCTGGATGCGGTCGAGCACCCATGCGGTGGGCGGGAACTGCAGCCAGATCGACACGTAGAACACGGTCAGGTACCAGTGGCTGCGCAGGTAATCCAAGCCGAGCCCGAGGTAGATGCCGCAGTACAGGGTGTCGAGGATGATGAACGGCACCGTGTAGTAGAACGAGAACCGGATCGCGATCGGCATCCGGCGGCCGCGCCGGCGGGGCGCGAGGAACATCACGGCGTAGACCCCGAACGCGGTGGCCAGCAGGGTGCACGCGACGCCCATCGTGAGCGTGGCGTACTGCTGGAAGTAATCCGGCCAGCCGGCCAGCCAGAACAATCCCCACACCACGATCGCCTGCGCGAGCAGGCTGATGTGCGCCTTCAGTCCCATGCATGTCCTCCCGGATGGCGCGCCGAGGGTGACAGCGCGCCGTCAAAGGATCAACGGTTCGGGCTCGAGGTGCACACCGAAGCGCGCGTGGACGACGCCCTGCACGTGCCGCGCGAGGGCCAGCAATTGCGCGCCGCTCGCGCGTCCGTGGTTTACCAGCACCAGCGCATGCTGCGCCGAGACGCCCGCGTCGCCCTCGCGATGGCCCTTGAGGCCGGCCTGCTCGATGAGCCAGCCCGCGGAGATCTTGCTGCGCCCGCCGCCGGCGTCCCAGCGCGGCATGCCCGGATGGCGCGCGACCAGCGCGTCGGCTTCGGCCTGCGGCAGCAGCGGGTTCTTGAAGAAGCTGCCGGCGTTGCCGAGTACGCGCGGATCGGGCAGTTTGCGCGCACGGATCGCGCTGACCGCGTCGGAGACGTCGGCCGGGGTCGACGTCGAGACGACGCCGCGCGCGGCCAGTTCCTCGCGCACGCCGGGGTACGACAGCACCGGCGACCAGTCGGATCCGAAGCGGAAGCGCACCGCGGTGACGATGCGCCGCGCGGGTTCGCGCTTGAACACGCTGTCGCGGTAGCCGAACGCGCAGGCCGTGCGGTCGAGCAGGTCGAAGCCGCGCGTCGCGCGGTCGTAGACCTCGACCGCCTCGATGCAAGCGGCCAGTTCCACGCCGTACGCGCCGATGTTCTGGATCGGCGCGGCGCCGACCGTGCCGGGGATCAGCGACAGGTTCTCCAGCCCGCCGAAGCCGGCGTCCACCGACCAGCGCACGAAGTCGTGCCAGCCGCGCCCGGCCTCGGCGCGCACCACGGCGTCGTCGCCCGCCCAGTGCGACTGCTGGATGCGCTGGGCTTCGATGCGCAGCACCAGGCCGTCGAAGTCGCGGGTCAGCAGCACGTTGCTGCCTTCGCCGAGCACCAGCAGCGGGCGGTCGCGCCACTCGGGGGCGTCGAGCACCGTGGGCAGCGCGTCGAGGTCGCGCACGCGCGCGAGGCCGGCCGCGCGGGCGGCGACGCCGAAGGTGTTGAGCCGCGACAGGTCCGCGTCGCGTTCGATCAGCGGCGCGGTGCCGGACGGGCCGTCGCCGGCGCTCACTTCGCCGCGCGCTCGCGGCGCGCGCGGATGGCGGCCACCGATTCGCCGATCAGCGCCGGGCCGCGGAACACCATCCCGCTGTAGAACTGCACCAGGCTTGCGCCGGCGTCGATCTTGGCCGCGGCATCGGCGCCGGACAGGATCCCGCCGACGCCGACCAGCGGCACCTTGCCGTCCAGTCGTTGCGCCATGCCGCGCAGCACCGCGGTGGACTTGGAGAACAACGGCTTGCCGGACAGCCCGCCCGCCTCGGCGGCCAGCGGATGGCCGGCGACCGGGGCGCGATCGATGGTGGTGTTGGTGCAGATCACGCCGTCGATGCGCGCGGCCAGCAGCACCTGTGCGATGGCGTCGAGTTCGGCGTCCGACAGGTCGGGCGCGATCTTGAGCAGCATCGGCTTGCGCACGCGGTGCCGCGCGGCCAGCTGTTCCTGGCGCTCGCGCAGGGTGCCGATGAAGCGGCGCAGCGCGTCCTCTTCCTGCAGGTCGCGCAGGCCCTGGGTGTTGGGCGAGGAGATGTTGACCGTCACGTAGGATGCCGCCGCGTAGACCTTGTCGAGGCAGAGCAGGTAGTCGTCGGTGGCGCGCTCGTTGGGCGTGTCCTTGTTGCGCCCGATGTTGATGCCGAGCACGCCGTTGAATCGCGCGCGCGCCACGTTGGCCAGCAGCGCGTCGACGCCACCGTTGTTGAAGCCGAGGCGGTTGATGACGGCCTCGTGGGTCGGCAGCCGGAACATGCGCGGCCTGGGGTTGCCCGCCTGCGGCCGCGGCGTGGTGGTGCCGACCTCGATGAAGCCGAAGCCGAGCGCGGCCAGTGCGTCGATGTGTTCGCCGTTCTTGTCCATCCCGGCGGCGAGGCCGACCGGGTTGGGGAAGTCGATGCCGAACACCCGCGTCGGCAGCGGCGCCGGGCGCGTCGCCAGCAGCGGGTTGAGGCCGGTGCGGTAGGCCGCCTCGATCGCCTTCAGGCCGAGGCCGTGGGCCTTCTCGGCGTCGAGCGCAAACAGGAAGGGGCGGGTGAGACCGTAGAGCGAGGTCACGCGCGGGCTCAGGTGCTGATCGGGCCGGGCGCGCTGGCGGCGAGCCAGGCGAGGATCGTCGCCAGCCCGCCGAAGAACATGAACAGCGCGACCAGGAACATCAGCGTGACGATGATCATCGACCAGCCCAGCACCAGGCCGGCGATCGCGAGCCCGTCGCCCTCCAGGCGGTCCGGTGCGCGCCGGATCTCGGCCCGCGCGAGGTGGCCGCAGATGACGGCCCCGAGCGAACCCAGGAACGGCGCCACGGTCCAGCCCAGCAGGCCCGCGACGAGGCTGATGACGGCCAGCGAACTGGTCTGACGGATGGGCGGTGCGTTCATGGCTCACCCCGGTGGCGACGGCCCATTGTAGGGCCTTCGCCGCCGCCGGCGGTCAGAGGTCGAACTTGATGCCCTGCGCCAGCGGCAGGGCGTCGGAGTAGTTGATGGTGTTGGTCTGCCGGCGCATGTAGACCTTCCACGAATCCGAGCCCGACTCGCGGCCGCCGCCGGTCTCCTTCTCGCCGCCGAAGGCGCCGCCGATCTCGGCGCCCGAGGTGCCGATGTTGACGTTGGCGATCCCGCAGTCGGAGCCGGCCGCGGACAGGAAACGCTCCGCCGCGCGCAGGTCGGTGGTGAAGATCGACGACGACAGGCCCTGCGGCACGCCGTTCTGGATCGCGATGGCCTCCTCCAGCGTGCGGTAGGTCAGCACGTAGAGGATCGGGGCGAAGGTTTCGGTCTGCACGATGGCATCGTCGCCCTTGAGCCCGGTGACGATCGTGGGCAGCACGAAGTTGCCCGCGCGTTCCAGCGCCTTGCCGCCGCAGGCGATCGTGCCGCCCGCCGCGCGCGCGGCATCCACCGCCGCGAGGTAGCGCTTGACCGACGCCTGGTCGATCAGCGGGCCCATCAGGGTGTGCTTGTCGAGCGGATCACCGATGCGGCCCTCGACCTGCCGGTAGGCGGCGACCAGCTTCGCCGTGACCTCGGCGGCGATCGACTCATGCACGATCAGGCGGCGCGTGGTGGTGCAACGCTGGCCGGCGGTGCCGACCGCGCCGAACACAATGGCGGGGATGGCGAGCTTCAGGTCGGCCGTGGCGTCGACGATGATCGCGTTGTTGCCGCCCAGTTCCAGCAGCGAGCGGCCCATGCGGCGCGCCACGCGCTCGCCGACCAGCCGGCCGACCTGGCTGGAGCCGGTGAACGAGATGAGCGGGATCCGGTGGTCGTCGACGAACTGCTGCGCGAGTTCGGTGCCGGCGTCGTTGAACAGGAAGAAGATGTCCGGGAAGCCGTGCTCACGCAGCGCATCGTTGCAGATGCGGGTGGCGGCGACCGCGCTGAGCGCCGTCTTCGGCGAGGGTTTCCAGATCGAGATGTCGCCGCAGATGGCGGCGAGGAACGAGTTCCAGGCCCACACTGCGACCGGGAAGTTGAACGCGCTGATGATGCCCACCAGGCCCAGCGGGTGCCACTGCTCGTACATGCGATGCCCGGGGCGCTCGGAGTGCATCGAGTAGCCGTACAGCATGCGCGACTGGCCGACCGCGAAGTCGGCGATGTCAATCATCTCCTGCACCTCGCCGTCGCCCTCGGGCTTGATCTTGCCCATCTCGAGCGTGACCAGCGAACCCAGCGCGTCCTTGTGGCGGCGCAGGGCCTCACCGCAGATGCGCACGGCTTCGCCGCGGCGTGGGGCCGGGGTGGTGCGCCAGATCGCGAAGGCCTCCTGCGCGCGGGCCACGAGCTTCTCGTAGTCCGCCGCGTTGGCCGCGTAGACCCGGCCGATGGCCTGCCCGTTCGCCGGATTGACCGATTCCAGCACGCCGGCATCGCGGGTCGCCGACCATTCGCCGTTGCCGAGGTAGGTGCCGGGATTGTCGGCCGCGAGACCGAGCGCGGCGAGCACGGGATGGGTCATCGGTGGAACTCCGGGAGCATGCGCTGCGGCGCAAGGGGGCGGGATTGTAGCCGAGCCCCCGGGGCGTCCGCAGGATGCGGGCCGCTTCGGTTTCGCCGGCACGCCCGATGGCGGCCTGGCCGCCTGCGCCGGATCGTCCGCGATCGGTGCGAAACCGGCTTGCTGCACGGACCGCGGAAGGGGCCTCCCTGGCCCCTTCGCGCAGCGGTCGGCCCGCGTTCGTTCAGTGGACCTTGGCCTTCGGGAGGTTCACCTTGTCGATGCCGTGGATCACGCCGTTGGCGCTGTCGATGTCGGCATTGACCACCACGGCGCCATCGACGGTCATCTTGCCGTCAGCCATGGCGATCGGGGCGGGCTGGCCGTTCACCGTGCGCGCGACATCCCATTTCGCGATGTCGGCGGCGCTGCGACGGCCCTTGAGCACGTGATAGTTGAGGATCGACACCAGCTCGTCGCGGTTTTCCGGCTTCGAAAGGCTGTCGAGCTTGGCCAGCGGCAGTTGGCCGAAGGCGGCGTCGGTCGGCGCGAACACGGTGAACGGGCCCTCGCCGTCGAGCGTGGCGGTGAGCCCGGCGCTCTCGACGAGGCGGGTGAAGGTGCTGAACTGGCCGTTGGCGGCAGCAGTCTGCAGCAGATTGCGCGAAGCGCTCTTGATCGCGTTCATGGGAGGGAATCCTTGTGGGGGATGCGGACGGGCGGAATGCCGATCCGGGACGGCCGAGGCCGTGGTGTCCCGCGCGGCGCGCGGAACGGCGAGGCTCCGAGGCGAGACGCAGTGGCGTCGCGAGGGAGTGGCCTTTGCGGCGCTGGGCCGCAGTGCAGGGTGGACACTACTCCAGTGCCCGTTACCCTGCCGTGAGGTGCGGGTGATCGCGATGCCGCGGGACTCGCACCCTCAGGGAGTCGGTCCCCCGCTGCGCTCCGCGTCGCGATGCTTTCCGCGAGCGGCGGTACAACCGTTTTCGAAGGACGACAGGTTGGCGGCCCCGACACGATTCGAACGTGCGACCTTCCCCTTAGGAGGGGGACGCTCTATCCAACTGAGCTACGGGGCCCCGCTGTCATTCTAATGCCAGCGCGCCGGTCCTTGGCCCGGCGCACCATCCCGATTCCGACCCTTTCCGAGGCCTCCCGATGAGCGTTTCCTTCCACCAGATGTCCCTTCCCGTGCTGGTGCGCGCCCTGCGCAACGCGGTGGCGGTGATCGACAAGACCGCCGCCTGGGCCGCCGAGAAGCAGGCGAGCACGCCGCCGTCGCTGTCGGTGGAGCAGGGCATCGTGCAGGCCCGGCTCGCGCCCGACATGTTCCCGTTCTCGCGCCAGGTGCAGATCGCGGCCGACGTGGCCAAGGCCTGCGCCGCGCGACTGTCCGGCATCGAGCCGCCGAAGTACGACGACAACGAGGCGAGCCTCGCCGAACTGCGTGCGCGGCTGGAAAAGACGATCGCGTTCATCGAGGGCGTCGATCGGCTGGCGGTCGAGGCGGCCTCGAGCGGCACGGTCACCTTCAAGACCGGCGGGCGGGACCTCACGATGAAGTCGGTCGACTACGTCAACCACTACGTCTTCCCCAACGTCTACTTCCACCTGACGATGGTGTACGCGCTGGTGCGGCAGGCCGGCGTGCCGGTCGGGAAGATGGATTTCCTGGGAGCGATCGGGTGACGGGACATCGGCCCCATCGCGGTGCAGGTGTTGCGACGACGCGCGCGCGGGTTCGTCGATAGAGCGCCGCGTGCGCTGCGTGCGGAAACGAAAAAGGCGCCGTCGAGGCGCCTTTTTCGTTGCTCTGGGGCCACTCGGGTCGGCCCGGAGGTTACGGCTCTGGGATGACCTGAGGGGCTGATTTGGTGGGCGGAAGACTCCCGAACTAAATCAGTAACGTACTGATTGAAAACAAGGTCTTTCGCGTTGCGGCAGGGGGCTACCGTCAGAGTTACCGTCGTGATTGTGGCGCCGTCATTCCCTAGACTGGGGCTGGTTTCGGAATCTGGAAGGGAGGCGATGGTGAACCGACTCAGTCAATCTGTGCATTTGGTCGCAGCAGTAGCGTTCTCGATGCCGGTCCAGGCTGGGAGCCTAGACCTTGGCCAGCCGCAGGACTCGGTCATCGCCGAACTCAAGGAGCGATTTGACCGAGTCTCCGAGGTAGAGGGACAGCGCGATGGGCGCAAGCAATTCCTTGCATGGAGTTCGGCCACGAAGCAAAGCACCTTTGTTTGGTTCTGCAAGGGCCGCTTGGACGAGAAATCTCAGCCTTGGGATGGCGGGTTTCCTGCGTTCGTGAAGTTGGTCGATCAGCGAGAACGACAGTTCGGAGTTGGCAGGCACTTTCCGGAGGTGTTGCAGACTGCCCTTGGTGAGTCAGTTAGTCTCCGTGTCGCTTGGCGTGATGATGCGAGCCTTCGCGTTCACTATGTAGAGTTCTCGCAATTCGATGGCGACCAGACACTGACCGTCGGTGAATCCGCAGTGCGTGGCCCTTGCGAGTAAAGCAGTGAGCGGGCGACTCACGGCTCAGCCACTATCCGTGCTGGCCTATGCCGCTTGGTAGATTTTAGATAGGTGTCCGGAATCCGTAGCAGGCGGGACAGCAGATTGGCCTACTTTAGTGCCGGATTCCGGCTCTACCAGTCTCACGCGGCCCTGCGATTGATCCGGCTTCCGGCGCTGCGCTCTCCGGATTCCGGACTGGCCTTCGCGCCACGTTTCGGGCGGCGATACGGCGGCTTGGGCGTGCGGTAAGCGTGCGATGCAGTGTTTGCTGCCGGCACGTCGAGTTTGCCGCCGCAGGCGTCGATGGGCTTCCATGCGAGCGCGTACAGGGACGGGCGGTGCAGGCCGCCTTGCCGGGTCAGTTCGATGAAGCCGTAGTGGCGCAGTTCGGCCAGGGCGTGGCGCAGCACGTCGGCGGATCGCCAGCCGCGCGGCTTGAGAACAGACATCGATGCGCACAGGTCGCCGTTGTTGTGGCCGTTGTATTGCCGCGCCAGTTCCAGCATCAGGCGGGTAGCGGACCCGCCGCAGCGGGTCCAGTTCTCGGCGTCGATCACGCAATGGGGCAGTTGCACGAAATTCCCGGATTCACGCCGGCCCTTGAAGCGTTGGCGACTACGGGGCACGGTCAGGCACTCCCTTGCTGTCGAGGAATTGACCGAGCCGGCTCGGCACCCGCGCCGCGCGCCGTAGCGCACGCCGCAGGGGGCCAGCCGTGGCGACCATCGTGGGGGCGATGGCGGCTATCCGGTCCACGGTTTCCGGTGGCAGTACCCGTGCCAGCGTCGCCCGACCATCGGGCTTCGCCAGTTCGCGCAGGTAGATGCAGGCGCGTTCGCTCGGCAGCATGGTTCGTCGCATCCAATCGGGGTCGAGCGGGCATAGGGGCGCGCTGCAACGGTCCCAGCGGGGGCAGGCGCGGGCGTCATTCACGGCACGCGCTCGCCAGTAGGGCGGCGGCCAGGTCCCGGTCCCAGCGGTCGAGCGCGTTGGCGAGCGCATCGCCAGCGGCGGCGAGTTCCGGGGCTTCGGTGCCGTCAACATGATGGGCGAACAGGTCGAGGCTGCGGCGCAGCGAACGGACCATCGCGTTGACCGGATCGGCGGGGCGGAGGGCCGGATTCATGCGGCGCTCCCGCGAGACTCCGCGACGCGCGCGGCGATCCAGGCGTCGAGGTCAGATTGCAGCCACGCGACGGCATTCGTGCCTAGGCGGATCGGGGCGGGGAAGGTGCCATTGCGGATGCGGCGGTAAATCTCGCTGCGGCGCAGGCCAACGATTGCCTGAACGTCGGGAAGTCGGAGCAGTCGGCGGCCAATCACGGAATCGTGCATCGGGGTGTCCCTTTAGGCGTCCACCCGCGATTGAGTGGACGGCTACGGATGCCGTAGCGCATACGATTCTGGTAATGCGCCGATGCAATTCCGAGTGGAGCAAATCAGCCGAATTTCCCCACCCTTCGCTTTCGAGTGCGCCGCACGCGCCCAGAGGTAATCTCCGCCACGTCAGTTGATCGCTTAATCCAGCGGAACATGTCCAGAATCGAGGCGACGGACGGCGTTTCGTCGGGCCACTCCGCTCGGATTAGGTTGTGGGTCGCCGTTGCGGCAGAGTGTCGGGTTTTTCCCGCGCAAATGCCGGCATAGAATGTCATCGCCATGATGCGATTCCGCTGGTCCCATGCCCTGCGCTTAGCATAGTTCCCTGATTTCTGGACCGATGGCCCGAGCATGATGCGCTCAAGGTCGCCGCGAGGCGTGCCACGCGCGGTTGCGTACTCGGCCCAACACTCAAGAAGGACCATCATTAACTCGGGTGGCGGATAGGTTCCGCCGGCTATCAGGGCCATGCAGGCGTCAAGAACCGCCTCATTTTTCGCGCGCCATGACTCGGCGGGCGCCACAAGTTCCGGCTCCGCCTTTGCCATGACTCGCCAATGGGCTCGGAGATATCTGAGCGGAGACTCTTGATCGAGTTTTGCCGACGGTGTTGTGGCGTACTCGATAGCACGCGCCCATTGTTCGTCGATATCCATCCCACCGGCTACGCGGTTCGCTTGATCGGCGTGACCTTCGCGCCCTGCCGCAGTCCGTCAAGATAGTCGGCCCACGCTTGCATCATCTTGCGCCGCTCGGGCAGGTGTTCGGCATAGTTGTAGGCCGCTCGTACCTTGTCCCGTTCGCCGTGGGCGAGTTGTCGCTCGATGGCGTCGCGGTGCCAGCCCTGTTCGTTGAGCGTGGTCGATGCCATCGCGCGGAAGCCGTGGGCGGTGAACTGGTCGCCGTCATAGCCGAGGCGGCGCAGGGCCGCGTTGAGCGTGTTCTCGCTGATCCACTTGGCGTGGTTGCGACCGGGGAACACGGAGGCGCCGCGCGCGGTGAGGGGGGCCAGGTCGCGCAGGATGGCGACCGCTTGTGTGGAAAGCGGAACGACGTGCTGCACGCGGGCCTTCATCCGCTCGGCGGGGATTCGCCATTCGGCGCCGTCGAGGTCGAACTCGGCCCACTGCGCCTTGCGGAGTTCGCCGGGGCGCACGAATACCAGCGGGGCGAGCCGCAGGGCAGCGGCGACCACGGGCGACCCCTTATAGCCGTCGATGGCACGGAGCAGGGCGCGCATCGCGGCGGGTTCGGTGATCGTGGCGTAGTGCTGCCGCTTGGGCGGGGGCAGGGCGCCGCGCAGGTCGCCGGCAGGGTCGCGGTCGGCGCGTCCGGTGGCGACGGCGTAGCGGAACACCTGCGAACAGTTCTGGTGGAGCCGATGCGCGGTATCGAGGCAGTCGCGGGATTCCACGCGGCGCAGGACGGCCAGCAGATCGGGCGGACCAATCTCCCGTATGGAGCGGCGCCCGATCCACGGGAAGGCGTCGCGCTCGAATCGGCGGATGATCTTTTCCGAGTGCGAGGGCGCCCACGTCGGGGCGAACTTGGCGTGCCACTCGCGGGCGACGGCCTCGAAGGTCGCGTGTTCGGCTTGGGTCTCGGCCTTGCGCGCGTCGCTGGGATCGATGCCGGCGGCGAGTTTGCGGCGCGCGTCGGTTCGCTTGTCGCGGGCCAGCGCGAGGGAGGTCTCGGGCCAGACGCCGAGAGACAGGGTGTTGCGGCTGCCGTCAGGGCGGCGATAGTCGAGGCGCCACCACGCGGAGCCGTTGGGGCGGGCCAGCAGATACATGCCGTCGCCGTCGGTGGCCTTCGCGGGCTTGCCGTTGTCTTTGGCGGTGCGAAGGGCGGCGGTGATCGCCTTGTCGGTAAGCCGGTTCGTGGTGGGCACGTTGACGGTAACTCCCTGCGTCCTAGCCGAGTTACCGTCGAAGTTACCGTCAGCGGGGACCGGCTGCCAGTGGCAGGGGTCGGACGGCAGGGGACGAAAATCCCAAAAGAAAACCCGCACTTGGGCGGGTTCTCGGATGCGGGCGGAAGCCTGCGGACTATCGAATGGTGGAGCGGAAGGGGATCGAACCCTCGACCTTCGCATTGCGAACGCGACGCTCTCCCAGCTGAGCTACCGCCCCATGTTCGCCGACGGTCCGATGAACCGGGCCGCGAAGAGCCGCGAAATATATCGGATGGGCGGGGCGCTGGCTAGGGGGCGGGCTGGGCGGGTGGCGGCAGGCCAAGGGCGGCGAGTTCCTCGGCCAGCAGGGTGCTCCGCCAGCCGGCGGTTTCCGGGCTCGGCAGGCCGCGCGCGAGGGTTTCCAGCACGCGCCGCGGCGCGACCAGGGCCGGCGGCAGGTCGAGCGCGGCGGCGCGGGTGGCGACGCGATCGCGCAGGGCCTCGAAGCATTGTTCGGCTTCGCCGCGCAGGGGTTCGGGGATCGGCTGGAAGTCGGCGAGATCGGCGTCGTCCAGCGGCGCGACGAGCGCGGACCACAGGGCGTCGATCTCGCGCTTGGGGAAGCCCTTCTGGGTCGCGAGGCGCGCGCCGAGCGCGCGGGCGTCGGCGGGCGGGTCTTCGACCAGCGCCACGGCAGCGGGGTTGTCGAACAGCCACAGGCGCGGGCGGTCGACGCGCCGCGCCGCCTGCTCGCGCCAGTCCAGCAGGCGACGCAGCCGCACCTGGCGCTCCGCAGGCCACTTCCACAGCGTCTTGAAGTCCCAGTGCGGCTGCGCCGGCGGGACCGCGCCGCGGGCCAGGCGCGCGCAGTCCTCGGCGCACCAGGCCACCATGCCGCGCCGCCCGAGGCGCTCGCCGAGCAGGTCATGCAGGGCGTCGAGGTGCAGCACGTCGGCCTCGGCGTAGTGCAACTGGCGCGCGCTCAGCGGGCGCGCCATCCAGTCGGAGCGCGTCTCGCCCTTCTCGAGCGCGACGCCGAGCAGGTCGGCCACCAGGCGCTGGTAGCCGATGCCGGGACCGAGGCCGGCGAAGGCCGCGGCGACCTGGGTGTCGAACAGGCCTTCGAAGCCCGCGCCGGTGGCGGGCGCGAGGGCGACCACGTCTTCGCTGGCGCTGTGCATCACCTTGGGCAGGTCCGCGCGGGCGAACACGGGGGCGAGCGCGGCGAGCGGGCCGCAGGTCAGGGGGTCGACCAGCCAGACCGTGCCATCGACGCAGGCCTGCACGAGGGCCAGTTCGGGCCAATAGGTCTTGACCCGCATGAACTCGGTATCGAGCCCGATGCGTGGCGCGCCGGCCAGCGTCTGCGCGAGCGCGTCCAGCGCCTGCGGCGTGTCGATCCAGTGGTGCATGGCGGTCCGTGATGGGCCGCGGTTGCGGCGGCTGGGTGCTTTGCCTATGTTCGCACGGACGGGCCATCCGCCCACCGGACGCGATCGACTTGGCCATCCGCAACCGCCACGCCATCGGAGGCGCCGCGGGGCTCGCGCTGCTCGCGCTGGCCTTCGCATGGCGGTGGATGGGCGCGCCGGCGTTGCAGGACGCCGGCGAGGCGGCCCCGACGCCGGCGGCGGTACCGCTGTCGGTGCCGCTCGTGGTGCCCGATGCGCCCGTCGCGGATGCGGACGAGCCGGCGCCGACGCCGCCACCCGTCGCGGATCGCGAGGACGCGGCACCAGGCGCCGGGCTGTCGCCGGAAACACAGGATGAACTGGAGTCCGCCGTCGCGGCGGCCGCGGCGGCGGCCGCCGCCGGCCGGTTGGTGGCGCCGGCGGAGGACAGCGCCCTCGGCTGGTACCAGCGGGCGCTGGAGATCGATCCGCGCGATCGCGGCGCGCGCGAGGGCCTGCGGGCGGTGGTGGAGGCCGTGGTCGAGGTCGGCCACGGCCTGCTCGACCGCGGCGAGATCGACGAGGTGGATGCGCTGCTCGCCACGCTCGCCCCGGTGCCGGCCGCGCGCAGCGCGGTCGACGCCTTGCGCGCGCGCCGCGAAGCGCAGCCGCGCGTCGCAGAACTGCTGCGCCAGGGCGCGCAGCGTCTCGCCGCAGGTCAGCGCTTCGAGCCCGAGGGCGAGAGCGCGCTCGACAGCTATCGCGCGGCGCTGGCGCTGGACGAGCGCAATGGCGTGGCCAGGCAGGGCCTGGCCGAGATCGAGGCCGCGGTGCTCGAACGCGCCCTGGCCGCCGCGAGCGAGGACCAGTTCGACGACGCGGATCGCCTGCTGGCGCTGGCCGCGACCATCCTGCCGGGCATGCCGTCGCAGTTGTCCACGCGCTCGCGCGTGCTGGACCTCAAGCGCGGTCGCGCCGACGGCCTGATCCAGGCCGCAGGTGCGGCGCTGGATGCGCGCAACGCGGGCGCGGCCGAGGGCCTGATCGCGCGCGCGCTGGCCCTGCTGCCCGACGATCCGCGCATAGCCGACCTGCAGTCGCGGCTGGCCGATGCGCGCACCTACGCCAACCAGCGCCCGGGTGACGTGATCGTGGATCCGTTCGTCGACCGCGAGGGCAGCGCGCCGCGACTGGTGGTGATCCCGGTCGGCGAGTTCGACATGGGCTCGCCGTCGGGCGAGCGCGGACGGCGCGAGCACGAGGGGCCGCAGCGCCGCGTGCGCATCGCGCGCGCCTTCGCGCTGGCGCAGACCGAGACCACGGTGGCCGACTTCCGCCGCTTCGTGCGCGCCAGCGGCTACGTCACCGACGCCGAGCGCGGCGGCAACTCCAGCATCTACGACGAGAAGAGCGGGCGCATCGCCACCCGGGCCGGGGTCGACTGGCGGCGCGACTACCTCGGCGAGGCGGCGCGCGACGACGAGCCGGTGCTGCACGTGTCGTTCAACGATGCCAGCGCCTACGCGGCGTGGCTGTCCGAACGCACCGGGCGCGTCTACCGGCTGCCGAGCGAAGCGGAGTTCGAGTACGCGCTGCGCGCCGGCACCACCACGCGCTACTTCTGGGGCAACGGCAATCCGCTGCGCGTGGTCGGCAACTACACCGGCGACGGCGACCGCTCGCGCACCGGGCGTGCGTGGACGCGCGCCTTCCCGCGCTACAGCGACGGCCATTTCGGCCCGGCGCCGTCGGGCACCTATCCCGCCAATCCGTTCGGCCTGTTCGACATGAACGGCAACGTGTCGGAGTGGGTCGAGGACTGCTGGCACGACAGTTTCCTGCGCGCACCGGACGACGGCAGTGCCTGGGTCAACCGCGGGTGCGCGCGGCGCGTGGTGCGCGGCGGATCGTGGGGCAGCGCGTCCGAGCAGTTCCGATCGGCCTACCGCACGCCGTCGCCGCCGGACGTGCGCAGTGCGCGGATCGGCTTCCGCGTCGCGCGCGATCTATGATGGCGCGGCGCGACGCGCGCGGGAGGACGAGACGATGGGGATTCCGGGCGAACGTTTTCCCGGCTACGGCCGGCAAGGCATGGGGCAGCGGCGCGGCGGGGTGCGCTGGTGGGTGCTGGTGCTGGCGGCGCTGTACTTCGGCTGGTACTGGTTCAGCCACCAGCAGGAGGCCGCGTTCACCGGCCGCACCCAGCTGATCGACACCTCGATCGAAGAGGAAGCGCAACTCGGTCTGCAGGCCTGGCAGGAGACGCTGGCGCAGTCGGAGACCGTGCGCGGCGGCCCGCTGCCGGAGCAGGTCTCGACCATCGCACGCCGCCTGGTCGAGGTCGGGCCCGCGGTCGAGCAGTATCTCGCCAAGGCGCACGGCGTGCCGGCGACCACCCGCTGGGACGCCTTCCAGTGGGAGGTCGCGGTGATCGAATCGCCGCAGGTGAACGCGTTCTGCCTGCCGGGCGGCAAGATCGCGGTCTACACCGGCATCATCCCGGTCGCGCGCAACGAGCATGCGCTGGCGGCGATCATGGGCCACGAGATCGCGCACGCGCTGCTGCGCCACGGCGCGGAGCGCATGGCGCAGCAGAAACTGGTGCAGATCGGGCAGGTCGCGGCCAGCATGTCGATCGGCGACATGGACCCGCGCCAGCAGCAGATGGTGATGGCGGCGCTCGGCGCCGGCGCCCGGTATGGCCTGGTGCTGCCGTTCTCGCGCGACCACGAGACGGAGGCCGACCGCGTGGGCCTGATGCTGGCCGCGGCCGCGTGCTACGACCCGCGCGAATCGATCGGCCTGTGGGAGCGGATGGGCCAGGCCAGCGGCGGCGGCGCGCCGCCGGAGTTCATGTCCACCCATCCGGCCGGCGCGACGCGCATCCAGCAACTGCAGGCGTGGATGCCGGAGGCGCTCGCGTTGCGCGAGGCCTCCGGCTGCCCGCCGCTGCCTTGATGGCGGCGGCGCGGGCCGCGCTCAGCGGAAGGTCGCGAACTCGGCGGCGCAGCCGCGGTCGACCCACAGGCCGCGGCGGTCCCAGCCCCAGGTGTCGCCCTCCACGCAGGGCGTGCGGCTGATCTGGCGCTGCAGTTCCACCCGGTTCGCGCCCGCGGTGTCGCAGTAGGCGCGCTTGAACTCCTTCGACTCGCAGCGCACCGTGCCCGCCGCGTAGCCGCCGTCGGGATATCCACCGCCCGGCCGCCCGCCGCCGGGGCGGCCATTGCCCCAGTCCTCGATGATCCGGAACTCGGCGCGGCAGCCGCCGTCGACCCACAGGCCGCGGCGGTCGATGCCCCAGGTGTCGCCTTCGCTGCAGGGCACGCGGCTGATGTTGCGCACCACGCTGACGCTGCGGCCGCCGAGGTCGACCTCGCAATAGCGGCGCCGGCCGTCGCGGGATTCGCACACGAAGGTGCTGCCGGTGGCGCCGCTGTTCCAGTCGCCGCCCGTCGGCGGGCGGTCGAACGGCGGGCGCCCGCCGGCGCCACCGCCGACCTCGAACTGCGCCGCGCAGCCCTGGTCGACCCAGATGCCGCGACGGTCGTAGCCCCAGGAACGGCCCTCCACGCACTCGGCGCGGCTGAACTGCGAGACCAGGGCGACGCCGCCGCGCGTGTTGACCTCGCAGACCTGGTAGCGGAAGTTCTCCGAGGCGCAGACCACGACCCGGCCGTCGTTGTGGCCCCAGCCCCAGCCGCCGTCGTCGCCACGGTTGCCGATCTCGAACTCGGCGGAGCAGCCCCGCACCCAGATGCCGCCGGCCTCGTAGCCCCAGGAGCGGCCCAACTGGCACCGGCCCTGCAGGGTCTGCACCAGGCGCACGCCGCGTCGCGTGTCGGCCGGGCAGAAGCTCTCGCGGCCACCGGGCGACTCGCAGCGGATCAGGGCGTAGGTCGTCTGCTTCTGCTGGCGCTGCGCATCGGCAGGCGCCGGCAGCAGGATGGCGAGCAGGACGGCGACGATGAGGATGCGCGGCATGGGACCCCTCCCAGAGTGGAAGGGGGATGCTGGCGCGGCGCGGCCCGCGGCGCAAGCCGCGGTGCGATGGTGCCGGAAGTGGGACTCGAACCCACACGCTTTTAAGGGCGGCGGATTTTGAGTCCGCTGCGTCTACCGATTCCGCCATTCCGGCGCGGCCGACGATTATAGCCGCTGCCCGGGCGGACGCGACGGGTGCGACAATGGGCGACCGCAACAAGCCCGGCCGCCATGACCGCACCGCACCGCCTCGAACTGCGCCGTCCCGACGACTGGCATGTCCACCTGCGCGACGGCGCGATGCTGTCCGGGGTGGTGGCGCACACCGCGCGCCAGTTCGCGCGGGCCATCGTGATGCCCAACCTCAAGCCGCCGGTGACCACGGTCGCCGCCGGCAGCGCCTACCGCGAGCGCATCCTCGCCGCGCTGCCGCCGGGCCTCGCGTTCACCCCGCTGATGACCGCCTACCTCACCGACGACATCGCCGCCGACGAGGTCGAGCGGGGTTTCCGCGAGGGCGTGTTCACCGCCTGCAAGCTGTACCCGGCCCATGCCACGACCAATTCCGCCGCCGGCGTGACCGACATCCGTCGCATCGACGCCGTGCTCGGCCGCATGGAGGCGATCGGCATGCCGCTGCTGGTGCACGGCGAGGTCACCGAGCGCCACGTGGACATCTTCGACCGCGAGGCGGAGTTCATCGTGCGCGTGCTGGCGCCGACGCTCGATCGCTTTCCCGGACTGCGGGTGGTGTTCGAGCACATCACCACCCGGCAGGCGGCGGAGTTCGTGCGCGATGCCGGGCCGAACGTGGCGGCCACCATCACCCCGCACCACCTCGAGATCAATCGCAACGCGATGTTCGAGGGTGGCATTCGCCCGCACATGTACTGCCTGCCGGTGGCCAAGCGCGAGGAGCACCGCCTCGCGCTGCGCGCGGCGGCCACCTCGGGCAGCCCCAAGTTCTTCCTCGGCACCGATTCCGCCCCGCACGCGGTGGGCGACAAGGAATCCGCCTGCGGCTGCGCCGGCATCTTCAACGCGCCCGCGGCGCTGGAAGCCTACGCCAAGGTGTTCGAGGAGGAGGGCGCGCTCGACCGCCTCGAGGCCTTCGCCTCGCTCAACGGCCCGGCGTTCTACCGGCTGCCGGCCAACGAGGAACGCGTGGCGCTGGTCCGTGAAGCGTGGACGGTGCCCACGCGGATCGATACCGGTGCGGCCGAGGTGGTGCCGTTCCATGCGGGGGCGGTGTTGGGGTGGCGGTTCGCCGGCCGCGTGTAGCGGATGCGTGGGAGGCAGCGCGTTCGATCGGAGCTTGGGGCCGAGGGTACAGGGCCCAGGGCCCAGGGCCCAGAAAGAGCGGTAACCCCTGCTGTTCTGGGCCCTGGGCCCTGGGCCCTGAATCAGCACACCGCACGCGCCGCAGTGCCCCGCACCGCCGGCCCTCAGTCGAACCCCAACTGCTTCAGATCCCGCACGTACCAATCGCCCTCCACCTCGCGGTACGTGTGGCAGCAGGTCATCGGTCGCGCGTAGACGTGGACCGACACCGCGATCTCGTCGGCGGACGGATTGCGGATCGTGTGGAACTCGTGCGGCGGGATCAGGCTGCCTGCGGAGCCGCAACCGGCCTGGATCGAGCCCACCGGACGGAAGCGGAAGCGCGGTTCGCGCGACTCGACGAGGTCGTACTGGGTGATCTCCAGTGCGCCGTGCCAGACCCCTTCGACGCACCACAGGCCGCTGTGGTCGTGCAGCAGGGTGCCCTGGCCGGGCCCCCAGGTCATCGCGATCACGTCGTAGCCGAGGTCTTCGCTGCGGTACAGCTCGCGCCGCGCGTAGTGCGGACCGCAGGGCTCGTACACGCAGTCCGGCAGGCGCACCTTCTGCTCGCGGATCATGCGGCACAGGGCGCCGCGCAGGGCGTCGGTGACCTCGCGTTCGGAGCCCGCGCGCACGGCGGCATCGACCTCGCGGACGAAATCCTCGGCGCCTGGGAATGTGCGTTGCAGCATGCGTCGTGTCCCCTGTATGCGCAGTGTAGGCGCGTGGCACGGGTGCGCAAAGCCGCAGCGCACCAATCGCGGCCGGGCGTCAGAGCGCGCCGAGGAACTTCGCCATGATCGGGCAGAAATGGCGGAAATCGACCAGGAAGGCATCGTGCCCCTGCACCGACGGCGGGGTCTGGAAATCGACCGATGCCCCCGCGAGGCGCAGGCCCTCGGCCTGCTGCTCCTGCTGCTCGAGCGGGAACAGGATGTCGGTCTCGACGCCGATCACCAGCGCGCGACGCACCGCCATGCGCTGGTAGGCGGCTTCCACCGTGCCGCCGTACTCGGCGAGGTCGAACCAGTCCATGGCGCGCGACAGGTACAGGTAGCAGTTCGGGTCGAACGAGCCGACGAAGCGCTGTGCGTGGGCCTCGAGATAGGCCTCGACCTGGAACTCGCGCTCGAAGGGTTCGCAGGGGCGGAATTCGACCCTGGCGCGGCCGAAGCGCTGCTTCCACTCCAGCGGCGAGCGGTAGGTCATGACGCCGAGTTTGCGCGCCAGGCGCATGCCCATCACGGGGTGCTCGTCGGCGGCGTAGTGGCCGCCTTTCCAGTCCGGGTCGAGCCGGATCGCCTCGCGCTGCAGCGAGCGCACCGCCAGCGCGAACGGCTGCGCCTGCGGCGCGGACGACACCAGCACGAGGTTGGGGCAGGCCTGCGGATGCAGGAGCGCCAGCGCCTGCGCGGTCATGCCGCCCATCGAGGGGCCGATCACCGCCGCCAGCCGTTCGATGCCGAGCGATGCGACGACCTGCCAGGCGGCTTCGGCGACGTCCTCGATGCACAGGTCCGGGAAACGCAGGCGGTACGGCAGGCCGTCGTCGGGATGCGGCGAGGCCGGGCCGGTCGAGCCCTTGCACGAGCCGAGCGAGTTGACGCAGACGACGAACCAGCGGTCGGTGTCGATCGCCTTGCCGGGGCCGAGCATCTCCTCCCACCAGCCGAGTCCGGGATCGAGCGCGCTGGACGCCGCGTGCGCGCCCGGCGACAGGCCGGTCACGATCAGCACCGTGTTGTCGCGCGCCGCCGACAGCCGGCCCCAGGTTTCGTAGGCGATGCGCGCGCCGTGCAGCATGCCGCCGCGCTTCATGCGGAACGGCGAGGGCAGGGCGCAGTATTGCGTGGCGGACATGCGATGACCGACGGCGAGGGAGCGGGCCTTATAGCCGATGCGGGGGGCGTGGCGCCACGCGCGCACGGTGTGGGAGCCGGTTCCACCGGCGACCGCCTTGCAGGAAGGCTTCGGCAGGCCGATCGCCGGTGGAACCGGCTCCCACCCAGCCTGCAACGTCGAGGCCCCGCGGCACGGCCGCGGTCGCGCGGGCGCGGCGCACTTGCCGCACCCTCACGGTCGCCGCCGCGCTCAGGGCACGACGCTGTTGATCACCAGTCGCAGTGGACCATCCTGCGTCGCCAGTGTCAGCGGCGCGGAGATGATCTCCAGGTCGCCGCTCTGCGCATTCGCCACGCCGGTCTTGGAGACGCGGGCCCCGACCACCACCTGCTGCGCCGACGACAGCGTCATCGACGGCATCATGGCCATGCTGTCGTCGAGGGTCACCGTGAGCGGGAACTTCGCGCCCGGCAGGCGCTGCAGGGCCAGCGGCATGCGCGGGCCCTCCGCGGCGCGCGCGAACACATAGAGCACGTCGGTCGGCGCCAGCCGTGCGGCGAGTTCCGGGGTGATGTCGACTTCGATCGTCAGTCGCGGTCCGGACGTCGCGGCCGCGGGCGTGGCCGCAGGCGCGGTGGTGGCCGCAGCCGGCGCTGGGGCCGCCGCGGGGGCGGCCGCAGGCAGGCCGGCGCGCGAGCGCGCCTCGGCCAGTTGCGCTTCGACCTGGGTGCGGACCTCGCCGTCCTCGGCGT